>NZ_JBHIQP010000001.1:0-336620 GCF_042196625.1 Bartonella sp. AC535YNZD | reverse complement strand
CATGCTGTTACTCAAACTATCAAGCATGGCCAATTCTCTCGCAAAAGGCATTACATTTGGACATCTATGGAGACATAGAAACTAGATGAGATAGAAAGCAATGATTCCCGTAACAGACGCCCTTAATATCCATATGACAAAATAACCAAGATATCCAATCCTAAAGTAAAAAATACTCGCACTGAAATTGAGCTATTTTCATAAATTAAAAAATGAAATTAAGAAAAGATAAATTATCGTAAACTATACACTTTACTTTAGTGTCAAAATTATAATAATGACAACAAATATCAGAATGTGTATAACAGTAAAAAAGAGTCATATTAAAATGAAGTCGATCATTCTTATAATTTTGATTGTAAACCTTTTATCGGCTTGTGCATTAGCACCAAAGCTAAAACAGCCCAATGATAGGAACCGCGTGCCTATTAATAAAACAATCCCTGCCGAAATCAAGCGAGGAGACAGATGAAAACAAAACAAGCAAAACCAGTGAAAGCCGAACAACTTAGAAGTTATTATGAAGAAAGCCGTGGCTTAGAACGTGATCTTATCAATGAATTTATAAGGTCGCGCAGAACGGCATGGCGTGTTGCGAGTACTGTGGGTCTTTTTGGCTTATTCGGTATGATATGTGGAGTTGTTGGATTTTCTCAACCAGCTCCAACTCCCTTAGTATTGCGCGTTGATAATACGACGGGTGCAGTTGATGTTATCTCAATCATGCGTGAACACGAAGAAAGCTATGGTGAAGTTGTAGATAGATATTGGCTAAATCAATATGTGCTTAACCGCGAAACTTACGACTACGATACCATTCAACTGAACTATGACACAACAGCACTTTTAAGTGCGGCATCTGTTCAACAAGAATATTATAAAATCTATGATGGAGAAAATGCACGGGACAAAGTGCTTTCCAACAAAGCACGTATCACAGTTAAAGTACGATCAATCCAGCCTAATGGACTCGGTCAAGCAACTGTACGTTTTACGACTCAGCAACTTGACAGCAACGGTGCTGCTACTGGACCAAAACAGCACCAAATTGCAACAATTGGTTACACCTATGTTGGTGCACCCATGAAATCATCTGATCGATTGCTTAACCCCCTTGGTTTTCAAGTAACAAGTTACCGTTCTGACCCAGAAATACTGTTGAATGATTAAGGAATTGATTGTTATGAAAAAACTTGCGTTCGTTGTTCTATTGTCTTCGTTTTCTTCTCTTTATACGGTACCTGTGCAGGCGCTCAAAAGTCCATCAAATTCACAATATGATCACCGCATTCGCTATATAACGTATAACGAAGCGGATGTGGTTCAAATTGAAACAGTTCTTGGTGTGGCAACACATATTATTCTTGAAGAAGGTGAACAGTACATAACTCATGCCTTTGGTGATTCTGAAGCCTATGCCTTTGCTCATAAAGGGCGGCATATTTTTATTAAACCAAAAGCAGAACTTGCCAATACCAATCTCATCGTTGTAACCGACAAACGGAGTTATAAATTCCGACTACAATTTCGGAATGACCGTGCGGGATCAACATATGAATTGGCTTTCCATTATCCCGATTCAAACGATGAAAAGTCAGAAGAAAACAATCGACGCCTTGCGATTGAACGTGGTTTTCACCAAAGCGTCAACGGCTATAATCTCAGTTATACCATGAGTGGTCACCAAGATATTGCTCCGATAAATGCTTGGGACAATGGGCGTATTACTTACTTTAAATTTCCCGCTAACATGGATATGCCATCGATTTATGTCGTAGATGCTGAAGGTAATGAAAGCTTAATACCACGCACCGTTATCGGCAGTTCTAATGATATTATCGCCGTTCATAAGGTCAATCCTAAATGGCTTATACGGCTTGGTAAACGCGCTCTAGCTGTTTTTAATGAAGCCTATGACCCCAATGGCGTACCAAACACAACAGGGACAGTATCTTCGGTGGTTTATCGTATCAATAAAGGAGGAAAATGATGTTTGACAATAAGGAAGGAGAGGGAAAAGGTACAAAACTGGACAACGTCGAACAAAAACATATTGAAGGTACCTATGGAGGGTCCGAACTAGGTTCTGAACGTCGTCCAACAATTCCAGGTACCCGTGCATTGTTAATGGTAGGACTTATTGTCATAGTAGCGATACCGATTGCCTTGACTTGGAAAGCTTTTAAAATGCGTAATACCGTGGAGGTTGAGGAAGAAAAACCACAACAAATAGTACAGCAAATTATACCAAACTATGTCCCTCGGATTATAGAAGAGCCAAAGATTGTAGAAGAAGCAGAAAAATCAACACAAACAGAAGATTCAAACTTGGATATTCCACCGGCATTGAGTAAACTTCTTCAAACAGCCATTCCTCCACATATGCTCCAAGATTCTGAAGAATTAGCACGCAAACGTATGCTCAGTTCTAGCCTTAACAACGGTGGTAGCGAAGGATCTACAGATACAAATAATAAAGCATCGAATAATGATAGAGGTAATGGCGTATTATTTGATAACCTTCAGCCCGTGCGTTTAGGTCAATCACATGCGATGCAACTTCGTAACCGTGACTTTTTGATTACACAAGGAACGCAAATAGATTGTACGTTAGAAACAAAAATCATTACATCACAACCCGGAATGACAACGTGTCATTTAACACGCGATATTTATTCCACAAGTGGACGTGTTGTTTTGCTTGACCGTGGTTCTAAAGTCGTTGGTTTTTACCAAAGTGGCATACAACAAGGACAAACGCGCGTATTTGTGCAATGGTTACGCATTGAAACGCCTTCTGGTGTTGTTGTCAATCTTGACTCACCAGGCACAGGTCCTCTGGGTGAAGCAGGTATTGGTGGCTGGGTTGACAGACATTTTTGGGAAAGATTTGGTAGTGCAATTATGGTAAGCATTATCGGTGATTTAGGAGAATGGGTAAGAGGAAAAGTTGGTAAAAGCAGCAAAGAAAATAAAGATAACTCACAAAATAAAGGAGCTCAGAATGCTGAATCTATAGCAATCGATGTTCTTCAAAATTCCATCAATATCACACCAACACTTTACAAAAACCAAGGCGAACGAGTAAATATTTTTGTTGCTCGTGATCTGGATTTCAGCGATGTCTACAGTCTCGTCACACGTTAACTCGATACAAAAAGATCAAGCAGTTTTTCAGCTTCTGCAACCGCTTGATTGTTTTTTAGAAGATCCCACGATCACTGAATTATCTATTTGCCGCCCCTGTGAAGTATGGACGAAAAGCTTTAAGGGTTGGCAAGTACATAGCGTACCAGAGTTAACAACCACTTTTTTGCAAACGCTTATTACAGCTATTATCGTTTATAACGGTATGGCTCCCAGAAGTATTAATTATGTGCTCTTGCCTGGTGGACAACGTGGTACAATTATACAAACACCAGCTGTTGTTGATGGTGCTCTTTCCTTTGTAATTCGTAAACATTCTCTCATAGTTAAGACGTTAGAAGAACTCAAAGAAGAAGGGGCATTTGACGATTTTTCTGATGTAAGTTTTAATAAGCCTTCAGCAAAAGAAGCCAATAATTTGTTATCGAAGCAGGACTTCACACGGTTGGAACCATTTGAAGTTCAACTCTTACAAAGTAAACGTGAGGGAAAAATTCTTGAATTTTTGGAAGAATGCGTCCTTCACAAACGCAACATTATTATTGCAGGCAAAACAGGATCTGGTAAAACAACATTTGCTCGCTCTTTAGTTGAAAAGGTTCCTGTAGAGGAGCGTATTATCACAATTGAAGATGTTCATGAGCTTTTTCTACCCAATCATCCCAATCATGTACATATGATTTATGGTAACAATGTAGGCCGTGTTTCAGCTGAAGAATGCCTAGATGCATGTATGCGTCAGTCGCCTGACAGAATTTTTCTCGCTGAATTGCGAGGCAATGAAGCATGGGAATATCTCAATTCGCTCAACACTGGTCATCCCGGGTCGATTACAACAACGCATGCCAACAGCGCTTTGCAGACATTTGAGAGATGTGCCACCTTGATTAAAAGATCAGAAATTGGCCGGCAACTCGAGTTAGAAATGATAAAAATCGTTCTCTATACAACAGTTGACGTAGTGTTGTTCTTTAAAGATAGAAAACTCACTGAAGTCTTTTACGACCCAATTTTTGCTAAATCAAAAATCGCTTAAGGGGAGCTTCCTCTCTCGGTAATATGAAGCAAACAAAAATAGCCGTAACTAATTGTTACGGCTATTTTTTTAACTTTTCCTATTCTCTTTGCTTCTCCAATGGATTTTCTACACTCTTCATGAAGAAAAAAAGAAAAAAGTTAATAGACAACAACTCTACGAGAAAACCAAATTATACATAAGGCTTTCTTTATTCTCTTGCCTTTGATCATTCTTTCCATTTACCTTTTGAAACAGTATCTTTGATGCAAAAAAGAAAAAATAGCTGCAAAATAAATATTTAAACAAAAGAAAAGAATAAATTTTGATTCGCCTATCAATGAAAGCTTCGTAAAATAGGTACTTTCGATCATCACAAATAATTATCGTCATCAAGACCAAAACTTATCGTTTAAAAATTCTAAGCGCTATTTTCAAGTGATTAATAAATATGTTTTTTAACCAAACAATCTCCAAATATGGAAAACCTCATACGAAATAAATTATCATTTCGATTTAGCATCCATAAACCACATTCTATTTGGTAATAAAAAGTATAGTGACATATCGACGTCTTCTTCGGACGAAGAAAGATTCTTAACCTCCAGTTGTTCGTAAACAACCAAATTTCTCTTAAACAAGCTTTGCTAACCATATTACGTGGCTTATGTCCCTCTCCTAAAGACGATATCCATAGATTCCATAAGGTAAGCTCTACTCTGAATATTCCGGCTCTCTTCTCTGCACCTCAAAAAGCGAAAATTCCTAAAAGAACAGATCTAAAATCCCTCTTCTTAAGATGCATCACATTGACTTATAAAGAGTGTTCATTATTTTGCGTTTTGGATAAAAGATCTTAGTACCGTAGGATTCTCTCATTTCAAAGCTGTTTATTAACCAAAACCATGTCTCTTGCACATTATAAGTAAATAAAACCGTATAGAATGAAACTGTACAAAAAAGCACTAAAAATGCCTTTTATAAACCATCCAAAATGCCCAAAATTGTAACAACATTGGGAGTTGGCAAAGTGTCTAATGACGCCCAACTTGCTCTTTTATGAAGTATAAAAATGGAGATGCTCTATAAATTTTATATTATTCATCGGGGCTTTACCATTATACCATCCACGAGCTCTGTAATGAAATAAGCTTAGGCACCTTAAAGAAAGGTTTCTTAAAAACAAGCGTGTAAATTGACAAGCAAAGTGTATTTGGTTCGGGGCGTTCTGTTTTACATAAGGGTTTCGATCTTATTAAAGAACGAGAGAAACAAAAGCGTGAAGCAATGCGTAATCTCTATTATTTAAAAGACATTACTCTAAATGCTTTTAGAAGTCGTAAAGCAGAATTAAAAAATGATGCTAAAAATGGAAACTGGTTTTCACCTTTACAGCTTCATATTCTCCTCAAATTAGGAGGCTGTATAGCGACTTTCAAAGATTACGCCAACAGAGATACATAATACTCTTAACTCCCATCTGATAAGTAAAAGCTGCAACAGCAAAAGCTCTTTTAGAAAAACAACGCCATAAAGTCATTAATAAACCGGCAATGAATTGGAAAAATGTTCCAGATTTTTATCAAACACTCTGCAAAGCAACAATAATGATACAACTGGCTTTGCATCTGCTTATTCTTACAGGTGTTCGTATTTTTACAGGTGTTCGTACCCATATCTTGCATCAATTCGTGAAAATCAGATTGAAGAGGATATATGAACAATTCTTGGCTCGAGAATACGAACGGTCTGCGTGATACTACAGGAAATTTTGCATGCCCTTAAAAATTTTAAAACAAGCACGCTTGTTTTTTCGCAATGATTTCTGTTTTCTGTAACCGGTCGTAGTCCTTATCAATGTGAATTTCCTATCACAATATATAAGAGAGGTTAGGTTAAAAACCTGTCCACATATATTTCGCTCTAGTTTACGTAATTGGCTAACAGACTCCACCTACCACACCTCAAAGGACGAAGCTTCTTAACACTCACTGATCTGCAAACAATCCGCCCCCTCACCTAGCAGATTTCACCTTCTAACCACTCTAATTACCAAATCCTAAATACGATAGTGTTTTTACGGTAGAACAGAATAAATACCAAAACAATGGCTGATTATATCGTTAATACTTAGGCACCTCTCTTTCATGTTAAGAAATATCTTTTATGCTAAAAAATAAAATAAGAAACACTTTTACTGCTTAAATAATCTTCTTCAGCATATATACAAGAAAAAATGAAACCCTCTAACATAATAAATAAGACCTAAACCTAGAAATCTCTATTTTTTATAGATAAAAACATATAAAATCAAAACCTACGAAACGCAAAAAATATAACATGTTTTCTTGATGATTGAATTCATTCAACTCAAATGAACCTATAAACAGCCCTTATTCCACATTCGCAACACGTGTTCTTAGAATTCTCACTAGTGTTTTCTAAATTTTCGGGAAAAACTATAAATTTGATATTTTTCAAACGTCTTATTTGCTCTTTAGTGAATTTAAATCTATGACGTTACAATAGTTTTAAATTACTACCCCCCTTAACTATATGATCTATCTCTACAATAGAGAGGGATTTTACGTTCTCCATTTTTTGAGAACTATAAATTTTGTTGTTTAATGCGATTAACAATCCAATCTTTAAAATAAAAATATGACCTTTATATATAATGATATTATCAAAAATTCCTAATCCCTGAATATTAGCAATGTTTTCGATATTATAATAAATGTGTCGTAAAATGACGAATTGTCATAATGATCACTCCTTTGTATTTCATTTAGATAATTTACATGCGTTATAATATTTGTATCAGCATTTATTTTTTGTGCTATATTTATACAGAGTTATCATTTTTTATAAAAAATGATTAATTGAATCTGCATCAAAATAAAAATTCTGATACGAATTTAATAAAAATAAAAACACATGGCATATTGATTTTATTATTTTTACATAGAATGCCTATTTAAAGTATAGTCTACTCAAAAAACTAAAGCCTTTTTAAAGGCAATAATAACTATACTAACCGCCTCATAGAAGCCAATAAATTTTTAGAGATTAAGCCTCAAAAAGCACAAAAAACACGCACAATTTTCTATTTTTCTTTTTACTGTTCGTTAATTGATCAATTTTCAACTATGAGTTTTCTGCTCAGCCATTGCAAGGATTGCTTAATTTTTTAGGGATTACTTCACTTTTAGAATGATTATAGCTACTGCGCTCCCATAAGCAGCCGATCTTTTTTTAGAGATTTAATTGCTAAAAGGAGATACAATTTTCCACCTTGCGCTTTATTTTGATCAATCAGTAAATTTTCAAAGGCGGCGTTCAACCATGAGTTTTTTAATTTCAGCAATCGCTTTCGCTGGATTTAATCCCTTTGGACAAGTTTGGGCACAATTCATAATCGTATGACAACGATAAAGGCGGAAAGGATCTTCTAAATTATCAAGACGTTCACCACACATCTCATCACGTGAATCCGCAATCCAGCGATAAGCTTGAAGCAAAACAGCGGGCCCCAAATAACGATCACCGTTCCACCAATAACTTGGACATGAAGTCTGACAACACGCACACAAAATGCACTCATAAAGGCCATCGATTTTTTGGCGATCGGAGTGACTTTGTAACCATTCTTTTGCAGGTTCAGGAGAAACTGTTTGTAACCAAGGCTCAATAACTCGGTGTTGCGCATAAAAGCGATTCAAGTCAGGAACCAAATCTTTAACAACCGGCATGGAAGGCAACGGATAGACCTTAATGGGATGTTTTACATCATCCATCCCTTTGGTACAAGCTAATGTATTGGTTCCATCAATATTCATCGCACATGAACCACAGATGCCTTCACGGCAAGATCGACGAAGTGTCAAAGTTGGATCAATATGGTTTTTAATAAACAAAAGCCCATCAAGAATCATCGGGCCACAAGCGGAACGATCTACGTAATAGGTATCTAAACGAGGATTTTCCTCATCATCAGGCGACCAACGATAAACGTGAAATTCTGTTAGTTTTTTAGCACCTTTAGGTTTAGGCCAAACCTTTCCCGGTTTTACCTGAGAGTTTTTAGGAAGCTTAATTTGTACCATATTTCAGTCTCCCCTTAATAAACCCGTTTTTTAGGTGCAATGCGCTTTAAATCGATCCCACCATCAGCTTCAGATGTTAACGGGTCCACATGGACAGGTCGATATGATAACGTCACCTTACCCTCTTTTGACAAATGTGAAAGCGTATGTTTACGCCAATTTTTATCATCACGCTCTGGATAATCTTCACGCGCATGGGCACCGCGGCTTTCTAAACGAGCTTCCGCCGAATAAACAGTCATGATTGCATTCGCCATGAGATTTTCAAGCTCTAATGTTTCAACCAAATCAGAATTCCATATCAGAGAACGATCTGTAACTTTGATATCAGACAATTCCTCCCAGATTTTATTCATCCGCTGACATCCTTGTTGCAAAGAATCCTCTGTACGGAAGACAGCCGCATCTTCTTGCATCGTGCGTTGCATTTTTTCACGCAATACCGCTGTTGGTACCGCCCCTTTTGCAAAACGCAAACGATCAAAACGTGCTATAATTTCATCAACAGCAGCTTCATTCAGGGGTGGAATTTCTGCATTCCGATCAATAATTTTACCTGCGCGAAGAGCAGCAGCACGACCAAACACCACAAGATCAATCAATGAATTTGACCCCAAGCGATTAGCCCCATGAACAGAAGCACATCCCGCTTCTCCTACCGCCATCAACCCTGGTTGAATACGATCAGGCGAATCAGCCGTTGGATTGAGAACTTCCCCGTAGTAGTTGGTAGGAATTCCCCCCATGTTATAATGGACCGTTGGCAAGATGGGGATAGGTTCTTTTGTTACATCCACCCCTGCAAAAATCCGAGCTGATTCCGAAATTCCTGGTAAACGCTCGTGCAAGATTGCAGGATCAATATGGTTGAGAACCAAATGAATATGGTCCTTCTTAGGTCCCACGCCACGCCCTTCACGAATTTCAAGAGTGATACAACGCGAAACCAAATCACGTGAAGCCAAATCCTTAAAGGAAGGTGCATAGCGCTCCATAAAGCGTTCACCCTCAGAATTGATTAAATAGCCCCCCTCACCCCGAGCTCCTTCTGTAATTAAGCAACCAGAACCATAAATCCCTGTCGGATGGAATTGCACAAACTCCATATCCTGAAGTGGCAATCCAGCACGTGCGATCATTCCACCACCATCACCCGTACAGGTATGCGCCGATGTCGCAGAAAAATAAGCGCGTCCATAACCACCGGTTGCAAGAACAACCATTTTGGCAGAAAAACGATGTATTGTACCATCATCGAGATTCCATGCCACAACCCCCGTACAAACCCCATCCGTCATGATGAGATCGAGGGCAAAATATTCAATAAAAAATTGCGCATTATGCTTTAAGCTTTGTCCATAAAGCGTATGCAAAATGGCATGGCCTGTACGGTCAGCTGCTGCGCAAGTACGCTGAACAGGTGGACCTTCACCAAATTGTGTCGTATGTCCACCAAAAGGACGCTGATAAATTTTGCCTTCTTGCGTTCGCGAAAAAGGAACGCCATAATGTTCTAATTCATACACAGCAGCAGGAGCATTACGCACCAAATATTCCATTGCATCGGTATCGCCCAACCAATCAGAACCTTTCACGGTATCATATAAATGCCACTGCCAATTATCAGGCCCCATATTTGAAAGCGATGCAGCAATCCCCCCTTGTGCTGCAACCGTATGTGAGCGCGTTGGAAAAACCTTCGTAATACAAGCTGTCTTTAATCCTTGTTCCGCCATACCTAATGTTGCACGTAATCCTGCACCACCTGCCCCAACAACAACAACATCAAATTTATGATCTACAGTGCGATAAGGGGCGTTACCTGCTTTAGCGCCCAGAGATGATCCTGTACCCGCCATACTTGTTTAACCCCCTAATGCAATTTTCAAAAGAGAAAAAATAATGATACCACCTACGAGAAAACAAAATAAAATATTTAACGTCAAAAAGAATATCCGAAAACCTTCACGTGGAATATAATCTTCAATCACCACCTGCATACCAAGTTTCATATGATAAAGGACCGAAAAAGTCATCAATCCCATCAAAATAGCAACAATAGGATGTGCAAGCCGTGCACGCACAATACTATAATCCTTGCCCACAAGCGAAAGAATAAGAACAATAAAAAATATCAAAAGTGGTAGATTGATAAACCCTGTCAAACGTTCTAGCCAAAAATGCTCTGTTCCTTCATGAGCACTGCCACGCCCCCGTACTTTTCCAAGTTCCGTTCGAAAATCTTTTTTCATATCTCTTTTCACCCCCAGCTAAACAACGGTATATCCAATAATCCAAATCGCAAAAGTAACAATAAGAGAAATAAACACTGTCGCCCACGCAGTGACTGTTGCCTTTTCTTTTGCCAAAAGGCAAGGCTTCAGATCCCAAACAATGTGGCGAACACCACCAACCATGTGATGAACCCCTGCCAAAGTATAAAGAAACAAAATACACAATCCAAACCAAGAACTATAAATCTCATGAACTGTTCTAAATGTCTCCTCGCCACACGCAATAGCAATTAACCAAACAGCAAGAAAAACCGTTCCAACATAAAGTGCCATACCCGTAATGCGGTGTGCAATAGACATGGCCATAGTAATTGTCCAACGATAAATGCTTATATGAGGGGAACGAGGGCGCTCTTTTATCCTAGTTGTCTCTATCATAAAATATCCTGACCTGGTTTATCATAAAATATCCTGACCTGGTTTTTGCAACCGCAATGAACGAAAAAGTTCGCGCAAAACGACTAAACATACTCTCTCGTTTTTACTTGTTTGGCATCTCAAGATACCGATATTACAGGTCGGTTGTCTCAAATAACGGATTAAAGGTCACGCATAAAAAAACCGATTACTCCCCGGATATGATCCGCAAAACTCGCCTTAATCTAATACACTTTTATCTTCACGTCAAAGGTCTAAAATATTTTCCAAATATAAACAGACATTTTTTCAGATTAAACTTATCCTTTTGAGTATCCACGATATATGCAATAGTCTCTTAAACTGCACCCATGATTAAGAATAAAAAGAGGGAAAATTGATAGATTAAACATTTTTATGTCTCCTCCAAGCCTTTTAAAAGGCAAAACGAATCAAGAAAGACACAAATAAGCGGCATAAAAGCCGCTTTTGCATAAAGTTTAGCCGATATAATCTTTACTCAGAAACTTGCTTTTCAACATCTGTACTTACGGCTGCTGCTTCTACTTTCTCAACAACCTTTTCAGCTTTTTTCCGATAATCTCTCTTTTCAGCGATACGCGCAGCTTTACCTCTCAAGCCACGCAGATAATAGAGTTTTGCACGGCGCACTTTACCACGGCGCACCAGCTCAACACCTTCAATCAAAGGAGAAAAAACAGGAAATACCCTCTCCACCCCTTCACCGTAAGAAATCTTGCGTACTGTAAAGGTCTCATTCAACCCACCACCTGAACGTGCAATACAAACACCTTCATAAGCCTGAACACGCGTCCGTGTACCTTCTGTCACACGCACCATAACACGGACTGTATCTCCTGGCTGAAATGCTGGAAATTGGCGCTTTTCTTCAATTTTTGCACATTGTTCAGCTTCAAGCTGTGCGATAATATTCATTTCTTTTATCCTTCACGTTCTTTATCGAACAGTCAGAGCGCTCAACTCTTACCAAAAAAGCCTTTATTAAGAATAAGGAGCTCTTTAGGCTATGTCTTACACAGGAGCGAATACACCATTCCTTCATTTTAATTTTGGAACTACAGAAAACCTTTTATAAAAAACTCTCTAAAAAGAGAGCCATGCAATACACCACCTTATCATATGAATCAAGTTTTCTGATGATTTTTATCATAACGCGCATAAAGATCAGGGCGACGTTGACGTGTTAACAATTCGGCTTGGCTTTGACGCCAATCTGCGATCGCTTTGTGATGACCTGAGAGCAATACAGGCGGAATACCCCGCCCTTCGAAAAGAGAAGGGCGTGTATATTGCGGATGTTCCAGCAAGCCATTTTCAAAACTTTCACACCTTGCAGAAGCTGCATTCCCCATCACTCCGGGCAGAAGACGTATAATAGCATCTAAGATAACCAATGCGGCTGTTTCACCCCCTGAAAGAATATAATCACCAATAGAAATTTCTTCTAATTCTCGTGCTTCTATGACTCGCTCATCAACCCCTTCAAAACGTCCACAAACTAACGTCACACCCGTATCACGAGCCAAGCTATGCGCGTAAGCTTGGTCAAAAGGGCGTCCACGTGGACTCATCAACAATCTTGGCGAATCCTGTGGACAGCAATCAAGAGCAGCCGCCAATACATCCGCCCGCATTACCATACCAGCTCCCCCACCAGCAGGTTTATCATCAACGCTATGGTGTTTGTCTAAAGCAAAATCCCTAATCTGTACCGTCTCCAGTGACCAAATTCCACGCTCTAAAGCTTGCCCTGCTAAAGAATACCCTAAAAAACCAGGAAACATTTCAGGATAAAGGGTTAAAACGCGCGCCTGAAATTTCATTTTATTTCTTATCCTTATTTTCTTAAACAGATTCTATAATAGCAAAAATAGCACAAACAAGACTTTTAACGCCATAGCGTTAATCTGAGTCTCCTTGATCTGCGCCATATTCAATACGATCCTTCTAAATACTTACACTAAAAAAAGACTCTAAAAATTCAGGACTATTTCGAAATAAAGTGCTTACAATATCTGCTCAAAAGAGCATTTTTAATATTTTCACACATTCCACTTTTTATTGACGAAATTCATCTGTTGTTTTTTACCTTCATCTTTATTTTTAGATTCAAGCTATTTCCTTTTTATCATTTTCTCCTCTATCGCTAAAACCAGCTGCCATGGGATCAACAACAAGAAAACCAGAGTCCATACAAATTTCTGGTACCGCCGCCTTACTAAAGGGAATAAGAACTCTTTTACCCGTATTCAAACGTATTTCAAGCAAATCACCAGCCCCGAAATTAAAAAAACCACATACCTCACCTAAGATTTTTCCCCCACAATCTTGGACACACAAACCTATTAAATCGACTTGATAAAACTCATCCTCCATCAAATCATCAATTAATTGATCACGCATCACATAAAGGCGAATACCATTTAAAGACTCAGCAGTATTACGATTTTCTATCCCTTTAAAACGTACAATCGCCTTATTTTTTTGCATGCGAAGAGTTACAATGTCATAAGAACGCCCCATATCATCATAAAGAGTACCATAAGACTTGAAACGCTGGGGATCAGCACTTAAAATTCTAACAAAAACATCCCCTTTTACACCATGAGGCGTACCAATAATGGCAAGATAGACTTTATTTTTAAGCTTTTCTTTATTATACTTCATGCAAAAATATTATCTCTCAAAAATGAACCCTTCAATCTTATAGTTTTCTATTCAATCTTGTTGCCATATGAGACAATCTTCTAAAAGACCTTTCTTGGTAACAAAAACAAATTAATAAAGGAGAAAGTCTTATGGCAAATATTATGCTATTTTACAAAGATATCACACCAATCAACAAAATTTCCCATAAAAATCTAAAATTTGCTCCTCCAAGTGATATGTCTTTTGCCAAGGATACTCATTGGGTTCCTTTAGCAAGTACTGAATATTTTCAAGCAGCACTAGACTATCCTATTTTATTTATGTGCGCTGAAGATGAACAAAAAAAACGGCACTACACATCCGCAGCTCTTGTCGGTCTTTCTAATGACGAAAATGACTATATCGCTTCTGATAAAAGTTGGAAAAACAATACTTATGTTCCTGCTTTTGTCCGCCGCTACCCTTTTGTTTTAGCACAAATTAGCAATGAAAAAGAACTTTCTGTGTGCTTTGATCAACAGTCCGGTATGTTTAATGAAGTTGCAGGAACAGAACTTTTTAATTCCGATGGCTCTATTTCTCCTTTTATGGAAGAACGTATTCGCTTTCTTGAAAGTTTTAAAATCGCTATGGAGAAAACCTCTGAGTTTATTGATGCTCTTGTAGAAATGGATCTTCTAAGCCAAAAATCCATCAATGTGAAAAACGATAAAGGTCTCTCAGCGCAATTGGAACATTTTTGGGTTGTTGATGAAGAAAAATTGAATAAATTATCAGCAAGCCAACTTGCCAAACTTCATAAAAATGGCTTTTTAGGATTAATTTTTGCGCATTTGATGTCAACGCACAATCTTTTGAAAATACTCTCTCTCAAAGGTGAAAAGCAGCTTATCAATCGTGAAGAGAAACCCCAAAACAAGAATGGTCATTCTAACGATGAAAAATCTAAAAAGAAAGAAACTCTCAACTAGATAATGCCTATCAAAAACGACAAGAGAAAAGATGAAAATATTCCTCTCATTCCAGCAGACCATGCAATTTTAAACGCAAGGAAAAATTGGTTAGAGTGTCTTACCCAAACACGTCGTATGTCAGCACAAACAGTGCAAGCCTATGAACGTGATACGCGGCAATTTTTGTCTTTTCTCTGTCAACACTTAAGCCATACACCAACCCTTACAGATCTTGCTCATTTACGCGTTAGTGACTTGCGTGCTTATCTTGCTTATCGGCGAACAAATAATGTAAGTGCTCGTTCTTTAAGCCGCGGAGTAGCAGGCATCCGTTCTTTTTTCAAATACTTATCACGTGAAGGAATCGTCAATGTTCCCGCAGCTCAACTTATCCGAAGCCCCAAACACCCCAAATCGCTCCCAAAATCTTTAGCGATAAAATCAGCACTTCACATAGTCAAACAAGAAAATCAACTGGAAAATGAACCTTGGATTACCGCGCGTAATGCTGCTGTCCTCATGCTTCTTTATGGCTGTGGAATGCGAATATCAGAAGCCTTAAGCCTCACACCAGAACAATTTTCTGATCCTGAAAAAACAAGTTTATTTATAACTGGAAAAGGAGGCAAAACACGCCTTGTTCCCCTCATAAAAATTGTTTACGAAGCCGTACAAAATTATCTTCAATGCTGCCCATATCCTTTAATAGACAACCAACCCATGTTTCGTGGTGCGCGGGGTGGTCCCCTACAGCCTGCCATTATTCAAAAAGCTGTCCGTAATTTACGTGCAAGCCTTGGTTTACCAGAAACTGCAACGCCTCATACACTGCGCCATTCTTTTGCCACCCATCTTTTATCACGGGGGGGAGATTTGCGCACCATTCAAGAACTTCTTGGGCACGCTAGTCTTTCCACCACACAAATCTATACCCACGTCGATACAGACCATTTGTTAAAAATCTATCAAAAGGCCCATCCCCGTTCCTAAAAACGTCTCATCAAAAAATTAGAGTGTTTCAACCTCAAGTGCCAAAGCGTGAACACAAGTAGCAAGCTCTTCTTTTAAAACTTGATAAATCGCTCGATGTATTTCTACACGCGTCATATTGGAAAAAGAAGAAGATAAAATTTTCACCCGAAAATGTGTTTCTCCTTTACCATCAAAAGCATGTTCATCATGAGGATGTCCCTCATGAAGATGACTTTCGTTAATCACTTCCAGTTTCTGCGGATGAAAAGCATCCTGAAGCTTTCTGTTGATGATTGTTTCTATAGACATTTTTCATTCCTCAAACAAAATGAACGTGCAAAAATACACCTTTTTCATAATAGAATAAGTGTGAAAACAAATTTTTCAAAAGTCAATTCTTGTAAAATTAATCAATTTTGCATAAACCAATAATATGACAATAACATCTAAATTATTCGATTCAATTCGCATAAGCTCAAATAAAAAACAAAAAGCTGAGCCAGAAGCACAACAGTGTCAGTGGGAAGGTTGTGAAAAAACAGGGTCCCATAAAGCACCAGCAGGTCGAAATCACGAAGGACAATATTTATATTTTTGTATTGAACACGTACGCGCCTATAATAAAAATTTTAATTACTTCTCTGGTCTTAGCAATAAAGATATCGCAAAATTTCAAAAGGATGCTCTCACAGGACATCGTCCGACATGGCCTACAGATCTGAGCAATGGTACATCGAAAAAAACAGCCGCGAATTATGCAAAGATTCGCTCTGGAACAGCGGCCTATCAAAATCGCATGCGCGATCCCTTCACGCTTTTTACTGGGCAGCATTCAAGCAATAAGTTTTCACGAAAATTAAAGCCCTTAGAAGCAAAAGCTTTTGATACACTGGGACTACAGGCAAACGCTTCAGCAGAAGACATCAAAATGAAATATAAAGAGTTGGTAAAAAAGCACCATCCTGATTCCAATGGTGGTAATCGTGCTTCAGAAGAGCGCTTTCGTGATGTTTTACATGCTTACAATTTGCTAAAAAAGTCTGGTTTGTGCTGAAAATATGCGCTTATATGAGTCTATTTTCATTTAGACCATCATTATTTGCGCAAAATGTTACTTTTTTTTGCAAAACATTATAGAATACGTAAAAAAATCTTTCTTTAATATCTAAGGCTCTCATTATAGAGCATTGCATAAATACTTTAACTCTTGTATCGTTTCTAATGAATAAATAGCGTCCTCTCCCTTCCAGAAACATAATGACAAATCTTACCGTTGAAAATTTGCCCGATATTACACTTTGTGCTCGCGATCTATTTCATATTGAAACAGATCTGAAAGTCCCTGCTTTTAGCACAAAAAGTCCCCATGTTCCTGATATTGATCCTGATTATCTTTTTGATCAGCAAACAACTTTAGCGATTCTCGCAGGTTTTACCTTTAACCGCCGTGTAATGGTTTCTGGCTATCACGGTACAGGGAAATCAACGCATATTGAACAAGTTGCTGCACGTCTTAACTGGCCTTGTCTTCGCATTAATCTCGATAGTCATGTAAGTCGTATCGATCTTGTAGGAAAAGATGCTATCGTTTTAAAAGATGGCTTACAAATCACTGAATTTAAAGAGGGCATTTTGCCATGGGCTTATCAAAATAATATTGCTCTTGTTTTCGACGAATATGATGCGGGGCGTCCCGATGTTATGTTTGTCATTCAACGCGTTCTTGAAACTTCTGGAAAACTAAGCTTACTTGATCAAAGCCGTGTCATCTCTCCACATCCAGCGTTTCGTCTTTTTGCAACAGCAAATACCGTTGGTCTTGGCGATACAACCGGTCTTTATCATGGTACCCAACAAATTAATCAAGCTCAAATGGACCGCTGGTCTATTGTTACGATACTCAATTATTTACCCCATGATAAAGAGGTTAATATCATTTGTTCAAAGGTCAAATCCTTTCAAACGACTGAAGGAAAAAAGATAATTTCACAAATGGTTCATGTTGCTGATATGGTACGCCAATCTTTTATCAATGGAGATCTTTCAACTGTCATGAGTCCACGTACCGTCATTACTTGGGCAGAAAATACAACAATTTTTCAAGATGTCAGCTTTGCCTTCCGATTAACCTTTCTCAATAAATGTGATGAACTCGAACGTGCCACTGTTGCAGAATTTTATCAACGCGCCTTTGGACAAGAGCTTCCCGAATCACTCATTCATGGTGTTTCGCCTTAAGGAATCTGTCACTCATGGCTACCGATATTGGTGACAACAAAAATCCAGCAAAAGATTCTTCCAACAACACTCTTAATACTGAAGCTTTTAAAAAAACACTTTCCACCTGTATGCGTGCGATTGCAGGCACAAACAACCTTGAAGTTTCCTTTAGTCATAACCGACCATCTTTGAGCGAAAGTTGTGCACGTTTACCAGAATTACCTCAATACGCAACGAATAAAGACATCACCATTACCCGCGGATTAGGTGATTCCATGGCTCTTCGCAAAGCATGGCATGACAACCGCATTCACATGCAATTTGCTCCACTAGAATCAGAAGCACGTGCTGTCTTTGATGCTCTCGAACAAACACGTGTGGAAGCAATTGGCACGTTAACCATGGAGGGGCTTGCAAAAAATCTTGATGTCATGCTCGCCGATAAATACAAGAGAGCCCATTATCACAAGATTAGCAACCAAAGTGAGGCTCCCATCCAAGAAGCGATTGCACTTTTATTGCGTGAAAAAGTAACAAAGCGCCCTGCCCCAAAAGAAGCGGGCCCTGTTTTAGAATTGTGGCGTCAAGAACTCGAACAAAAAGCCGCAGCAGAGCTTAATGAACTTACACATCATATTTACAACCAACAGGCTTTTGCACAAATCGTTCGCCAAATGCTTGTTACACTCAAAATGACAGTACAACAGGGTGAAGCTTCTAACAGTGAAAACAATAAAAAATTAAAAAACGAATATGAACCTCAAGACCAAGCAGAAGAAGAGAGTAAAAACAAAAAACACGCTCAAAGTGAAGAACAAACCAGCACTGAACAAGAAAGTGATGTGCAAGACGACGGAAAAACACAAGCGACACAATCAAACAACAATGATCAAGCTGACGGCGAGCAAAAAAATGGACCTTGGCAAGAAAAGCCGCACAAACCCAAACACCTTTTTTCCGATTCGGAACAAATGCAAAAACTCGGCAATTATAAAATCTTCACCCGTCAATTTGATGAAATTTTGGAAGCAACAGATTTTTGTTCTGAAAACGAGTTAGATAACTTACGCCGTTCTCTTGATAAGCAAATCAATCATCTCCAAAACATCGTTGGACGTTTAGCAAACCGTCTCCAGCGCCGCTTGATGGCGCAACAAAATCGCAATTGGAAATTTGACCTTGAAGAAGGATATCTTGATACAGCACGACTTCCACGCCTTATTATCGACCCAACACAACCCCTTTCTTTTAAAATAGAAAGTAATACCCAATTTCGAGACACGGTTGTTTCACTCCTCATTGATAATTCTGGTTCAATGCGCGGACGCCCCATTAGCGTTGCTGCAAGTTGTGCCGATATTTTGGCACAAACTCTTGAACGTTGTGGTGTCAAAGTTGAAATTTTAGGTTTTACCACTAAAACTTGGAAAGGAGGAAAATCACGCGAACAATGGCTTGCCCAAAACAACCCCCATAATCCTGGACGTCTTAATGATTTATGCCATATCATCTATAAAAGTGCTGATACCCCATGGCGTCGCGCACGACGCAATTTAGGTTTGATGATGCAAGAAGGATTATTAAAAGAAAATATTGATGGAGAAGCTTTGATTTGGGCACATCAACGCCTTTTATTACGGCGTGAACAACGTCGCATTCTTATGGTCATTTCTGATGGTGCTCCTGTTGACGATTCAACACTATCGGTCAACTCCAGCAATTATCTAGAAAAACATTTACGTGCAGTGATTCAAGAAATCCAAACCCATTCCCCCATCGAACTCATTGCCATTGGAATTGGTCATGACGTCACACGTTATTATCAACGTGCTGTAACAATTATGAATGCTGAAGAACTTGCCGACGCTATAACAAAACAATTAGAAGTACTTTTTAGTGATAAAAGTCCTCATAGTTATAAGAAATAAGCCTTCCTTGAATCAACAACGATTACATTTTAAAAAATTATTTCTATCATTAAACCATCGGAATTTTATGGCTAAAAACCTGAGAAGATAATCCCACAAATTGAATATCAAACTTTAAGGAAGGCTTCTACTTTACTGGATGCATTATGAATTCTAAAAGAAATGCTCCAACCATCTTCAAAAATTATAATGAGTTTGTTTTTACTTTCCGGTTTTATTGCAACGGATAAGTTTTACTTGGAATTCTCCATTTACGTCCATATCCCAAAGTGCCTTTCAAATTAAAAGACTGAATAATCACCCGTTTTTGTCTCGATCTTGTGTTATTTCGTTATATTTAAATATTGAAATACACGTATATAGAAAAATATCTCCACTAGACATAGCTTTAAAATGCTGCTCTCACAGAAAATATAATGCCTATACTTTCACCTTCAGTAACACAAAATGATAAAATTCGTATTTATTATACGCAAAAGAAGCATCATCCAAAGAGGATGTTTTAAATACTAAGAATTATTTTATAAAAGAATCAGCATAAATGGATTCATAACGATTTTTCGGCAAAATTGCTAAAAGCAAATGACAAGCAAAACTGACACTCCATAACCATTCCAAAACAGTCACTCTCCACGAGTGAATGATCAACATAAGCTCCCATCTCATTAATAAAAGCAAAAACCTTTACTCACATAAAATATAAGAAAAACACGAAAAAAAGAATATTGCTTCATTCACGAAAAAAGCACACACCATTATATATCTTATCCGCACTCTTACATTCTTCCTTGCTTCCAAGCCGATTTCACGACAGTACCCATATATAGCATAATGTAGAATCCGGAATCATCCTTTACGCTTTACAAGCAAAAAGCCAACAGCAGAAACCTATTTTCAAGCTTCCAATATTTTAAGGTCAATCAGTATACTTCCAGCGTCTAATATTGCACTTTTATTGCATTAAAGCTCTTCATAAGAAGTATTTCCTTTTCAAATGGCGTTGTCTCCACGCCAATTTCTCTTGTAACATAGACAAATAAATAATTTTTATTCACTCAATAATAAGAGTATTTAAAACGCGTAAAAGTTTATGATATTGGACTTTTTCACTCAAATGAAAAACATAATTATCATTTTAATCTATTAATGAAAATAAGTTATAATTTTTTTCACCTTAAACCGCTCGTAAAAAGTATATTTAGCCCCTTCTCAAACAATTTTATTCACATTGCCTTCTTGTGAGATACAAACAAATGACTCTATTTCTTCCTCACAAGAGAGTTTTGAAAGAAGAAAAGTATTTTGTGTTAGAGTTCTTACTTAAGTTGGTAAATGATAAAGTATCATTATAAATAACTTGCCATACTAAATATAGCGTACAATTTTCTTGGCTTCAGGAAAACAAAAAGGCTATTATTTGTTACAAACAAAAGAGGAAGCATCCTTTGAATGCCCTCGATAAAGAGGAAGCTTTATAATGTTAAGAATTGTCCCATAAGGAATCAACATCAACAGGCTCATAACAATTTTTACCGAAAAATCACCAAAAGCAAGTGAGAGCCAAACTGGCATGCCTATCCCTCCCAAAACAGTACTCTCCACTAGAGAACTATCAGCATAGCCTGTTATCCTATCAAGAACGGCAAAAAAGCTAGAAAAAGCAAGAGAAAAAAACAGCACTGTATCCAAAGCCGAACCAACCAATGCTGCTGCTAAAGGTGCTTTCCACCATGTTTTACGTCGCAACGGAGTAAAAACAATAATATCAAGGAGTTGCCCAAATAAAAATGCCAGACTAGAGGCAATTGCAAGCCGTGGGGTCGCCAATACCCAAGAAACAAAGACACCCGCAAAAAAACCAGCATAAACCACACGCCGCGCAGCAGATGGACCATAAAAACGATTGGTCAAATCATTAATCAGAAAAGCAAATGGATAGGTAAAAGCCCCATAAGTCAACAGCTCATTCAAATCAAACCAATAGACAGGATATTGAACTAAAATATTAGAAGCCGTGACAGCAAGGCACATTGCAAAAATAGAAAAAACAACATACCTTTTTCTTTGCTGTTCTAATAAAAGACCGCTTGAAGACATTTTTTTTAACCTGGGGTATGGAACCAATAAAACAGAGCGATCAAAAAGAAAAAAGCCAAAAACAATAACGCTGAAAATTACGCTGCTTGCTCAGCTTTTTTTTCACCTTCTTGCTCAGATTTCTTCTTAATGATTTGGCGTTTTAACAAACGCGCACGTTGTGACAACTCTTTATCGTCTGCTTTCATTAAAAAAACATCAAGACCACCGCGGTGCTCAACAGAACGCAACGCACTTGCAGAAATGCGCAAGCGATAACTTTGCTGTAACACTTCTGAAATCAATGTCACATTGCAAAGATTTGGTAAAAAACGACGCCGAGTCTTATTATTTGCATGGCTAACATTATTACCATACAGAACCGTCTTCCCTGTCAATTCACATGCACGAGACATAAACTTCACCCTTAAAACTCTAAGAAACTTTCAAATCCCTATACCCAAAGGATAGAATGAACGTAAAGCACGCACAACACTACCTCGAACGGGCACCATTGGGAAGTTTCTTTCTAATAGGGGGTCGACAACAAAAGGTCAAGTCTTTTATAAAACCTTTTTCATCTCTTATGGGAGCATTTTTCATCTTTTTCTGCAATAAGGCGTACAAAATGTTTTTTTAAAGTCACACCATGTTAGAATGAAAGCTTATTGTCCTGAAAGGAAATATAAATCATGAGTAAACAAGAGTCCCCCATGACAAAGCTTCAAGAAAATCCTAACCGTTTTTCTTCTTTTTTGTTTGGAACTTTATGTATTTGTTTTTTTCTTCTCTTCAGTGCATTAGGTATATGGCAAGTACAACGGTTAAACTGGAAAACAAATCTTATCACCAGTACCAATCAGCGCATTCATTTGCCCCCCATAAAAGCCCCCCCCAAAAATCAATGGGCAGATGTTACTTTTGAAAAATATGAATATCAACCTGTTGTTATCACGGGAAAATTTTTAACAGATAAAAATATTTTGGTCACGGCTACCGCTCAAAATACTACGGGATATTGGGTTTTGACTCCTTTACAAACCACTAATGACAATGCATTGACCTTTATCAACCGTGGTTTTATCCCCATGGATGAACGTAACAATTTTCAAAACTCAGAGCAATTGGATACAAATGCCTCATCTCAGCAACATTCTACCACGGACACAGAACAAACAACGATCATAGGTTTATTACGCATGAGTGAAAAAAATGGATTTTTTCCACGCAAAAATAATCCTGACAAAAATTTATGGTATACGCGCGATCTCCCCGCTATGGCACAAAAACTTGGTTTGTCCACTGTTGCCCCTTATTTCATTGATGCCGGAAAAAAAACAACCCCACAAGCAAACCTTCCCATTGCTGGTCTTACGATTATCCATTTTCGAAATAATCATCTCGTTTATGCAATCACGTGGTTTATTTTAGCTGCTGGTGTGTTAGGAGGTTTTCTTTTTCTGCTACGGCAAAAAAACTAAAAAAATACCTCTTCCATCTCAAGTAACAAAAATTTTTAGAATCTTGAAAACTGATAAAGAGAATAAAAGCTACCAACTTGCGCCTTTGTTAAATTAAAGATCATAGGCATACAATGAACTTTATACCATCCACAAAAGATTTACGCCACACTCTTAAAAAGAATTGTCATAACGCTTTTGAAAAACATAAAGTCAAATTTAAAAATAATAGGAAAGATAGTCACCCATTTTTGCCTTTATAATTTTATATTCTTGCTTCATTAGATTATTTCCCATTTCAGAGATTACTCCAATTGATATATGCAATACTTTCGCCTTCATCTAGTATAAAGGCTAATATAGCAGAGAACATACGGATGCATTTTTGTTTCAAAACTGCTATGAAGGTGAGATGTTGAGTTATAAGCAACAAAAAAACATTTAATGTCTCAATGAGACTTTTATACCTATCATCACACCTCAAATGAGAGGTTTTTACAGAATAATAGAAAAAGGTGAGTCATCCTATATTCTAAAAAGACAGTTTATCCTTTCAATGTATTTTGCTAAAGGCTTATGCTATAAACGTATAAGCTTGTTTTACTAGAATTTTAACTCTTTCATTTTTAAGGCTGCTGTTATGGGTGTTGTTGCCAAAAATTTTCCCATACCTGATCTTCATCAGGTTCGTCGTGTTCTCTTTTCTGTGTCTGATAAAACGGGTGTGGTTGCTTTTGCACAAGCTCTTAACGCTACTTACAATGTTGAATTAATTTCAACAGGAGGAACAGCCAAAACCCTCATAGCGGCTGGTTTACCCGTAAAAGATGTTGCTGAAGTTACCGGATTTCCTGAAATAATGGATGGGCGTGTTAAAACACTCCACCCTTTGATTCATGGTGCTTTGTTAGGGGTAAGAGAAGACCCTAGCCATAAAGATGCTATGGAAAAGAACAACATTCATGGAATTGATCTTTTAGTTGTGAATCTTTATCCTTTTGAAGAGACAGCCCAATCCGGCGCCGACAATCAAACAATTCTTGAAAATATTGATATCGGCGGACCGGCAATGATTCGCGCAGCGGCAAAAAATTATGCTTATACCGGTGTTGTAACAGCGATAAACGACTATGATTCGATTCTAGCTGAATTAAAGCAGCATAATGGATGTTTAAGCTTATCTATGCGTCATCAGCTAGCAATGCGCGCTTATGCACACACCGCTGCTTATGATACGGCAATAGCATCGTGGTTTGCACGGGATTTAGAAATTGAAACTCCATCGTGGCAGAGTTTTTCTGGTCATCTTGAAAGTGTTATGCGCTATGGAGAAAATCCACATCAACAGGCAGCATTTTATCGCAATAATGAAAAACGTTTTGGTATTGCAACAGCAAAACTTTTACAAGGCAAAGCGCTCTCTTATAACAACCTGAATGATACAGATGCAGCCTTTGAACTTGTGGCAGAGTTTGATCCGCAAAAAACCGCTGCTGTCGCTCTTATTAAACACGCCAATCCTTGTGGTGTTGCGGAAGGAGAAAATTTGAAAGAAGCTTATTTGAAAGCTCTTATGTGTGATAATGTATCGGCATTTGGTGGAATTGTTGCTTTAAATCAGCCCCTTGATGAAGAATGTGCTGAAGAGATTGTTAAAATTTTTACAGAAGTGATTATTGCTCCTGATGCCACAATGGCGGCACGTGAAATTATTGCCAAGAAAAAAAATCTTCGTTTGCTTATTACAGGTGGAGTTCCTGATCCACGTTGTGGAGGACTTCTTGCTAAAACATTAGCGGGAGGCATTTTAGTGCAATCACGTGATAACGTGGTAGTCGATGATCTTAAATTGCAAGTAGTGACAAAGCGGACCCCAACTCAAGATGAAATGCGTGATCTTCAATTTGCTTTTCGTGTAGCAAAGCACGTTAAATCGAATGCTATTGTGTACGCGAAAAATAGTGCAACAGTTGGAATTGGAGCTGGACAAATGAGCCGCATCGATTCAGCCAAAATTGCTGCAAGTAAAGCAGCAGAAAGTGCGCAAAGAGCAGGCTTAACAGAAACTCTCACAAAAGGATCTGTTGTTGCATCAGATGCATTTTTTCCTTTTGCAGATGGTTTATTAGCAGCAGCTGAAGCAGGGGCAACAGCAGTTATTCAACCAGGAGGCTCCATGCGTGATGAAGAAGTTATCGCCGCTGCTGATGCACAGGGGTTAGCGATGGTTTTTACAGGAACACGTCACTTCCGCCATTAATAATTTTGCTGCTTTTCTTTTCGTATGAAACAAAGGTTTCAAGGACTTTTTCATAATTATCGTATGACTATTGATAACTGTTGAAATGGAAGCAGTTATTCAATCCAAAGAATCTACACGTGAAGAAGTTTATCACCGCAGAAAATGCACATAATTTAGCCATTGGTTAGGGATAAGATGTTCTTGTTGATATTTTTAATGGTTACCCTTTCGCATGAGGAAAATGTTAAAGGGATATTATCTTGTATGTAGATGCATACCTGCTATGATATTATAACACAACTCTTTTTAGTAATATACTCTATTCTTAAACTAAAGAGTGTAATGAAAAGTTTGAGTAGAGGATATGAATATTCTACGTTTTTATAGTAATTGGCGCCGTTATCGTCGAACCGTTAATGCGTTAAGTCGTCTTTCAACATATGAACTCAGCGATCTTGGAATTTGTCGAGGTGATATTGATTCAATTGCACGACGTTATTCGCGTAAATCTTTATGAAAGTTGTTTGAGATATTTGAGAGAATGCTTTGCTATGAAAAAGCATGCATTTTGTGGTTTGTTATTATGACTTCATTTTTAGTATAGTAACAAAGAGCAGAAGAGTTGTTTTTCTTGGCCATTGCTGTGTATCATTTCTCGAATTTTCGGTGCTTCTGTGATATACAACTTTTGATTTATAATAATAATTTAGCGTTATTCATATTAAATGAGAACCCCGAACACCGTAAGATTCTTCCATTTCAAATTTATGTATGTTGAATCAACCAAAACCATTCGCCTGCACGTTACAAGCGGGGGGAGCTGTATGGATAAAAGCTCTTAAGAGAAGGCTAAAAATGCCTCTTATGAACCATCTCTAGTGCCAAGAGCTTGTTACAAACATTGGACACTGATCAATAGTGTGATAGTGCTGAGCTGCTCCTTCATAAGCGTAAAGATGGGGGTGCTTAATGGATTTACCGTTATACCTATCACGGGCATCGTCGCAAAATAGGCTTGGAAGCGTTAAGGGATTTTTCTTTAAAATAAGTCCGTGAACATACAATACAATAGCGCTCTGTTTTTCGTGAAGAGCGTAATCCTATTAATGCAACTCTCTCAGAGAGAAATATTGATCCCAACAGCACACTTAAGAACTTATTGAAGATAAGCAACGGCTTAATTTTCTCTCCATATCTTTAAAGGATCAAAATCCTTAACTAGTACTCATCTGTCAACAATGGTCTTTCAAAAATCTTTTTTTCTGAAGCCAATCCCTTTTAGCATCACCTCATGAAACTCTATGAGCAAACCTTGCCTAAAAACATCCAACCCATACTCCAAAAAAATGCTTCGTGTATAAAATTGATATGATCTTCAAATTTTGAGAATATTACTACAATAAACAATAATGTTTTGCGACACACAAGATAAAACGCAATATACTATGGGTTGGAACAATGTTCTAATTTTTTATCAAACGCTTTACGGATAAAACGCCAACGAACTTTTTCCTGAAATGCAGGACGAAAATATAAAACAATCTGTTGTGTCCGTTGTGGACCTGTTAATTCTGCAAAATCAATCGAATCTTCAAGACAAATATCTGCGTCAGGCGATATAAAATACCATACTTGTTCGCTCTTCACGTTCTCGTTCTTTACGGCTAAACACACACGTTTGCCATCGTAGTTAACTTCAACTTGTGGATGAAGATGAAACCGAACAGCAACATGATTTTGTTCATTTTGCACACTCTTGTGTCTCTTTCCCCCTTTATTTGGCATAAAAAATCGATCAAAACCTTCGATCGTATCTCCATTTGTCGCCAAAATAAGACCACGCTCATGAATAAGATTAAAGGGTCTCACATAACCATTATGACTCGCAATAAAACCCGTCTTCTCTGAATCCTCTATACGGCATACTTGAACATCTGTTGGTCCATCAAACAAAAATGGCGCGCCATTTTTATTTTTATAATAAAAAGCACCCACTGAACAATCATTAAGCGTAGCTGTTGAATGTGCTGCAGTAACACGCCCTAAATGTCGATAATCTTCCCTCCCATCAGGATTAATACCGGTATTGATAATAAAACGGTGCCCTTGTGAAGACATTTCAAAAGACAAACATCCCGAACAAGCCTGCTGTGCTACAGAGCGGGGTGGAAACTTTCCTGTATCTGCAAGCACTGTTGTTTGATTGGCTTTTAAGCGCTGAAATCCTGAATAACGGGCATAACTAAAAGGATTCCCTCCTGTTTCATCAAGCTCCAAAAGTGATGATAAACGTTCCGACACAAGGGGACCAACCCCATTAAAATGGGCCAACGTTTGATCCTCATGGATAAAGAATCGTAAAGCTGGCAACATACGCTCAACAGAATCAATCAAAATACGAGGTGCCGTTTCATTGCTACGCATAAAAAGATGCCGTAACGACAATAAATCCGATAACAAATTCAGCAAAATAACAGGACTACGGGAAATATGCCCACCATCAACTAGGATTTGACGGGAAAGCTCCTCTATAAGCGTCGTTTGTACCTTTTTTTTCACTGCCACAGAAACAGGCAAAGCAAGAGAGGCGAATGTCAAAGCCACTGCTGCTTGTAAACGTTGATCATTGTGCTCCATACTACAAATTGTCACGCGCAAATAACGAAATTGCAAACCAAGTGCACGTAAAAAGCGTTTTTCAAACCGCTCACTTGCGCCTTCTAACAACATTTTCGAATGACAAATCCATGAAATCAAGCGCCGCGCCACAACAGGACCACTCCAAGCAAGCCCTTTTACCTTCTTGCCAGTATGATCAAACCAATCTTCTAAAAGAGAGCGTGCATGTGCAGAAGCTAAATTACTTTCTGCTACCTCCATATGGCGCAACCAATGAAAATCATGTAGAGCCGCTTCCCATTCTAGCGTTGGTGGAACCAATGAAAACGGCGAAACAGCACCAGAATGAACAATGTGACCAGCAAAAGCAAAACGACCATGATAAAATTCATGCGCCATCATTGGATCAGCTACATGCAAATCCATGGGATGCGCTAAAATTTTATGAGGACGAAACCCTGAAAACCGCCAACGAAACAATGGTCCAACCCATAAACGCCGCATAACATTCTGTATCGTATCGATACAGTCTGCCACTTTTACCTGAGTAGCTTTTACCGCAACCGCCAAAATTTCATCTCCATTTATGCTGAATCAAATACAATTTCGACCATTTTTGTAAATGAAGCGTTAATTAAGCAATTTTTCGTAAGCGCGCAGCAAAAAAACCATCCATTCCTAAAAATACGGTTTTCTCAGCATCAAAATTTTTATGACAAAAATCCGCAGGCGTTGTCCGTAACATCCCCCCACAAAGCAAATGTTCCAATGCTCCCATTTCCTCTGGATAAATAGGGTCTAAAACAATGTCATTGCGTATCGATAAAATTTTCTCAATAAGATCTTCACCTTCTTCTCTTGCCAATGAACAATTGGAAAAAACAATACGTCCCCCTTCCTTTACCAAAGAAATTGCTGCGACAAGCAAATCATATTGCAACGCCGCTAACTTGACGATATCATCTCTCGATTTCGTCCATAAAATATCTGGATGACGACGGATTGTTCCTGTAGAAGAACAAGGGGCATCAAGAAGAACTGCATCAAAAAGCTGTGTGGGATGGAAGTTTTTCACATCGCCCTGCCAAATGTGAGCTGAAAAATGAAGCCGTTCCATATTTTCTTTTAAACGCTTGACGCGGTTAGCAGAAAGCTCAATTGCAGTCACCTCTGCCTCCTGCAAAGCCAATTGTGCTGTTTTTCCCCCAGGGCTCGCACAAAGATCAGCAACGCGTTTACCCCGAATACTCCCAAATAAACAAGCAGGCAAGGCTGCAGCAAAATCTTGAACCCACCAAGACCCTTCACGATAGCCAGGTAAATCAGAAACAGAACACTCCAAACGATTCAATCGAACAGAACCATTGGGCAACGCAACACCGCCAAGTCTTTCAGCCCATCCAACGCTATCAGATTTCACTGTCAAATCGAGAGGGGGTTCCATACTTTGAATTGCTATAATCTGATGTGCCTTTTCTGTTCCATAAGCTGACACTAAAAGCTGTCCAAACCACGCTGGAACACCTTCAATGGTAGGAACTTGTTGGCGTAAAAGCTCTGCCTCACGCGCAACATTGCGCAAAAGAGCATTCACAACTCCTGAAAAACGATGCATACGAGGATCAAGTTTTGCCACACGTACAGCTAAATCAATAGCCGCATGATCAGGAATATCAAGATAAAGAATTTGTGCGACACTGATATGCAAAAGATGCTGAAGTGAAAGTGCTTGTGAAGGCAAAGGACGTGCCAAAAAGCGTGAGAAAGCCGCTATAATCTGCCCTCGATGACGTAATGAAGCTATCAAAATAGCCCGACACAACAAACGATCTCGTTGTGAAAGTTTTAAATAGTGTGGATGTCCGTGTTCATTATCCGTCAAACCAGAAAGAGGCGTACACTTATCAACCACCGCCCCTAAAAGGCGCACACACACCTGCCGAACAGCTAATCCTGGAACATTTTTTTCAGACACATGCCCCGCTTTTTTGTGTTTCAAAACACCACCTTTATATTACTGCTTCCTTAAAAACTCCCTCAATAACTCTATCAACGAGATCTTTTTGAATTTTCATAACGAAGCCAAGAAGGACGTTTTGTAACACGCTGAAAAGAAATGTTTTCTTGCTCATCTAATGCATGAGCCTGACCACTATGAAAATCTCCATAGTTCATCCCGCTGCTTTTTTCATGTATAGCGTCTTCTTTATTCCAGCCCACACTTTTGGCAAGAGCCCCTTTCATCTCTTCTGCTTGCCGATAAAGAGCAGCAATACGATTTGCAGTTGCTGGATGTGTCGAAAAAAGACTATCGGCTCCCTCACCGCTCAAAGGATTAATAATAAACAGATGCGCGGTTGCTGGATTATGCTCTGCTTCTTCATTATATACCCCACGTCCCCCATCAGCAATCTTACGCAATGCGGAAGCCAACCATAAAGGATTACCACATATTTCAGCCCCTCTCCGATCCGCAGCATATTCCCGTGTACGGCTAATCGCCATTTGCACCAGCATCGCTGCAAAAGGAGCCACGAGCAAGGCAATAAATCCTCCAATTGCCCCAGCGCCATGAGAATCTTCTGAAGAGTTGCGCGGTCCTCCCATAAAGAAAGCAAAATTACCAAGCATTGAAATGGCTCCTGCAATCGTTGCGGTTAGAGTCATTGTTAATGTATCACGATGCTCAATATGTGCGAGCTCATGCGCCATAACGCCGGCAATTTCCTCCGAATTCAACCGCTTTAACAATCCAGTACTTGCAGCAACAGCTGCATTTTGCGGATTACGTCCCGTTGCAAAAGCGTTTGGCTGTGGATTCTCAATAACATAAACTTTTGGTTGAGGAAGAGAAGCTCTTTGCGCTAAATCACTTACAATTTTATAGTAAACAGGCGCAGAATGCTGATCAACTTCACGCGCCCCGTACATGCGTAAAACGATTTTATCTGAATTCCAATAAGAAAAAAAGTTTAAACCACTTGCCATCAAAAGAGCAATGACCATGCCACCACCCCCTCCAACAAGATAACCAACTCCCATAAAGAGAGCAGTTAAAAAAGCCAAAAGCATAGCTGTACGCATTATATTCATTACTCAAAAAACTCCATGATAAAAGTCAATCAATACTATATGATGGTGTTTTCTTTCTGCTTCTTCAATGGAATAGGTGTAAAATGAATAAAAAAGATGAGAAAACAAGCAAAAAAAATGCAACTGTCATTAAACAGCAATCTCTTTCTCCCGCAGCACAACGCGCCCTTAAAGAAGCTGAAGAAAGACGAAAACGCGCAACAAAAAAAGAACAACCTCTAGAAAACGGCGGACGCGGTGGCAAGGACCCTTCCCGCTATGGAGACTGGGAAATTAAAGGCCGCGCCATTGATTTTTAAAACCATTGATTAAAAAAACCAGTGCGGATTTAAACAAGCAGCTTTTTAAAGAAAATCCGTTTTTGATAGACAAAAACGGATAATATTTATTTTTCTAAAGCTTTTAAAAACACGTTGATTAAACAATCATGCTTCTTATGCTGTAGCAGATTCTGCTTCAGCCGCTGCCTCTGCTTCTTCTGCCGCTTGCTTTGCTGCTGCTATACGTTCTTGTGCTTTTTTACCCGGTTCACCTTTATGTGGATTATTACGAGTTGGACGCTTTTTCAAGCCAGCTGCATCTAAAAACCGTAAAACGCGATCTGTTGGTTGAGCCCCTTGCCCAAGCCAATATTGGATACGTTCTTCATTAAGTTTCACCCTCGGTCCATCTTTAGGCAACATTGGATCCCATGCTCCAACACGTTCAAGAAACCGCCCATCGCGCGGACTACGAACATCTGCAACGACGATATGATAATAAGGACGTTTTTTTGAACCTCCACGGGACAAACGAATTTTCAATGCCATATTTTATCTCCTATTGTCAGCTCTGGCTTTCGTTTAAATTGACTTTTTTTGTTTTTTGCTCTTCAGCAATCACTTCATGATGACTCACAACTTCTTTAATAATAAATTTTAAAAATCTTTCAGCAAAATCAGGATCAAGATGACTATCTATAGCCAATTGCCGCAAACGCGCTACTTGATGTTTCTCCCGTAAAGGATCTACTTTAGGCAAATCATAACGCGCTTTTAAGCGCCCAACAGCTTTCGTACAACGAAAACGCTCTGCTAAGATATGAATCAAAGTTGCATCAAAATTATCAATAGATGCTCGTAAATGTGCTAATTCGTTTAATACTGTTTCCTGCATCATATTCCTTTCCCTCTTTACATCTTATTTTTTCTTAGGATGCTGAGGAAATTTTCCCCTATCGGCAATGCTATTGGAAAGACCAGGAAATATAGGCCCACGCTTGGGAAGTCCAGGCAAAATCTTCCCTCCATTATCATTTTCAATCTGCTTTTGAAGCGTTGAGAATTGCTTCAAATCCATTCCCGATAAATCAGGTATAACTGGAGAATCTCCACTCAAATTCCCCTTGCCTCCAAAACCCATTTTGGAACCAAGGCCTCCCAACATTTTTCCCATCAAACCACTTTTTCCTTTACCACCCATGGCTTTCATCATATCAGCCATTTGGCGATACATCTTCAAAAGTTTATTAATATCAGCCGCTGTCGTACCAGACCCCTTAGCAATTCGTTGTTTGCGGCTATGTTTTAAAAGCTCTGGATTCGCCCGCTCTTTCGGTGTCATAGATGAAATAATGGCCAATTGACGATCAAACAAACGATCATCAAACCCCGCAGCCGCAATCTGCTCTTTGACCTTCCCCATTCCCGGCAACATGCCCATAATACCGCCCATTCCACCCAGTTTTTTCATTTTCTGCAACTGTTCTGCAAGATCATTCAGATCAAATTTTCCGGCTTGCATTTTTTTTGCAAAAGCAGCAGCTTTCTCGTGATCCATTGTTTCTGCCGCTTTTTCAACCAAAGAAACAATATCCCCCATTCCGAGAATACGATCAGCAATACGACTGGGATGAAATTCTTCTAAAGCATCTATTTTTTCACCAGTTCCAATTGCTTTAATTGGTTTACCTGTAACAGCACGCATAGAAAGAGCAGCGCCACCACGCCCATCACTATCCATCCGTGTTAAAATAATCCCCGTAATCCCTACACGCTCATCAAAAGAACGAGCAAGATGAACAGCATCTTGCCCCGTCAAACTATCAGCCACCAACATAATCTCATGAGGAAGGGAACATGCTTTAATTTCAGCCAATTCGAGCATCAAAGCTTCATCAATATGATTACGTCCTGCTGTGTCAAGAATAAGCACGTCATAACCACCCAATTTAGCAGCTTGCACAGCACGTAATGCAATATCAACGGGCAGCTGACCCGCAATAATAGGCAAGCTTGCAAGTTTTGCCTGTTCTCCCAATTGGCGCAATTGCTCCTGTGCAGCGGGACGGCGTGTATCTAATGACGCCATGAGAACTTTTTTATTGTGCTTATCAGTAAAACGTTTTGCAAGCTTTGCTGTTGTGGTTGTTTTTCCCGAACCTTGCAAACCAGTCATCATGATAACAACAGGAGCTGGTGCATTTAAATCACTCAGAACACTTTCATTTCCAAGAATATGAACCAATTCATCATGAACAATTTTAACCACCATTTGGCCTGGTTTAATTGATTTAACGATTTGGGCCCCAACAGCTTTTTCCCGAACTCTATCGGTAAAAGAGCGCACAACATCAAGAGCAACATCAGCTTCCAATAAAGCGCGACGAATTTCACGCAGCGCCTCTACAACATCCTGATCCGATAAAGCGCCACGTCCCGTCAAATGAGACAGGATAGAACCAAGTCGCTCTTGCAAGGATTCAAACATCATTTACCTCATTGTTGCATAACAAACAAACCAAAATAGCATCCGAGAACGCATCGCGCCGTCGGATGTTGACCTCTGAGATCTCTTTATACCCTTAAACCGGGGTCTCAGTCGGTGGCTCCAAGTTAATTTTGTCACTGAAAGCTTGCTCCTTCAAACAATAAAACCCCAGCTTTGTCAAGTTTTATCATAAAATGTCTTTTTATACGAAGAAATAAAAACAACAAATACTATACTTCAAAACTTTCAACTTCAACACGCATAAAACAACCTGTTTCCTGTTCCATGCTCCATAATTTTCCGCTAGAGATATCAAACCAAACCCCATGCAATGTCAAAAAACCTTGATCTTTGCGAAGCTTTATCCATGGAAACGTCTCTAAATTTCTCAACGAATGACGAATAGAAAGCTGCTCTAATGCCGTCTGTTTTTCTGGCCACGACAGCGACTTATTATTCAAAACAATTTCTGCGGCTGGTGCTAAAAGACTGATCCATTGACCGATAAAATCATTTGATAATAAAGATTTATATGTCTCATTAAGAGCAGTACGAATACCTCCACAATGGGCATGACCAAAAACGACAATATGTCTCACCTCAAGCAATTGCACAGCATATTCAAGAGCTGCTGATGTTGCGTGATATTGGTCATCAGGAGAAAAAGGAGGAACCACATTCGCCACGTTGCGCAGGGTGAAAATTTCCCCTGGCTTAGCATCAAAAATCATTTCTGGTACTGCACGCGAATCACAACAAGCAATGACCAAAACTTCAGGTTTTTGCCCCTCAATCACCAATTGCTGATAATCTGCTATTTTATATAAAAAATGATTGTTTATAAAGTTTTGGTAACCACTTAAAAGTCTTTCTGGTAAATGCGCCATTCTTTTTTTACTTTTGCTTCTTTTTTTACTTTCATTTTGTATATTTTAAAAAACAAACTATTAACATACAAAAATACTAAAAATGCCTTTTCCTTGAAGAAAAATATTTCTTTAAAGTACAAAATATTACTAAAAAATAGCAAAAACAAACTCATTCTTTCCAAATAAAGAGCTATTTTCTTTAGGAAGAAGGTGTTACAGTATGTAAAAATATAATGGTCTGCTTTTAACAAAGAGAAGAAAAGGCCCCTAAGAGCAAAAAGGGAGAGTGAATGTGTTGCAACAAAAAAAAACAGAAATAAAAAACACCCAAGATAAAATAGAACAAATCCTTTTTGCTCAAACCGATGAAGAAGATATTGCTTATTACGAAAGTGAAGAACTTCAAAGGGCCACTGCTATCGCGGTAAAAGCTTTTAATCTCCATCAGACGGGAAAAAATACCATCTTCTTTGAACAAAACTTAACCCGTAATAACAAGCCTATAACCGTTATCACGCTTGTCAATGATAACAAACCCTTCCTTCTCGATTCTATTTTAAATGTCTTCAATCAACACAAAAACCATATTTATTTGATTGCACACCCCATTCTTGATAGTGCTTCTGGAAAACGCATCAGTCTGATGCAAATTCACATCGAGTCACTCAATAAACAGCAGACGCAGAAACTTGAAAATGAACTCACCTTAGTTCTTGAACAGGTTAATGCTGCTGTACAAGACTGGAAACCTATGCTTGAAGAAGTTGAAAAACATATTCATGCCTACCAAATAAGTCTTCCCCCGCACTACAAACAAGAAGGCGAAAAAGCCATTGAATTTCTTCACTGGCTAATGGACGATAATTTCATTTTCCTTGGTATGCGCACTTACAACTTCATCAAAGACCAAAAACCCCTAAAATCCTTTACAGCGAGTAATATTGAACTTGGTATACTCACGGATGCTTCTATTCATATTGTTGACGATAAAAGCATGAAAGAGCCTCCTCAAGAAGTTTTATCCTTCATGCAAAGCGATAATCTATTTATCGTGACAAAAGCGAACAGCCGCTCCAAAATTCACCGTTCTGTTTGGCTGGATTATATTGGTCTTAAAATCTTTGATAAAGAAAACCAACTCTGTGGAGAATTACGCATTGTAGGGCTTTTTACCTCCTCAGCTTATACACGTTCTATTTTGCAAATTCCTTTCTTAAAAGAAAAAGCCCGAACTATTATTCAACGTCTTGGACACAATCACGCCGATTATTCAGGAAAAGCACTCATCAGTGCTTTAGAAACCTATCCAAGAGATGAAATGTTTCGCTCTGATGTTGATACATTGACAGAAAACACTAAACTTATTCTACAATTAGATGAGCGCCCACGTTTACGGGTTCTTGCCCATACTGATTCTTTTGGGCGCTTTGTTTCTATCCTTGTCTACGTACCGCGTGATCAATATAGCAGCAGCCTGCGTGAAAAAGTTGGCGAACATTTTGTTGAGCTCTATAAAGGTGACTTTTTTGAATCTTATCCGCTATTTTTGGAAAGCACTCTTATACGTGTCTATTATATCATCCATCGTAAAGGAAACGAAACTGTTCCCCTTATTGAGCGCTCCACACTTGAACAACATGTACGTTCGATTGCACGAAGTTGGGAAGACAGGGTTCAAGCCATCGCTCTTAACAAGAAAATAACAGAGCAACAAATACGTCTAGCCAGTGAATTCCCCAACAGCTATCGTGATTTATTTTCAGCTGAAGACGCTATTAACGATGCCGGACATATTCTAAGTCTTCATGATGAAAAGCCCCTTTTCGTGATCTTTTATCATGCACAAAACAAAGAAAAACAGTGCATTTCTCTTCGGCTTTTTCACCGCCATGAAGCACTTGCCCTTTCTAAACGTGTACCACTCCTTGAAAATATGGGGTTTCGCGTTATTGCTGAACAAACTCTTGAATTACCAGATGGCAATGGGCGCTCTGTGTATCTTCATGATATGCAGCTAGAAAGTACTTTCCAACGCTGTATCGATTTTGAAAAAGACGGTCAAAAACACGCCGAAACCTTTGAAGCCATTTGGGCACAAAATGCTGATAATGACGGCTTTAATGCTCTCACCCAAACAGCTGAGCTTGATTGGCATGAAATTGTTATTTTGCGCCATTATGGGCGCTATCTCCAACAAGCTGGAATTCCTTATTCGCAAGATCGCGTTGCCCAAACTTTAAATGCTTATCCTGACATCACCCAAGATCTTTATGCTTTATTTCATTTAAAATTTCATCAAAGCCATACAGAAAAAGAACGGGAAAAAAACCAACAAGTCATTCAAAAGCGCATTGAAGAAAAATTACGGAAAGTCTCTGGTTTAGATGATGATCTCATTTTACGCCGTTATTGTAACCTTATAGAGGCGAGTTTACGAACAAATGCCTTTACGCCTCTTCCTGATGGAAGTCCACGGCGTATTTTAGCCACCAAATTAAATCCGCGCCAGATTGAAGGTTTGCCTGAACCGCGCCCTTACCGAGAAATTTTTGTTTATGGACCGGAAGTTGAAGGAGTCCATTTGCGTTTTGGACCTATTGCCCGTGGCGGAATTCGTTGGTCTGATCGTGCATTAGATTATCGTACCGAAGTGCTGAGCTTAGTCAAAGCCCAACAAGTTAAAAATGCAGTTATCGTTCCTGCAGGTGCAAAAGGTGGATTCTATCCCCATCGGCTTCCCCAAACAAATGACCGTGCTGTTATTATAGAAGCAGCACGTCAAGCTTATACAGACTTTATCACTGCTTTGCTCTCCATCACAGACAATCTGGTTAATGGCAAAATAAGTGCGCCCCACAATATCATCTGTCATGATGACCCTGACCCCTATTTTGTTGTAGCAGCAGACAAAGGAACAGCAACTTTTTCTGATACAGCCAACGCCATCAGCCAAGCAAACCACTTTTGGCTTGATGATGCTTTTGCCTCTGGAGGCTCAGCAGGTTACGACCACAAAGACATTGGTATTACAGCTAAAGGCGCATGGGAAGCCGTCAAAAGACATTTTAGAGAATCATTTAATCATGATATTCAAACAACGCCCTTCACCTGTGTCGGTGTTGGCGATATGTCTGGTGATGTCTTTGGTAATGGAATGCTGCTTTCCAAACAAACAAAATTGATTGCCGCTTTTGATCACCGCGATATCTTTATTGATCCAGATCCAAACATAGACGAAAGCTACGCAGAGCGTACGCGCCTTTTTAAACTTCCTCGCTCAAGTTGGCAAGATTACGATAAAAGCAAATTATCAAAGGGCGGTGGTATCTTCTCACGAAAAGAAAAAACCATTACTCTCTCACCTGAAGCAGCACAAGCCATTGGTTTTGAAAAACAAACAGGAACACCCTTTGAAATTATCTCTGCTCTTCTCAAAGCCCCGGTTGATCTTTTATGGTTCGGCGGTATTGGTACTTATATCCGTGCTGCAACAGAAAACGATGCCCAAGTAGGTGATCGTGCAAATGATGCAATACGCATTACCGGAGAACAAGTGCGTGCAAAAATTATTGGTGAAGGAGCTAATCTTGGTGTTACACAACGTGGACGGATTGAATATGTCTCAAATGGTGGTCGATGCAATACGGATGCCATTGACAATTCTGCTGGTGTGAATTGTTCTGATATTGAGGTCAATCTCAAAATTGTTCTTGCATCAGCACTACGTGCCAAAACGTTAACCCGCGAAGATCGCAATAAGCTCTTGAAAAAAATGACGCCTCAAGTCGAGCAACTCGTCTTGCGTAACAATTATCTACAACCCCTTGCTCTTTCTTTGGCGGAAAACCAAAGCACTACTGATTTGCCCTATCAAATACGCTTTATGCACGATTTGGAACAAAAAAAACTTCTAGATCGCAGAGTTGAAATACTCCCTGATGAGCAAATTTTACGACAAAGAACAACCCAAGGCAAAGGTCTTCTCCGTCCAGAACTCGCCGTTATTTTTGCCTATGCTAAATTGACCTTAAAAGAAGAAATTGCTAATAGCCCCATTGTTGATGATCACTATTTCAATACAGCCTTGCTGAACTATTTTCCAACCCAAATTCAAGAAAATTTTAAGAAGGAAGTGATTAACCATCAATTGCGTCGTAATATTATCGCAACACTGATTGCCAATGACATTGTAAATCGTGGAGGCCCCACTTTTGTTAATCGGCTACACGATGAAACACAACAAAAGGTTGAAAATATTATTCGCGTTTTTATTGCCATCCGTGATGGTTTTGAAATTCCTCAATTATCTGATCAAATTGATAAGCTTGATAATAAAATACCTGGTCTTGTCCAAAACAAATTCTATGCAGCAATGACCCCAATGCTCTTTGAAACGACCAATTGGGGTTTGCACAACATGGATCTCTCACGTCCACTAGAAGAAATTGTAAAAACAATAAAGCAAGCCCGTAGTATTATTGAAAAAGAGCTTATGCATTCTCCCAACAACGATATTAATCAAAAGATTGAAGAAAAAGCACTACACTACAGTGAAGAAGGAGCACCAAAAGCATTAGCAAAACAATTGGCTCTCTTGGAAGCAGCACCAATAATCTGTGATATTTCTTTGATTGCAAAACAAAGCAACAGTGATCTTATTAAAACTGCAGAGATTTATTTCTCGCTTGCACAAATCATTCGTATAAACCGCATTAATGAAGCTCGTCGAACAATTCCCATCTTAGATTATTATGATAGTATGGCTCTAAGCCAAGCCAAAGAAAATGTTTCCGAAAGCTTACGGCAAATCGTTATGAAAATCCTCAAAAATTATGGCAAGAAAAAAGATCCTTTTGACACTTGGAAAAAAACAGAAGAAAATAATATTCATAATATTACAAACCGCATTAGTGCCCTTATTGAAAATGATCTCAATATTTCTCGTTTTACTTTTGCAGCAGGATTAATTTCTCAACTTCAAAATGTTGGCTTTCAAACCTAAAGCAAATACAAAACGACCCACTCAATCTCCCGTTCTATCCCACCACCACAACAAACCAGCGAAAATATAGAGCGGGAGTTTGCATTTTAAACATAACACCCAAAATAAAATCTCGCTATTTATCACAATAGAATTGTTTGCAACAATTTCAAAAAAACAACAGGATTGATTTTTCACCCTAAAAACATAAACTTTCAGACTTAAAAGCAGTACAAAACAGCTAAGCTTTTGCTCCGTTCTATCCATCCATGACTAACCAACAAGGGAAGAACGGAAGCCCTATCCTGCATTTTTAGACAGAGCACTCAAAATAAAAAATAAATTCAAATTTTACTGTCAAATATCCTTCATCATAAAAATATAATATATTGATTTACAATCATAATTTTATCATTTTTATGATGACTGATAATTCGATATTCTAAATTTGTCTCATTTAAAATCTGTTTATATTCAATTAATTAACCACATTTCCCCTTGCATATTGCAAATGGGAAAGCCGAATAGATAAAAACAGTAAAGAAAGAACTAAAAATGCCCCTCATAAACTGCCTCAAGTGCCAAAATCTGCAGTAACATTGAGAGTTAGCAAATATAATATGATGGTGTTGCCCCTTAGCTTGTTACTCCATAACCGAAAAGATGGTGGTGCTTAATGGCTTTATCCTTATACCATTCATAAGCGACATCGGAAACAAGAAGTACTGAGAAATATTTTTTTAACAAATGCGTAAATATGCAATACAAATATATTCTGTTTTACGTGGAAGACATATGGCTTCATTAAAAAATATCAGAAATAAAAGGATAAGCTTAATCCATTATTTAAAAGATATAACTGTAACTGCTTTTGAAATGCGTAAAATCGAATAAAAAATGACAGTAAAGATGGATGTTGATTTTCCCCTTTACAACTTCATATTCTCCTCCAGTTAGGCTGTTGACTTGTTTTAATAGATTACCCCCAAACAGATATATACAATATGCTTGCTCCATACATAAAAAATCTACGAACACACAACCCACCACCTGTATAAAAAGGTAATCCAGCATACTTTAAAATGCCACTTTTTCCATACAAACACTGTTGTTATATGTAGTTTGACATAAGATTTTGTACTAAGTGAAAAGAGGTTGGACGAGTTAGGAGTAGGTGATAATTTTTTATTTTTATAGCTATTTTTTTTTACCATTAAATACGCATTTTGTTAAAATATATTTTGACACTCTAAAATTGCAAAAAAGTGTGAAAATCAGAAAAAGTCGAAATTTGATAGTAAAGATGAAAAAAGGCTTTGGTACAACACCTAAAGTGGAGCAAGACGACCAAGTTTTAAAAATCCCAGTTTTACCCACCCATTGTTAATGAGCAATGAAAGAACGGGAGCGCCGTCCGCATTTTTAGGCAAAGCACCTAAAATAAAAAATAACGCTTGAAGATTATTGGCTTGCGCGGGAAATAAGCGCTGCAGAGTGTCAAGAAGCTTCATGGACTGAATAAGGACAAGTTCAAATTTTGCTGTCAAATATCCTTCATCATCAAAAGAAAAAGGTCCACTAATACGCACTGCACCACCTGTATGAAAAGTCAATTCACCTTGCTTTAAAAGTCCACTTTTTCCATACAGTCGCTGTTGCCAATTTTTTTCTTCATCTTCAGATAGAAAAGAAATGTCATTTAAAATCCATTTCAAATTACCATCAATTTTAGGAATATCAACAAAAGAAGATTTTAAAAAGGGAGAAGCATCAAAACCGTCAAAAGTTATATGTCCCGATAAATCATTCTTTTCATGTTTTAGATCAAAACGCAAAAATTCTGCCGTTATTTTTTGAGGCATATCTTGTGGCTCTAATGGCTGAATAATCACGTCATGCGTATTTTGCAAAGATGCCGGATCTTCAATATTTTCTTGTGTCGTTTTTTTATCTATCGTTTGTGCTCTTAATGCTTCTTGAAGCTTTTGATCTTCAGAGAAAGAGGAAAAAGATGCAATCTCAAGCCCTTCAGCTATAAACTTCAATGTTTTACCCGTTTTCCAATAAGGCTCTGTTTCAATCACCAAATTGCGCCAATGCGATACTATAGGAGTTTTTCCGGAAAAAACAATTAATGCAGGAGAACGAACATTAAACTCGACCAAATAAGGTGAATAAATTGGTGCACCAGCCGTCAAACGCCCCGTCGATAAAGAAACCCCATGTAAAGGCCAAGAAAATTGAAACTTGTCACAAACAACACCGACACGTAAAGGATAACCATCCCTGCGTACATTCTCGCATACCGCCGCCATATTATGGGAAGATACTTTTACAAATATATCAGAAACATGGTCTTCTATTTTACGTGAAAAAAAAACCAGAGTGCGCTATAAATAAATATCAGAGCCAAACAAAAAAGCCCAAAAATTAAATAGCTTAAAGAAAAACTTTTTCGTCTTAATGGTAATTGAGAGGATTTGGACAACATTAAAACTTTCTTTATCTCTTAACTTTCTCCCACCCTAAAAAGGACAAAGATTTCTAACCCCGGTCAGTTTATACACAACCCAACTTCTTAATCGACCGGACTTTATCTACTGATCACTTCAAGAAGCCCCCATACATCATTCTAAAGTACTGTATCTCATAAACTCAACAAGGTTTTCTTAAGAAGAACGATTATACCCTTTAACAAAAAATACCTCATGTGTAAAGTTTTACATAGATTTTCTACCTCTGCCTTAAACCATACTCTTTTACAGCACAACAAAAATGATAATGAATAGTGTTTCTTAACGATAAAGCCATTGAGCCCCCCATCTTTACGCTTATGGAGGCCCCAAAGCTAGCACCATCATTATATTTGGCTAGCCCCCAAATGTTGCGACAGCTCTTGGCACTTAAGACAGTTCATAAGAAGCATTTTTAGTCTTTTCTTATACAGTTTTTGCCCACACGCCAGCCCTACTTGTGACATGCAAACAAGAGGTTTTTATTGAGTCAATATACACAGGTTTGGAATGAAAAAACCTTACTATATTCGGGGTTCTCATTCAATATACAAAACCGTGAATTACCTATATAAATCAATGCGTTATCAATAATCACACAAGTACGGGCGGTGTACAAAAAATCTGGTGTAATGCGCTTTCAAACCATTGACTCAAAGCTCGATCATAGATTAAACGACCTTTCAAATGTGCACAAGCAGGTTGAGCACCTTTTTCAGTCAATTTATGTGCCGAACGCACGACCAAACGCCGCATCATAGCGCGTGTAAATTCAGCATGAAACTGCAAGCCCCATGCATTGTTTCCATAACGAAAAGCTTGTGTAGGATATGTATTCCCTGTTGCCAAAAGCATTGCCTCTTTCGGTAAATCATAAATACCTTCATCATGGAAATGGTAGACCATCTCTGGCCAATTCATCAATTCCTTCCCTTGTGGGGTTGCTTCTAGTGGATACCAGCCGACTTCAACAGTCCCATCACTTCTTGTACCAACGCGCCCCCCTAGATTTCGCGCTAACATTTGTGCTCCAAGACAAATACCCAAAAAAGGCTTATTTTCCTTTAGTGATAACGAAATCCAATCAATTTCCTCACCAATATAGGCTTCGCTGTCATTCACACTCATCGGTCCCCCTAAAATAACAACGCCGGCATAATGCTCTAATGTATCAGGGAGTTTTTGTCCAAAAATAGGACGATAAATATCAAGAACAAAACCATTTTGTTGTAAAAATTTTCCCAAACGACCAGTATAGGTAGAGCGCCGATGAATAACGACAGCAATCCTTGGTTTGTTATTTTTTTGTTTTTTATCAAGACATCTCTGATTTAAAAACATTTTTTAACCAATCACATCTGCTACCAAGCAAAATTTCATTTTTTAAGCATAAGAGAATAATTTTATTGGACAAGATTAAAGATAATTTTTTTTCTTCTATATTAATTTTTTCTTCTGAAAAAACGCTCATACTACCATATTGATGCAATTTAAAATAAACGAAATTTTTTCCTCGATAAAGATGTTTCTTCTTCTGTTTTAACCCCTGGATCATCAACATTTAAGTGAGTTTGACTGAACATTTTTACATCTTTTTCTTTTATATCTTGTTTCTCCACCTGCGCATTATGCAAAAGAGAATCATCTATAGGTGTTAATTTTTCAAGCTTCTTATCTCCAACATCATCACTTTTTCCCATAACATACTCTTTGTCTTGCCTTTTCGACACAATATTGTCCGCCTCTAATGTGAGAGAAGGCATACAAGGAGGCGCCTTCCATTCAAAACAGCCCAAACGTCCACTGATTGGAGAAACCGCTGACCAAGAAGAAAAAATGGCCCCATCACACATCCACACTGGATCACGTTCAGCACGAAGTGCTAAAGAAAGCCATTGACGCACAGCACCTTGACTGTTTCCCTGTGCCTCTTCAATATCTGCCAACAATAAATAAACACTTTCCCGTGGATGACATTGTAATGCTTTTTGTGCCTTCTCTCTTGCTAATGCTGTTTCACCAGCATCCAAAGCTGCTTTAGCAATAAGGAAAGCCGACTCAAATGCATCTTTATTATAAGAAGCAAGTGTCTTAGCCCTTTTCAATCGCCCAATGGCTCCTTCTTCTCTTTCAAGATAAAGCGCTCCCAAGTCAGGATGAGGCTCCTTTTGCCAAGCCGCTATAATCATTTTATCCGCTTTACGCGTTTCGTTTAATTTATAAAGAATATCAGCAGCAATAACTATTATTGGAACAAAATCAGGCGCCAATTTATGGGCTTTCAAAATAGCTTCACGTGCTTGTACAGGATGTGTATCAAACAAAGAAAGTGCCTGCCCACTTAGTAGTAAAACCTGTATATGCTGCCGCTCTGGAGTCGCGCGAATAGAACGCGGGAGAGCTTTTTGCGTTCTTTCAAAAATAGTAAGTGCCTTATCCCATTTACCCTCAGTACTTAACCGATCGAGCACCGCCTGATGCGCCCATAAAAGTGCTGGCGATAAAGTCAGTGCCTCTTCGGCATATTGTTGCGCTGCCTCATAAGCTTTACTCTTCATCGCTTCACGAAACAAACCATAAAGTCCAACCAGTTTTGTCGGATCTTCCTTTCTCATCTCTTCATAAAGACCGATGGCGCGAACAGAATCATTTTGTAAAGACAAGGTTTGCGCTTGTAAGAGTTTTACCAATGGCTCTTGTTTTCCTGCAAGATATTTAGCAACCCGTGTTTCCATTTTTTGCGCAACCATACTATCACCAGCAAAAGTTGCAAGAATCCCCTTTGAAAGAGCTTCGTAACCACGCTTTTGATGGCGTTTATAAAAATAATTGGAAAGAGCATTCGGTATGGAAAAAAAGAAAGACAATAACCACCATAAAAGCACCAGCGTTACAAAAAACAAAATAAGCACACTTAACACTGTAAGAAATGAAGCAGAAAATCTGAAATGCAAAAATGTGAGAACAAAAATACCATTGTGATTAGCAACCCACGTGAAAGCTAAACCGAGGATACAAACAACAAAAATATAAATAAAAACACGTATCATCTTGGGCCTATTTACATCTTTGTTGCTTTAAAAGATCCTTGTTGCACAGACAATAACAATTGCTGCAACAACTGTTGAATAGCAATATGTCTTTCAAGCTGCTTAACAAAATCCATTGAAACATCTTTTGCACTTTGGGGCAATGATTGCCATTCACTCAAAGCCTTTTCGTAATCACCAGCTTGAATGGCAACTTCCATGCGTGCCGCAATAGCCCCCAGCGTTGTCCCTTCAACATTTCCAATCGGTCGCGAAACAATAAGCCCTTTTATCCACGCTAAAATTCGGTCAAAAAAACCAGCATCTGACGCAACAAGATTTTGCGTACCAACAATTGCATCAGCAACATGAGCAAAATCAACTGAAAGTTGTGCTGAACTTGGAAGACCCACAGTAGCTGTTTTTTGCAACACATCAAGTCCATTAATCGAAGGCGATAATTGCCGTAACAGCTTTAATTCATTATTATAAGATCCACCACGCTCTACAGCATTTTTTAATGAACTAATTGCAGTAAAGAGCGCGGTATCTATTTCTTTTTTCTCACTATTTTTAACAGCAGTTTCTTCCTGTAGTGCTTCTAACTGTTGTTTTAACGCAGCAAGATCATTTGCATTGCTCTGCCCAACAGACAAAGCCGTCTCTATCTCTTTCGACTCTCTAACAAAAGTTTGTACAGTTTCTTCAAGAGTTTTTACTTTTTCCTCTAAAATCGCAAAAGCTTTTTTGCTTTCTTCTTTCGATAGTTCATCATTTTTCATTGTTTTAAACTGTTGTGATGAAAAAGAAGAAAACTCTGTTTTTAACGCATCGATTTCTTGAAAGACCCGGCTCAATTGTTCCTTTGTGTCTTCACCTTGACTTTTTGCGGCTTCAGCAATCTGCAAGGCTTTTTCCTGCCCAGCAGAATTTGCCACAAAAGGAGAAGGAAAAAAACCAGCCCATTGAAGCCCCATAAAAATTCCCAAAGCAATGAATCCCCCCAAAATCCCAGAAAGGGATAAGAAAAGCCAAATTGTACTAGAGATACTTTTATCCTGACCTTGCATATTCTGTTTTTCTCGTGCAGGAGATTCTACAGAATTGTGGATTTTTTCCTCTGAATCATGGGGAATAGCTTCATGTTCAATAACTGGTTTCTTACGGCGCGTACCAGTATAATGTGATTTAACTTTTGGTTTTGAAGAATCGACCATCTTTATCACTTTTTGTGCACACTTTTTTCAAAAATAAAATAATAAAATGAAAAAAGTTTTAAAAATGAAGCTTTTCTCAAATATCTTCGAAAGAGTATAAATTTACAGAAATTTTCCAAATCTCATTTTTCTCAATAATATTTACAATTATAGACTTTAATAGACAAGTTTTAAAAAAATATTTGCATTTTATACTCGAAAATACAGCTTTATTTTTTAATCAACGATATCATAAAATTCAAAGAAAATGCCAAAACACATATTTTTCATAGAAAAATCAATTCTAAGAGAAATACTTTGCATCTTTTTCTGTTCATGGTACGCACGTAAGAAAGAAGCTTCAATATAAGGTTTTGTTTAAAATGCGTCTGCTGGGAATAGAAACAAGTTGTGATGAAACGGCAGCGGCTGTCATTGAATATAACAATGAATCAAACAGCCGAATTCTTTCCAATGTTGTTTGGAGTCAAATTGATCACCATGCACCTTACGGCGGTGTTGTTCCTGAAATTGCTGCTCGTGCCCATGTTGAAGTTCTTGATCATTTAATTCTGCAAGCACTAACAGAAGCAAACACAAAATTAAAAGATATTGATGGCATTGCAGCCACCAGTGGTCCTGGTTTGATAGGAGGATTGTTGGTAGGCGTTATGAGCGCAAAAGCACTCTCTCTTGCCACTGGCAAACCATTTATTGCGGTAAATCACTTAGAGGGACATGCTTTAACAGCTGTGTTAACGCACAACGTCAGCTTTCCTTATTTATTACTTTTAGTTTCAGGAGGTCATACACAAACAATCATTGTTCATGGAGTAGGCAACTACCGGCGTTTAGGAACCACTATTGATGATGCATTAGGAGAAGCCTTTGATAAAACAGCAAAACTTTTAGGTCTTCCTTATCCTGGTGGACCAGCACTTGAAAAAGCAGCTTTATTTGGTGATAAAAATCGCATCCCTCTTCCACGACCTTTAAAAGGTGAAAAACGATTAGACTTTTCTTTTTCAGGACTCAAAACTGCTGTTCGACAAGCCGCAACAGCCATAGCTCCCCTTACAGAAAATGATATTGCTGACATTGCCGCAAGTTTTCAAGCCGCTGTGACTGATACGGTACGTGATCGTGTTCACCTAGCTTTACAACACTTTACCCACCAATATCCTCTCTCTGATAATCAAGAAAAGCGTTCTCCTGCTTTAGTTGTTGCGGGCGGCGTTGCCGCAAACCAAGCCATTCGCTCTACGTTGCAAGACCTTGCTCATCAACATGGTTTTGAATTTATAGCCCCTCCTCTTTCCTTGTGTACGGATAATGCTGCAATGATTGCTTTTGCCGGTGCACAAAAACTCGCACGAGGAGAAACAAGCTCTCTTGACATTGCACCCCGCTCACGCTGGCCATTAGATGAAAAAGCCCCGCCCTTGATCGGGATGGGACGCCGTGGAACAAAAGCATAATAAAATTGACGTCCCACACACATCTTAAAGAACGAAGATTTCTACTCACTCCGGTCTATAGATAGTCCGAATTCTCTATCGAGCAGATTCCACCTGCTTCCCACTCACACAATTCACTTAACCCAAAGCTCGACACGTAAATCTAAATATTCACCACACATTCTTAAAAACCTCATGTTTCAAAAAACTGCCTTATATCATTACACTTCAAATGACGGTATTTTACAGCATAATAAGATCTACTCTCTCCCACAAAGCATAGATATGAATGCCATTCGTTGACCTCATCATCTTTGACCATTTATTCGTTTCATTGTCATTGTAATCTTAAAGCTTTTTAGAACCAATTTTCTTAATTTTTTCCAACAAACTCTTATAGTGACCGCATTTCAGACCATAGTTGAAAAGAGAAACAAAGAGCAAAATACTTTTATACAACATGAAATATCAATGGAGCGCGTCTCTCTACTACACATTATTTTGAAACAAGAAAAATAGATAATAGCCGTTATTTACCCCATTTTAAAAATCATCGTTGATGGTATTACAAAGATACTTATAAAAATGCATAACAGTCTATGAAAAAGGAGAACTCATGGCTTATTGGCTTTTTAAATCTGAACCCCATAAATGGTCATGGGAGATGCAAAAGAAAAAAGGAGTTAATGGCGAACAATGGGATGGTGTACGCAATTATCAAGCACGTAACAATATGCGCACTATGAAATATGGTGATAAAGGTTTTTTTTATCACTCAAATAAAGGTTTAGAAATTGTAGGAATTGTAGAAATATGTGCTGAAGCACACCCTGATTCTACAAGTTCTGATCCACGCTGGGAATGTGTGGATATCCGAGCACTTTGTGACATGCCAACACCTGTTTCATTAAAACAAATCAAAGCCAATCCTAAACTAGCAAATATGGTGTTGGTCAAGGCCAGCCGCTTATCAGTACAACCCGTGACAGAAGAGGAATGGACAGAAGTCTGTTTGATGGGCAACCTTAAGAAGGAAATGCTTTTATCTTAAAGCAATAAATTTTATTCATTAATAATCCATTGATTTATAATGATAAATTACTGTTTTGCATGTTGAATAAGAGTCCCGAATATCGTAAGATTCTCCCATTTCAAATTTGTCCCATGTTGAATCAATTAAAACCACTTTCTTGCACATAAAAAGCGGGATGAGTGTGTGAATAAAAATTGTTAAAGAAAAGAGTGAAAATGGCTCTTATGAACCGTCTTAAGTGCTAAGGGCTGTCTCGAAATACCCACGAGCTGGCAAAGTGTGTGATCCGGCTTAATTGTTCATAAGCGTAAAGATGGGAGTGTTCGATGAATTTACCGTTAGACTCATATGAAAAAGCACTTCATATCGCACAAGGCATCCCTCTCTATTGATGTGTTTTCACGCTAAATACATAAATAGGATACTCTTCCTTATCATTTTTCATTCTGCACTCTTCTCAATATAAAATGCCCCAAAACTTCCCCCCTTCATTAGGTATTTTTTAGGCATTTCTAAAGGCAAGACTTACTCAACGATTATAATAAGCAACACCCACGAGCATCACACAGACCTCTTCGCACACAAACTCTACGAAAAAACAAAACTGAACGTGGATAAAAAAACAATAAAAATGACCGTGAAATTCTCCTAAACGGTGCATATCTGCTAGGTGTTGCACAGTTCTCTTCACGCTTAAAAAACGCATCATATTGAGTGTTCATTGTTCGCATGTTGGATGAGAGCCTCTCATGCCGCTGGATTCTCTCATTCCCAACCTGTTTATATTGAATCAATCAAAAGCTATTTGCTTGCATATTCTAAGCGGAGAAAGTCCCATATAGATAAAAAACGTGAAAGAAAGCACTAAAAATTCCTCTTATGAATCGTCTCAAGTGCCAAGAACTGTCCGCAACACCCACGAGCTGGCAAAGTGAATGATAGTGCTAGCTTGTTTCTCCATAAGCGTAAAAATGATGACACTCAATGGCTAAAACACATTCTAAAGCATAAAAAATGCTTCCAACCAATACGTAAAATACTCTGCAGACGGAAACACCTTCTTTTCGGCAAACAACCATAGAAATTATAAAAGTTTATTTTTTCAAAGACTTTTTTTTAATTTTCCTCTTTTAATTTTTCTTGCATGAAATCTCATTTTTCATGAAACTATATCAATCAGTGCATCAACATGCCTATAAGGAAAAACATGAACCAATACACTCTTTTAATCGTTGAAGGCGATGATCTACGCCCCATTTTAGTAGAACAATTGCAAATGCATCAAGAATTTAAAATTTCCCAAGCAAAAACAGCAGAAGCGGGAATGAGAATAATCCAAAAAGAAAATATTGATCTCACTATTTTGGGATTTCAACTTCCTGATCTTGATGGCTACAAAGCCGTTAAACAATTACGCACCCAAGGATTTCGTGCTCCCATTATCATGATAACAAATTATGATACAGACTGTGATAATATTTTAGATCTTGAAACAGGCGCCAATGATTATGTAACAAAACCCTTTCGCTTTGCAGTGTTATTGGCGAGAATTCGAGCACAGTTGCGCCAATATGAACAAAATGAAGACGCAACCTTTCATATTGGTCCCTATACTTTTAAACTAAGACAAAAACTTCTTCTTGATCAATGCAACAATAAAATCTGTCTCACAGAAAAAGAAGCAGCGATCCTTAAATGTCTCTATTATGCCAATGATAAAATTGTCAGCCGTGAAACATTGTTAGAACAAGTTTGGGGATATAATGAAAATATTATCACCCATACTTTAGAAACCCATATCTATCGTTTGCGACAAAAAATCGAAAACGATCCCTCCAATGCACAAATTCTCATAACAGATCAAAATGGTTACCGTTTAAATCTTTAATTCGAGATTTACTGTTTCAAAAATAATTTTAATATCCTAAATGAAAACAGAAACGAGATGAAAAAAACTTCGCATATAATTCGAATGCTATTACTTAGAACTTACTCTTATGACAAAATATATAACATTACGAATAAAAAACGAAATATTCCAACATGAGAACCAGAAACAAAAATGCTTTCAACTCTCACGATATACTTTGTAACTTCTGTTTCACATGCTTTTGTTCTTTCTAAAGTTTTTAATATGTTTCGCATATAAATAATCGTGATATCTTTTAGCAACATTCTTGATCATAACTATCATCTTTAGATGAGTGCTATTTATAATTATTTTTTTCAGAAAAACCGCTCCACACATTGCTTTATCTCACATTCACTAACCTAACTTGAGAGATGTTTTTTATCTTTATAGTTTTCCTCCATTCTTTATGACTTTATCTCCTCTTAAGAGATTATATAATTCATGATATAACGCTAAATGTTTATCCTAATGATAAAGCCACTGAGCACCACCATCTTTACGCTTATAAAAGAACAAGCCAGCACCATCACACACTTATGTTAGATCTCGATGTTGCAGAGGAGCCCTTGATACTTGAGATGGTTCATAAGAAGCATTTTAATCCTTCCTTGTACAGTTTTTAACCACCATAAACCATATTATGCAAGATCCTTTGGACTCTGCTATTTTTATGCTTACGAAGATACCAGCATTTTTTCTTTTAAAATGTTTCCGCTATTCATGAAATATGGTTCGATATATAGATACTTGAGATTTTTATTCACATACCAATTCCACATATTAATGTACAAAAGAATATTTTTTAATTGTAAATGCAAAAAATTGAAATAAGAGAATCCTTTTATACTTGCGGTTCTTATGACAATGACAAAATGATTAATTATCTTTATAATTTAAAATATTTCTTGTCTGTGGTGATAAAGCAGGAATAAAAATACGTCGCGACTGACGACGCTGTACGAGCAGACCCTGATAAACACGTTTTTGTGCCTGACACATTAAGAGTCCACCAAAATAAGGCAAAAGATAGCGAGCAAATGGCTCGTAAAAAAATGAGAACAACCGCGAAAAATACCCCGTAGAAGGCATATAGTGTACAATTTCTTGTATTGGTCCAGAAATAAAATTTGTTTTTTCGAACAAACGAATAAGCTGTTGTTGACTATAAGGTTCGCCATAACCAAAGGGCGTAGTCGTATTGCGCGCCCAAAAGCCAGAGCGATTAGGAACAATAACGATCAAATGACCATTGGGTGCTAAAACACGCCATATTTCATTCAACGTTTCAAATGAATTTTCTGTATATTCTAATGCATGGACCAATAAAATACAATCAACTGACGCATCAGGAAGCGGCAAATCTTCTTCAAAAACAAGCGCTGTAGCAACTTTCTCAGCACAAGGCCAAGGCGAAACACCCTGAGCAGCAGGCATAAAAGCAAAACATTGTTGGGCACGTTCACGCAATACAGAAAGATAAGGAATCGCATAACCCAACCCCATAATCCGTTTATCCGTAAGATCAGGCCACCATAAATTTAATTGGTCACACAGCGTCTTTTGCACACGCAGCCCAAGTGCAGAAGCATAAAAATCTTTCAGCGTAACGATATCCAACTCAACATACCATGTAGAAACAAATTTCAAACATTACAGATTTTCATATATCCAACTTATATGGACTTCTGCTCTTTCTCCGCAATAGCGAACACTTCAATATTGCATATTTTAAACTTAAATGATTAAAAAAGCAGTACAATAGAATGATTATCGCGTTACAAGTGCTTTAATTATTTTCTTTGAAGCTGAACTCCATAGAGGTTCTTCATACACTGTTTTTGACATCAATTAAGAAAAAAGCCAACACTGATTAATTAAAATGAAGCAATCTTTCAAGATAGTTTTTTTCTTCTTCTGAAAGATGCTCTTTACCAAGACGTTTGCGAATTTCATCCAAAATCTGCCGCGTACGCATTTGATCACTTTCTTGTGGGAGTGCCTCGCCTTCTTGTTCTTCATCTGTTTTTGAAAAAAGTGGACGTCCTAACGGATCTTTAGGACCAGAATCAGCATTTTGATCATCTCCCGTTTCTTTAAGTGTTTCGCGCATTTTTTTCAAAACATTTTGTGCACCTTGCCTCAAAGATTCCAAAGCATCAGACTGATTTTGTATAGATACCTGATGATTTCCATTATCAAGAGCATTTTCCGCAGAATTCATTTTTTCTTCTGCCCTTTTCAAGGCGCCCCCTGTTTCAAATCCTTGTTCTGATAATTCTTTTTCTAATGTTGATAATTCAGATTGCAATTCAGCTTGACGTTTTTTTAAAGATTTTTTTTGTGTTTCCGGTACATTTTCTCCGCGTTTTTGTTCCATCTCTAACTGATGTGTTTCATTGAGAATTTCTTGCTGACGACGCATTAAATCTCCAAGCTGGTCCATCTTTTCTTTCATTTGTGTAGATTGGCTTTTTTCTCCCTCATTTTGATTACCTTTTTGCACATGCAAATGATCAAGCGTCTGTTCAACTTCCGCCAAGAGTTGTTCAGCTGCTAAAGAAGAGCCTGTTTTAGCCATTTCCTCAATTAAATTTAGCTTTTCTTGTAATGTAGCTTCAGAAAGATTAGGACTTTTTGAGCTTTTAGAATTTTTAGAAACTTGACTATCCGGTGCTTTTTCAGCCAAAGCACGAATATACGCATCCATAGCTTGACGTAAATCTGCCATAAGCCGTTCAATTTCTGCCGCTGAAGCACCGTAACGCAATGCATCACGTAAAGCAGCTTGTGCTTGTTTTAACTTTTTTTGCACGGATTCAAGTTGATTGCCTTCAATACCCAAAGCAATTTGCCATAAATAATCCACCACATTGCGCAAATCCTCGTCTGTTTGTGCTAAAGAAAGTCTTGTCCACGCACTTTGTAGAACAATAAAATGCGATGCATTTTGCAACCCCTTTTCTGGACGCACAAGCAAAGCAGAAAGCATATCAAGTACCCGCTCTCGCGCTAAAGGATTAAGAGCTAATAAACGACGCAGTTCAACCACTGCGCGTGCAACAGGATTCGAAAAAACACGCTGTGGTAATATCATAACAAAAGTTTTGCTACGTCCTTTCTGCCCCGCACCATCTTCTGCCACCAAAGTAATTTTGACTTGCGAACCCGCCCATGGATGCGCTGATATATCCTGCACCATTCGCATTTTCCCCTTTCCACCACGCGGAAGAAGAAGTTCTATTTCCGGAGCATTATAAAGAGAAGAAGCACTTTTATTCTGAGGAAGAAAAGGCTCTATTTCAACAAAAGCCTTTGTCACACCATAATCATCATCCACCACATATCGTAACTCCAATGATCCCGTTAAAATCCTCCCTGGTTTTTCCAACCAATGAATTGTTGGAAGCGTGTCCTTAATTATCTGCAAATGCCATTGCTGTTTTTTACGACGTGATGATACAAATAAATTTATTGAATGCTTTAAATGTGTTTCAAAATGAACAATTGGATCATTCAAAGCTGTTTGCTCCGTTTTCTCTGAAAACGAAATTTCCCTCCCATCTTCTACAGACTTTGCTTTTACTGTAATGCCAGCCCCATTGACAACACGCACAACAACATTACTCCCTTCAGGGATTTCTAGTTGTGTTTTCTCATCTTTTGTCAAATAAATCGGTGCCACACCGGTATAAGCAGGTGGTGTTACCCAAGCATCAATCCGCATGAGTTTTTCATCAACGACAGGACGAAAATCAAAGGCATCAGCCAAACGCCCCCCTTGTGAACCAAAAGAAAAACTAAAAGCGCACACAAAAAGAAGAGCACACAAAGCCCTCAAAGCTAAAGGATCATAATCCGCACTATTAAGAGAGATAAATCCAGTTTTTAAATGGTATAATTGCTTTGCCATTCGGCGTTGATGTTCACGCCAAATAACAACACTAAAATCTTCATCATTTTCAGAACATAAACGATCTGTCTGAATATTCAAAGGCTGGTGTTTAAGGCCATTGACACGTTCAAGACGGTGATTCACTTCCCGCATTGTGGGAAACCGAAAACCAATAAGAAAAAATAAACTTACCCCAGCACAAACAAGCATAGCCCCAAGTAAAAGCCAATGGAACCAATAGCCCAAAACGCCAAAAAGTCCCAACCAGCTAAACGAACAAAACAGACTAAGAACAAGGAAAAATGGTAATAACCGACCCCAGATCCGTTCCAATGAAAGGATCCCCCACATCAAAATGCGCACACACAAAAGCTTCATTGCAAAGCCTTTGATGTTTTTATTTTTCATAAACAAGCATTTATCCCCTTTTACCGTGGTGCATTAAGATCATAAACCCCATACAGAACAATTTCTAGAAAATAAATTGTTTCATCAAAGTTTAGTAAAAATAAGACCAAAAATATTTAATAATGCTCAATCTAATTTGGGCTCAATCCAATCAGGAATATGATCACATCCCATTAATTGCGCATAATCAAGACGTGGACGAATAACTGCATAACGCATATCTTGAACGAGAACTTCAGGGACCAGAAGTCTGCTATTATAAGTACTCGCCATCACGGCACCATAAGCCCCAGCTTGCGTAATTGCCAAAAGATCACTGGGTGCCAAAATTGGCAAGCAACGATCTAATGCTAAATAATCACCAGTCTCACAAACAGAACCCACAATATCTGCACGAATAAGGGAGGCGTCTTTTGCTGCTTGTTTCACAAGGACGACATTCTGCCAAGCATCATAAAGCGTTGGACGCATCAGATCATTCATCGCCGCATCCACAATAACAAAATTCCGCCCTTGCCCCTTTTTTAAATAGAGAACAGAGGTTACCAACACACCAGCTTGACCCACAATGCTCCGCCCCGGCTCCACCACAATATTAATCCCTAAAGGAGCAATATGCTTCTTTACCAGCGCGGCATAATCAAAAGGGGAGGGTACGGTATATTGTTCACAACCATAGGCAATACCAAGCCCGCCACCAATATCTATATGCGTTATTGCATAACCATCACTCCACAATTGACGCACCAAATCTACGATAATAATAAACGCCTCCTCAAACGGCTTTAAATCACAAATTTGACTGCCAATATGCATATCAATACCGCAAACCTGCAATCCAGGCAAAGAGGACGCTCTTTTATAAGCCTCTCTTGCCAACAACAAGGGAATACCAAATTTATTTTCAGATTTTCCTGTTGTAATTTTCTTATGGGTCTTTGCATCAACATCTGGATTAATACGCAATGAAACACGTGCTATTTTTGAAAGTGCAACAGCGCGTTGCGATAACTGTTCAAGTTCCGGCTCTGATTCAACATTAAAACAATAAATATTCTGAGAAAGAGCAAAATCTATCTCTCTCACGGTTTTACCAACCCCAGAATAAACAATACAATGCGCCGGAATACCAACAGCAAGAGCACGCCGTAATTCACCTTCTGAGACCACATCAGCTCCCGCTCCATTGTTAGCTAAAAGCCGCAAAACTGCTTGATTAGAATTCGCTTTAACCGCATAAGCAATCAGACTGGGCATCCCTTGAAATGCTCTTTGATAGTCCTTAAAATGTGTAACCAATGCATTGGCCGAATAACAGTAAAAAGGAGTTCCCACCTCCTGTGCAAGCATAGCAAGTGAACAACCCTCAGCATAAAGTATACCTTGATGATAGGAGAAAAAATCCACACTTGCCTCCTACTTTATCAAACGATCAAGAATAAAAGGTTTATCATCTTCACTTTTAGCAACAGATGTTCCCTGCGTAGGTTTTTCCACACTTGTAGGAGGCATCTCCAATGATCCTTTACGCCCACACCCAACGACACCAAAGCCCCCAAAAAGGACAACCATCAACCCCTTTATTATAACTTTCATTAGTCCTCTTTCCTCATCTTGCTTTCTTTTTTACTTTTAAAATACAATTATTCAAGCGCTCACGAGACGCTTTTTCCAATATGCAATTTGCCGAAGAACCTCTGAAGGTGCTGTTCCCCCAAAGCTTTTACGACTTTCAACAGATTTTTCAACGGTCAAAACATCAAAAAGTGTCGCATTGATATCAGGACAAATTGCTTGAAGTTCATCTAATGATAAATCATGAAGGCGACACTGTTTTCTTTCTGCCAATGCCACAGCACGCCCTGTTATGTAATGTGCTTCACGAAAAGGAATCCCTAATTCACGGACAAGCCAATCAGCAAAATCCGTAGCTGTTGCATACCCTAAATCCGCTGCTTGTTTCATGGCTTTTTTATTCACTTTCAAATCAGCAATCATCCCTGTCATTGCTGCGAGTGATAATTTCAAACTCAAAGCCCCATCAAATACATATTCTTTATCTTCTTGCATATCCTTTGAATAAGCAAGCGGTAATCCTTTCATCACCGTTAACAATCCCATAAGCGCACCATTCAATCGACCTGCTTTCGCTCGTACTAACTCTGCCGCATCCGGATTTCTCTTTTGTGGCATAATAGACGAACCCGTTGAAAAGGCATCTGACAAATGAATAAAACAAAACTGTTCACTTGACCAAAGAATTATTTCTTCCGCCAAACGCGAAAGATGCACCGCACAAAGAGCACCAGCGCTTAAAAACTCCAACGCAAAATCACGATCAGAAACACTATCAATTGAATTGCGTGTAGGTTCCCGAAAGCCTAGTGCTTGTGCTGTCATAAAGCGATCAATCGGAAAACTTGTTCCTGCCAAAGCAGCAGCCCCTAAAGGCGATTCATTCATTCGCTCAAGAGCATCACGCATTCGCGATAAATCTCGACCGAACATTTCAACATAAGCCATCATATAATGGCCCAATGTTACAGGTTGGGCTAATTGTAAATGCGTAAAGCCCGGCATAAAGGTATCAACATGTTGTTCTGCGCGAATAAGTAATTGCTCTATCAATCCTTTTAAAGCTTGTGCTATCTTTTGCGTTGCTTCACGTACCCACAAGCGAAAATCAACAGCAACTTGATCATTGCGTGAACGCGCCGTATGCAAACGCCCTGCTACAGAACCTATCAATTCACTCAACCGCGCTTCAATATTCATATGAATATCTTCAAGCTTTCGTGAAAAAACAAATTTACCGTCTTCAATTTCTTGGCGAATAAGTTTCAAACCATGAACAATTTTTTCATAATCTGATTGTGAAATGATTTTCGTTTGCGCTAACATAGCCGCATGAGAAAGAGAACCTTCAATATCTTGTCGATAAAGTTTTTGATCAAAATCAATAGAGGCATTAATTTCTTCCATAATTGCAGCAGGACCTGCCGTAAACCGACCACCCCATATTTGGTTCTTTAACTTCTCATCTGTCATATTCTGAAAACACCCATCCAAAGGACAAAATTATGATTTTTCAAATTTTCATCAGCGAAAAAAACAATAAAAAAAGGCAACTCTCCCTTGCATTCTTTATCATTGCATTGAGTTTATACGCAACCATAAACTACGATACTAAAAGAGAGTTTTTTCTTTTCAATTTCATTTCAGCAGCACAAGCACAAGAAATAAACACTGATAAAGCACGAGCAGAAAAAATGATGGCGATACGAAAAGCAGCAAAAGGCTTTTTTAGCCACATACGATTTGCTGATACACCCTCGGATATGAATAAACTCTCTTTCAAGGATATTCTAGGAAAAGAGCGTACACTCAGCGAATTTACCGGAAAACCAATGCTGGTCAATCTATGGGCTATTTGGTGTGCACCTTGCCGCACAGAAATGCCCGAACTTGCGCAATTAAAACGTGAATTAGGTGGAGAAAACTTTGATGTCATAGCGATTAATATCGATAAAACTGCTTCTCCTGAAAAAATTCAGCAATTTTTACGAGATATTCATTCAGATAATTTGCTTTACTATCGCGATAAAACAATGGATATTTTCAATAATGTTAGAAAACAGGGGCTTGCTTTAGGACTCCCCATTACATTGCTCATTGATAAAGAGGGATATCTCATTGCTTCCTTCAATGGTGCAGCTCCATGGGCCAATGACGATGCCAAAACACTTATAAAAGCAGTGATTAAAGAGGCCCTATAACTTTAATAACCGCGTCTTTTTAAACGTTGTATAACAAGATCCAGTGCTGACAAAAAAGCAGAACGGTCTTTACGAGAAAAAGGACGGGGACCACCTATTATACTGCCCTGTCCACGCAAATCTTCCATCAAATTGCGCATCGCCAAAGCCTGACCAATTGAATTTACATCAAAAATACGCCCCGTTGGCGAAAGACAAAAACCCCCAGCTTGCACAACCCTTGCTGCTAAAGGAATATCACTGGTAATAACGATACTCGCCTCATGCACATGTTCTACGATCCAATCATCAGCACCATTGAATTCACCAGCAACGACTACTCTCTCAATGAGCGCTTCATCTGGAAGGAACAAAGAACGATTTGCCACAACAAATGTCTTAAGCTGATAACGATTCATCACACGATAAACTTCATCTTTTACGGGACAAGCATCCGCATCAACCAACAAAGTAATGGCAAGTTTTATTCCTCTATCTATCTTTTGATTTTCGTACGATCTACTGTTTTTTTCATTCATCGAAGAGAGCGCCAATAGTTACGATAAAACATTATTGCGGCGTTTATTTCACCTCCCAAAATAAAAATTGCGCTTAAGATGTAAAGAAAAATAATGGCAACCATAATAGATGCTAACCCCGCATAGGTTGAAATATAATCAAACATCGTCAAATATTGTGCAAAAGCAAGAGAAGCCATAAACCATACAAACATTGTCACCACGATTCCTGGTAAAATATCTATAAATTTCCGCTGTCCTGCTGGAAGCCATTTATGAACAATCAAAAGACTGATAAACAAAATAACGACTGCAACTGTATAACGCCATAAACGAATAACACCAATGTATTCAGTCATAAAAAAAGAATGATTTTGCATAATTTTGGTCAGCAAAGGCGCCAGAATCAATAAAAAGCTAATCACAACAAGACCAAAAGCTCCAAGGATTACAAAAAACAGACTTTGAAAACGACAAAACAACAAACTCCGTCGATCAGTAACACGGTAAGCTTTATTTAAAGCCGTACGCAAAGCCTCTATCCCATTAGAAGCAAAATAAGCCGCTCCAATGACAGAAAGCGTCAACACACCTCCTCGATGAATGGTTAAAACATTGACAATTTCCTGAGATAAAGGCTCTGCAATAACATCAGGCAATAACTGCACCAGTGCTTTAATTTTTTGCGGTGTATAGGTAAAAGCACCTAGAAAACGAGCAAAAGATGTTCCAAAAATAAAAAAAGGGAAAAATGCTAAAAGCCCCGATAGCGCAACATGGCTTGCAAAAGCACTCCCATTATCACGCCAATAATGACTTACTGCGTCACCAAAAATACGATAGCTATACCAAAAGATATTTTTTAACAAAACTCAATACTTTCTGGTAAAACTCTTCCTCAGTCTATTTCAAGTTTTATAAAAATCATCAAAACTCTGCAAATAAACATTTTGCAATGTTGCAATATAAAGGTCAATAATCAATACGGTCAAGCCCGACTTTATACCAAAACAAAAACAATAACCCACTCTATGAAGTTCTACAACGACTTCATTTTTTTGTTACTTCTACAGATCAGTAACCTCTTCTGTACATCACATGCCCTATAGAGAACTAAGCAAGATGATCGTGCACACATAAAACCTTTTGAAGTCATGGTTATCTGTATCGAAGCAATCGCCACTCTTTTTTATTGCAATCTATGACTGAATAAAGAAAAAACTTCTTATCGATTTCTAGAAAAAACCAACGAAATTCAACAACCCCCCTTGCTTTTATTCACCCTTTTTTAGAAACACTCTGACGTCCAAAATCAGGAGCATCAATTTCCTGTCCGGCATCAATAATATTGCGACGTACAGCACGCGTACGCGTAAAAAAATTAAACAGTGTTTCACCATCCCCTAAACGAATTGCCTGTTCTAAAAAAGCAAGCCCTTCACTAAAACGACCCAACATTTCTAAAATAGCATCTTTATTATGCAAACAAATATCCCGCCACATAACGGGATCAGAAGAGGCCAAACGCGTAAAATCACGAAAACCAGAAGCAGAATAAGCAATCACTTCTGAATTTGTTACTTTTTCTAAATCACTCGCTGTCCCAACAGTATTATACGCAATTAAATGTGGTAAATGCGAAACAATAGCCAAAACAAGATCATGATGCTTAGGCTCCATCTTTTTGACACGCGCACCACAAGCTTCCCAAAACGCTGTTAATTGTGCGACAGCAGCAACATCGCTATCTGCAAAAGGCGTTAAAATACACCAGCGATTGATAAACAAATCAGCAAAACCAGCGTCTGGACCTGAATATTCCGTTCCAGCAATAGGATGCCCTGGAATAAAATGAACCGTTTTGGGCAATAAAGGTGCCATTTCTGTAATAACCAATTCTTTTGTAGAACCAACATCACTGACAATCGCCCCAAGTTTTAAATGATCACGAATGGTTTTTGCCACTTCTGCACTAGCCCCAACAGGAACAGAAAGAATAACCAAATCTGCTCCTTCAACAGCTTTTGCATTATCTGTCGTATAAAAGTCCCCAAGCTCCAATTCACGCGCTCTTTTCAGGGTTTCTGTACGACGTGTTGCAATAGAAATCTGAGCTGCAAGATTTTTCTTTTTAATCACTCTTGCTAAAGAAGACCCAATCAGACCGATCCCAATGAGTGCTATTTTTTCAAACTGAATATGGAGCATCTTTCACCTTCAAAGATTCTTTGCAAATGTCAATAAAGACAATCGTAAAATCACAATTTTCTTGTTTGTTTGTTCACGAGTTATGCGTAAAATATTAAAAAATGACAACTAGGAAATAAAGAATAACGCAATTTACCAATTATCATCTGCACAAGCTGACAACAGATCACTTTACCTAGAAAACACATAAAAAATAAATGACGAGAAATCTAACATCACGCTCTAAAGCTCCCTCTTAATTACTGATCAAAGCGCATCACCGAAACAAAATAAAATGCACTCTCAATTAGGATAACAACGACTCTACATAAAATCCCATCAGTTTACTTTATCTTACTAATTTACTCACAAAAAAACACATCAAAAGCGTAAGCAGACACTAACTCTTCTCCAATTATCCCGATACGTTCATTAATTTGTACATTAGACCTATATAAAAACGTATTACGCCTCCACCTACAACATCAACATAAGTTTCGCGAATATTGAAAACACCGTAAAACAACGCATACCAACAGATACCATTAAAAACATTTTCCTCTCCCGATTCCGGATACCATAAATCAAATAAATATGAGAAAAACACGCCCTCTCAATAAAGAAAAAGTTTGATAACAAAAACACCGAATATCCCTTTAATGGAATCACACCCCTCACGTAAAATAGAACGCCCTCAACAGAATAAATTTGGATTACAAATTCATGGGTTTGTTTTAAAAGGCATCTCGCTCCCTAGCCTATCTCACGACAGTGTTCATAAATGTTATAACTATAATCTATTAAGCACGACCCTCTTCACACTTAATAAAACACTATCATTATATTTTCCTACCCCCAATGTTGCAAAAAACCTTGGAATTTGAGAGCATTCATAAGAGGCATTTTTAGTGCTTTTTTGTACAGTTTTTATCCACACGCCCCCCACTTATGACGTGCAAAAGACATTGTTCTGATTGATTCAATATGAAAAATAATAAATTATTAATAATAAACAATGGCTAGTTCTGTTTATGAGACACATTCATTGCTAAGATTATCATCTCTGTATCAAACATAAAAGTTTCCCCATAGGTGCTGTCGTTTTCATCATAATCTATTTTGACTTTCTCCTCATCCCAAGAAAATTCTTAATTCATACCAATCTGCAAACAATTCATTTTCTTGTCTAAAAGATTCCTCTAGCTCACTATTTTATGTGATTCAATTAATCTATAATACATTGATTTATAAATATAATTATTGTTTTCAGTTTAAATCATAACTTCGAATACTGTAAAATTCTTCCATCACAAACCCTCTTATCAATTAAAATCTCTTGTCTACACGTCACAAGAAGACATGTGAGCAAAATGATGAAAAACGCTCTCTAATGCTAAAAACTGTAGCAACATTAGAGGCTAGCAAAGTATATAATGAGTGTCGACTTGCACTTTTATTAAGCGTAAAGATAAAGTTGCTCTATGGGTTTTATATTCTTCACAAGGAACTTTACTTCTACACCATTCATAAACACCGACGCGAAATAGATATGACGCGCATTGAAAAATATTTCTAAGAAAGCGTATGAATCTACCATACAAGTGTCTTCTTTTGTTTGAGACACTCTGTTTTACATGTGGGTGTTACTCCATTAAGACTCTATGAACCAACCTAATATTCACCACATCCCCACACAAAAAACACCGAATGCGTAAAATTTCACCTGAGCCTTATATTACTAACCTAAAGAACAGTGTTTTGCGGCACAATAAGATAATAAAACTGTATCAAGATTGTCTTTTGAAGGAAAGTTTTTATCAAACTTTCAAGCTCTTAAAACGCCTCCTCAAAAATAGCGTTCCTTTAACCTCTACCTGATAACGCAAAAGCTGTAATTGCTGAAAATGCTTCTGTATTGTATTTAAAATAAAAAATCATAATATTTTTAAAACACTAAGCAGCCATCTGGCGTCGTGCAATAATTGTAAGCCCTAACAAAACTTGACGAATGATAGCTTCACCCAAAAGCGGATTTTTACGGCTGTCTAAAACAGCACTCTGAATTCTTTCCATCGCATAAGAAATTTGCTCTAACTTCCAATATTTTAAAGCTTGTTCAACGATCTTTTTCCGTTGAAAAAAAATAGGAGGACGTGCTTGAGAAACCACCGTAAAAGGCGATTTTCCTTCAATCTCTACCTGATAACGCAAGAGCTGTAATTGCTGAAAATGCCTCTGTGCTGTACTTAAAATAAAAAAAAGCGTCCCATGCAATGCTGCATGTCGGTTAAAATGCGCTTCAAAGCCTGATATATCGCCCAATAAAAGAGCATCAATGACTTCATCTTGAGAAAGAACACTTACATCACTTACAACAGCTTTCACATCTTCAAGAGTAATATGAACATTTTCAGCGTAAAGACAAAGCTTCTCTAATTCACCGCGAGACACAAGACGATCCGCCCCTAAACTTTCATGCAACCATCTACGTGCATCCAAAGAAAGAGTCTTCTTAAACTGTCCTAAAACCTCATCAATTAAACTGTCAAGAGAACGCATATCATCAGCAAAACAAGGCAAAGCCATTGCTTTTGACGCTGTTTCAACAACATTGCGCAACCCTGTTCCTTTTTTTAAATCTCCTGCCTCAATGAGAATAAAACAAGCTTCTGGTGGCTTCTCAATTAAAAGCTTTAAAGCAGCAAGAAAACCTTTTTGGTTAGCCGCATTAGAGATCCATATCAAACGATCTCCCCCAAAAAGCGATAACGTACGCGCTTCATTTTCCAAACGTGCAGGATCTTTATCAATTTCACCAGCATCCAAACGAACTGTTGAAAATGGATCTTCTATTGCCACCCGTGTAAGCTTAGCAAAATGTTGTGCACGCTCACAAATCAGTCCACGATCCGTCCCATAAATGAGAACAATAGGAAAAGCACGTGAAAAACGCGTTAGAAATTGATCAACTTCATGTGCTTTTTTCTGAGCCACATTATTAACCTATTAACAGTTCATCATCATCAAGAACTTCCCCGCGAACTTTCTGAAACATACCAATTAAATCATTGACATCCAAGCCCTTACGCTCTTCATAACTCACATCCAAAATCACTTTTCCACCATGCAACATCAATGTGCGATTGCCATAATCAAGAGCCTGACGCATAGAATGAGTCACCATGATAGTCGTTAATTTTTTCTCTTCAACGATTTTTTCAGTCAATCGCATCACAAAATCAGCCATTCCAGGATCAAGTGCTGAGGTATGTTCATCAAGCAATAAAACATCCGCATGTGCTAATGTTGCCATCACAAGACAAACTGCTTGGCGTTGCCCACCTGATAAACTATCCATAGGATTATGAATATATGCTTCAAGACCAATGCCTAATTGAGCAATTTTTTCTCGAAAAAGTTGCCGTTTTTCATGGTTTAAAGCTGAACGCAAACCACGACGACTTCCTCGAAGAGCAGCAAGAGCCAAATTTTCTTCAATTGTTAAAGAACCACAACTTCCCTCTAAGGAATCTTGAAAAACACAAGCAATCTTTCCCGCACGTTCACTGACTGATTGCCTAGAAACATTTTGTCCATTGATAACCACTTTCCCCGTTGAGGGAAGCGTTGCACCTGCCAAAACACTAAGCAAAGTGGATTTACCAGCACCATTTGAACCAATAACCGTAACAAAACTACCCTGCTCAATTTTGAGGTTAATATCAATTAAAGCCTGTTTTTCCAAAGGCGTTTGCGGTTTAAATGTGACCCCAACATGAAACAACTCAATCACGTTTACGCCTCCTCCAATAACGTGGCACAATAAGAGTTAAAACAACCAACAGCGAAGTAATCAACTGAAGATCTGTCGATGTATCAATACCAATGCCATTTGCTTCAAATGCAAATTGCACCGCTACACGATAAAGCACAGACCCCACAATACAGCTGATTATAATCCACAAAATATTGCGCGTGCGAAAGAGAGTCTCACCGATAATCACGGCAGCCAACCCAAAAACAATAGTTCCAATTCCACCGGTAATATCAGTTGCGATGGCAGTTTGAATATAAAGAGAACCACCAAGAGCAACACACGCATTAGAAAGCCCCATACCAAAATAAATCAATGCTGATGTATGAACACCTTGCGCCGTCGCCATGCGTGGATTAGCGCCCATTGCACGCATAGCAAGACCAATTTCACTTTCCAAAAAGCGCCAAATCAAAAACGCCATAACTAGCAACACAATACCAACGAAAAGAGGACGCACAAAAATATCGGACAAACCAAACAGATTATAAAAGGGCGTTAACGCCGTATCAGCAAGGGCTAAATTAACATTAGACCCTCCCATAATTCCCATAATACGAAGATTAACCGTATAAAGTGCCGACATTGTTAAAATGGAAGCCAAAAGATTTAAAATGCCAAAACGCAAATTTAACATAGCTGTTAATAAACCAGCCGCCATACCTGCACAAAAAGCGCATGCCATAGCTGCCCATGCGTTAAAACCTAAAAGAATCAAGACGCCACAGACACAGGAACCAAGAAGAAACGAACCATCAACCGTTAAATCAGGAAAATCTAAAACCCGAAATGAAAGATAAACCCCTATAGCAACAAACGCATAAATAAGGCCTAATTCCACAGCGCCAGAAAACGCAAATATATTCATGTAAAGACAATCCCCATGAAAACTTAACGTATTTTTATTGTATCAACACTCTATCAATAAAAGTTATTGAATCACTTTTGTTGCACGATCAATAACTGCCTGCGGAATAACAATCCCTGCTTTTTTAGCTGCTTTCAAATCAATTCGAATGTCATTATTAGCCGCCTGCACAACATCAATATCACCAGGCTTTTCACCCTTTAGAATACGTACAACCAATTTCCCAGCATCAACCCCTACATCATAGAAATTCACACCTTGCGTCATAAAAGGCCCGCGCCCGATAGTATTAGCATCAACAGTAAATACAGGCATATTGGCTTCCTCTGAGACCTTTATTGCACCTTCTAAAACAGATAAAATCGTATTATCAGCAGGAACAAAAATAATATCGACCTTACCGATTAAAGCGCGTGTTGCTGCCTGAACATCTGAAGGTTTTGGTGCCGATGAAGGAATGATTTCAATTCCTGCTTTTTTTGCTACATCCTTTAATACCTTAAGTGTCGAAACAGAATTTGCCTCAGAAGCATTATAAAGGTAACCAATTTTTTTTAAATCTGGTTTTACTTCTTGTAAAAGTCTAACACTTTCTGCAACATCTATACGATCCGAACTCCCTGTCATATTACCGCCAGGTTTGGTAAGCGAAGAAACGATTTTAGCTCCGATAGGATCAGAAATTGCTGCAAAGACGATAGGAATTGTTTTTGTTGCCGCAAGCATCGTTTGTGCTGAAGGCGTGGTAATTGCGACAATAACATCGGGTTTATCACCAACAAATTTACGTGCAATTTGCGTTGCTGTTGAAATATTACCCTGCGCTGATAAAAAGGTAAGGTGAAAATTTTCACCTTGCTTATAACCATTTGCTGCAAGCACATCTTCCACACCTTTACGAACAGCATCCGCAGCAGGATGGACCATAATTTGCGTTATTGCAACTTTAACGTATTTAACTTGGTCATCGGCCTTTGCAACACTGTTCATCATAAAAACAGTTGCAATGATAATCCCTAATATATTTATTCTCTTCAACATTATACTCCACCCCTCTCCATGCAAAAATTAAAAAAGGAATAATTTATTACTGAAGAATTTTCTAAAATCAATCTTTATTTCATTTTATTTAAACATGGACAAAATAAATCAAACTAAAATGATATTTTTTTGTTGCAATTCGTAGAAGCCTACGCCATACAGACAAGACATATATCGAATCGGTAAGCGGGTGTAGCTCAGGGGTAGAGCACAACCTTGCCAAGGTTGGGGTCGTGGGTTCGAATCCCATCGCCCGCTCCATTGAATTTTGTATTTATTCGTTCTTGTGTGGAGTTATAGCTTGTCATCGGTTGTTGTAGCTGTATGTAGCTTGCCAGCAGGTTTTGTATATTTTTCCATTCGGTTTTGTATCAATTTATTTTTTTCAAAGTTTTTCTAAGATTCGTAATTTCTTATGAAACATCTATTGGATTGGGGGGCTTAGATTTAAGATAATAATTTTGAACTTAGACGGATTTTTTACAGCCACCATATAAAAGATTAATTAAAAATGATGAGCAATGATAAGAAAAACAAATGTTAAACAAATCAAAAATTGACTTATCATTAGAGAATAATTTTTGTTCAAAAGTATGTTTTTTACCAAAATTGTGCCCTAAAATAAAGATTGTTGATTTTCCAAATGGCGTGTCTTCTATTAATTCAACATTTGCTTCAGATACATTCAATATTATCTCTGCTAAAAATTTACAAAAAACTATACCTGTAGAGCAGGCAAAGTCTATTATCGATTCCTTTAATGCGCAGAAACTACCTTTAGCTTGGTGGGTTGACCTCATTCGTCTCATTATAAAGTTGATGAAGTTCTCTTATCTATTGGCTTAGAGCATGTTGAAACAGAGGTAGGAATGGCAGCTTTAGCGCAAGATATAGACTCACATGTTACTTCTATGCCGGATAACTTCAAAATCAAAGAAGTTGAATCCCTTCAAGATTTTAGAGATTACGGAAATGTTATGGCATCAGTATTCGAGCCTTTTGATGAAGAAGCGGTTATATTTTATGAAGCAATAGGCCATTATTATAAAAAAGACTCTGATGTAGAGATGTTCGTTGGTTATATAAATAATAATCCTGTAGCAATATGTTTTTGTATTAAAGCAGATGGGATTGGTGGAGTGTATGATATTGTCACCAAGCCGGATTTTCAGAAAAGAGGTGTTGGGACATTCATGACAAAAATTGCTATTGAGCATTTAAAAAGAAGGAGATGTCATGTAATTGGTATGCAAGCCTCTCACGAGGGAATTAGCATTTATAAAAAATTTGGTTTTACAAACTTTGGTAAATTTAAAATTTATTCCAATAAACACGTAGTGGTTTAGCTATGAACTCTTTTTTTGCTCATCAATTAAAAAATTTATTATTTTCAACAAAACTCAAATATGATCAAGCAATCGATATAACCAAGGAAGCTTGACCAATCCCCTTTAATACTGATAGTGAAAAGCTAAAATCAGTTATTACAAACATAATTGTTTCAAATGACGCACTCAAATTTTCTTATTTTTTTAATTTGTCTTAAAAAGATATCTATCACAAATCTAAGTTGAACAAATGTAATTTTTTATATGATCGATAATCTACTGTATGTTACTGATAATTATGAAGAACTCGAAAGAAAACATTTAAAACGACAGTTGCATCATAGTTTGTTAGATGGTTAGTCTGTTAGTTAATTAATAGAAAAAATTTTTGCTTTATACAATAACCAAAGGAGCTTAAAAAAACTTTTAAAGGTCCTTTATATGTATTGTTTCTTTTTCTATATTACAGTTGATGATGAAAAATCTCTCACGCTAATTGTAATTATTTTCAAACGAAATAAACTGTTTTCACCTATTATTTAGAGTAAATTAAATTTTTGGGATTTCTGGCACATCATTTGAAAGATAAAAGAAATTTTCCCTTGTACTTGTGCAAACAGCGTAGACATCATTTGATAATCCTCTTTCTTGAACAAATTCTTATCCAGAATAATCTTCAATACAAAAATAAATTAATAACTTGGTTTATAAAGATAATTTATCATTATTCATATTGAGCAAGCGTCTCAAATATCATAGGATTATCTCATTTCAAATCTCTATACATTAAAATCACTCACAATCATCTGCTCACACATAACAGGAAAAATTGAGGCATCAATAAAATTCACTTGAAGAAAGGAATAAAAACTCTTCTTCTGAACGCTCTGAAATACCAAAGACTATCGCAAAATTGGGAGCCCAAATAGTATAGGAGGTACCCCTTTCACCTTGAAAATGTAAAAATGGGAAGCATAATAGCTTTATACACTTCATAGAGGCTTTAGACCATTCACGAACGTTATTATAAAATGGATGTGACACACTTTGAGAGAAATCTCTTTAAAATAGACATGTGAATTAACAATATAAATGCATCCTATTTTACATGAGAAGCATAACTTCAAATCAAGATAAGGTAACATAAAGTATTGAAATCGTCATAGTGCACAACAAAATTAGACCATTTTAAATGTTTAATGGTAACATCTGCTAAACAACAGAATAAAAATTCAATTTTGAAAAGATTAAACCAAAGGATAATGACGTTGTAATATCCGAAAAAAATTTACCATATCACCTGAAAGATCATTGATAATTCCATCAGGAAGTATCAATTTCTATTTAGAAAACCCTATCCGTGCCGACAAAAACTATGTAAATGTTAGATATATAATAATTTTGATGACGATTTTGACTCATCCTGTTTTGCCACCAATATAATAAACAGCAAATATAGTGGATCCGCCAGCTTTAATATCGCCTTGTAAAAGGTCTTTCCCTCTACACTTTTTGCTATCAAATCCTGATTTTACAATTCCTTGCTCTCTTTTTTATACTCAAAATTGCCTCTGAAATAGGATAGATTAATCGTAAAAAATATATAAAAGAAGCAAATTATAACATTTTTTCTTATCCTTCTTAATACAAAATAACTGTTAAGCTACAATGCGCTAGCACTTATCAATCATAAGCCCAAAACATCATATAATGACGACACAAATTCATAGAATGAAGATTTTTCACAATCAACCGTTGTATTAATCTTTCCATAATGCATAAAAATGATGAAGCGGCCCTCGCCCTTTCCCTACTTTTAAAGCATCTGAGGCAGTTAAAGCGCCATGCAAATAATCTTTTGCTTGTTTAACAGCGCAATCCAAAGGTTGAGTAGGTAACAGAGCTGCAATGGCAGCAGAAATGGTACACCCTGTCCCATGATCATGAGTAGTTGAAAGACGAGAGGCTTCAAGTATAAAAAGGTTTTCACAGTCACAATAAAGATCTGGACTAGAACAATCGTAATTTTCTGTACTATTTTTGGTAATCGTATTCAAATGTCCCCCTTTTAACAAAACTGCATGACACCCTAGCGCCAAGAGTCGTGGAGCATATTGATACATAGTCTCTAAAGACCATTGCACTTCACCTCCCAATAACAGTGCAGCTTCAGGCAAATTTGGCGTGATCAAAGTTGACATCGGCACAAGAACATCACGCATAATTTCAATTGCATCAGACTTTAAAAGAACATCACCACTTTTTGCAACCATAACCGGATCAAAAACAATGAAACGCGCTTTATGATAAGCAAGACGTTCTGCAATAACCTGTGCAATCTGAGCATTTGCAACCATACCAATTTTAACGGCATCAACATGGATATCCTCAAAAACAGAATCAATTTGATCTGCAACAAAAGAAGCATCTAATGCCTGAAAAGAACGCACACCCTGAGTATTTTGTGCAACAACAGCTGTAACCACACTCATACCATAAGTTTTCATAGCTGAAAAAACCTTCAAATCCGCCTGCATTCCAGCGCCACCAGAAGGATCTGTTCCCGCAATAGATAAAATCCGTGGAATAAAAAGTTTATCTTTTTGTAATTCCATTAACCTCTTCCCTTCTGTTTTTAAATATCGGAAAATGAGTTACCGAAAAAATAGATGCTTGAAAAAACATAAAGAAGATGTTTTCTCATGTGAATTATATTATATATGAAGTCTTCTTATAGATATAAAATGGAAAATGTAGTGCTTATCCTTCGTTCTATTCTTTTTACGTTCGCTTTTTATACAACAACTTTCATACAAATGATTCTTTACGCTCCCGTTTATTTTTTAATGCCCCGCAAAAAGGCATGGATTGTCCCTAAAACATGGGCACGCGTTACACTCTTTTTGCAAAAATACATCGCAGGCACAAGTTATGAGATTGAAGGTTTAGAAAATCTTCCCAAAGGACCCTATATCATTGCTCCAAAGCATCAATCGGCTTGGGAAACTTTCAGTCTTGTTCCCTATTTTGATGATCCCACTCTCATTTTAAAACGTGAATTGATGTGGATTCCATTGTTTGGCTGGTATATGGCAAAAACACAAATTATCCCCATTAACCGTACAACCCCCATCAAAGCCTTAAAAATGGTTATACAAAAAGCAAAAGAGAAAGTAAAACAAGGGCGCCAAATCTTGATTTTTCCCGAAGGAACACGCCGACAACCCGGTCAAAAACCAGATTATAAGTCAGGAATTGTCGCGCTCTATAATGAATTAGGACTTCAAGTTGTTCCTATTGCACACAATGCGGGTTTATATTGGCCACGCAATAATTTTCGCCGCTATCCCGGAACAATTCGTGTCCGTATTCTTCCCCCGATAGAGGCAGGTTTAAGCAAACGTGATTTTCTAGATCAACTTGTCCAAAAAACTGAAAAAGCGTGTGATGAACTGCTTCTCTTAGCAGCTCAAGATCCTAGCCCTCCTCCTATGCCACCATACGCTGTTCAGAAACTTCAAAAACTAAATCATCATGAAACAATGCACTGATTGATAAGAATAGTGTATCACTTTGTATATTGAGCGGAGTATAAGAAACAAAAATATAAGAAAGATACTTCAAACTTTCTAATTCAAAATTATAAAACACATGTACATGATAAGAAATAATCAATGTGTAAATTTTTTTGGAAAAGAATTCTTCCTCTCTTTAAAATCATTTAAATAACATACATCTCATTGACTTATAAGGATGTTTTAGCGTTATTCAACTTGAATGAGAACCCTGAATACCGTAAGATTCTCTCATTTCAAATCTATTCTAGGTTGAATCAATTAGAATCATTTTCTTACACATTACAAGCGGGGATATCTGTGTGAATAAAACGATACAAGAAAAGATTAAAATGCTTTTTACGAACAGTCTCAAGTGCCAAGGGCTATCCTAACAGGAGAGCAAGAAAAATGCATGATTATGCAGATTCATTCTTTTCTGAGAAATTCAATCCCTCCAAGAACATGAAATCTTGTACAATCTTCATTATTTAAAAAGTATTTCTTGAGATACTTAAGTCATCAAACCAAATTCAAGGGGAAAATAAAAATGAGTGTTGGTTTTTATCCCACAGACACAACGGATACAGCAATTAACCATCTTTCCTCCCTATCCTAGACTTAAAAGCTTTGTGTGCTACATTAAAACAATTCTAAATAACGAATAAGAGGGAACTAGATTTAAATTAATGCAACGTCTCTTCTATAATTTATTTTTTTCTGTGATTTTGAGTTTATCCAGCGCTGTCGCTCTAGCGCAGCCTTTTATTTCTGTTGATGTTACAACGAGGCGTATCTTAAAACATAATCAAGCTTTTGAGCGTTGGTATCCTGCTTCCTTGACAAAATTAATGACCGCTTATGTTATTTTTCGTGCCATGAGCCGAGGAGAAGTTTCACCAAACAAACATATCACCATCAGCGAATACGCCGCAAAAGCTCCCTCATATCGTTCAGGCTATAAAGCTGGTTCTGTACTCACACTTGATACAGCCTTAAGTATCACCATGGTTAAATCTACCAATGATTTAGCTATTGCCATGAGTGAAGCCATTGCAGGTTCACAGAAAGATTTTGTACGTAAAATGAATAGCGAAGCTAAACGTTTAGGCATGTTTGGCACCCATTTTGCAAACGCAAGTGGTTTACCAGACCCTCAAAACTACTCCACGGCACGCGATATTGCTCTTTTAGCCGTTCAAATACGTCGAGAATTTCCACAATATGCTCATTATTTTTCTATTCCAGCCATTGATTTTGGTAATAATCGAAAAATTCAGCATAATTCAAACAACCTCATTGGCCGTTTTTATGGGATAGACGGTATGAAAACAGGCTTTATCTGTGCCTCTGGTTTTAATCTTGTTGCCTCAGCCACCCGCAATAAACGTACAATTATTGCTGTCATTCTAGGTGCTAACAACATAAGCGAAAGAGAAGAAAAAGCTGCACAACTTCTTGAAATAGGATTTTTGCACCAAGGAAGCCCCCAATTAACACTAGCAACATTAAAACCTTATGGGAGCAACATAACACAAGCCAACAATATGAGACAACAAACATGCACACCTGAAGCCATAAAAATGCATGCAAATTCATATGATGATCAAGGAAATATTATTCTCACCTCACCTTTTATCACTGCTCCACCTTCTTTTTCTCATCCTTTATCAGTACACCTCATTCGTACGCCACAAGCACCTAAAATGACAGTAAAACCACTAAGAAAACCCTATATTCCGTATAAAAAGCACGCAAACCATTCTATAAAAAGCCATAAATCATAATCTACAATTAATTATAATACTTTGATTTATAATGATAATTAATTATTTTGTACCTTATGTCAGACCCGCAAGTATTGTAAGATTCTCTCATTTCAAATCTGTATTTGTTGAATCAATAAAACCAGTCTCTTGCGCGCCACAAGATGGATGAACATGTAGATAAAATAATTAAAACAAGGAATAAAAATCCTTCCTATAAATCCTTTCAAGAACCAAGAATTATCATAACATTGACGCTAAAAAGTGTATGATATACCCACGTGCACCTATCTTTATAAGCGTAAAGATAGTGGTACAATAGATTTCATGGGGGATTAACCATTATATCCCTCACGGACACCATTATAAATTGGTTCGACATACTGAGATATATTTTTTAAAAACAAAACTATGATTGATGATTAACATGAAAATAAAGCGCATCCCTCTCACGCTTATTACGGGCTTTTTAGGCTCTGGCAAAACAACTTTGCTTAACCGTATGCTACAAGCCCCTCTTCTAACAGAATGTGCTGTTATCATCAATGAATTCGGCGAAATCAGTATTGATCACCTTCTGGTTGAAAAAACGACAGAAGGAATTATTGAGCTTGCCAATGGTTGCTTATGTTGCAATTTACGCAGTGATCTCATCGACACATTAATTGATTTAATAAATCGCGTTCAGACAGGACAGATCAAACAACTCCATCATATTATCATTGAAACCACAGGGATGGCTGATCCCGCCCCTATTTTACAAATACTTTTAAGCCACCCATTGTTTATTCAAACATTGTCCATAAATGCTGTTATTGCAACATTTGATACATTAAGCCCACTTTCCATATGTAAGCGCTACCCTGAAATATATAAACAATTAATATTTGCTGATAAAATCATTCTCACCAAAACAGATCTTAGAGACCCACAAACGCTTTCAGATACACTCCTTAGCACACTTAAAACAATGAATCCCACAGCACAAATCATTGACGCCCATTCTGAAGATTTCTGTTCAAATCTATTAATAAATAACACATTATGGGATGAAAAAGGAGAAAATACAAAACTTAAACAAAATCTTACGACTACCCCACATGATCATACCCCCCATAAAACCATTCGTACCTTTTCACTAAACTGTGAGGATCCTGTTGATTACGCCACAATTGAAGCTTTTTTAGATCTCCTACAAGAGCGCTATGGTACAAAATTATTACGTATTAAAGCAATTATCGCATTGCGTGATGACCCTTATCGCCCACTTGTATTACATGGCGTACAAACATTTTTTCATCCTCCCATAAGATTGCCAGCATGGCCAAAAGGAATAAAACAAACACGTTTTGTCATCATTGCCGATAGTGTTGAAAAAGAAGCAATACAAAAGCTCCTCAATGCTTTTTTTAATAAACCAGCAATAGATACTGCAGATAAAACAGCTCTCTTAGAAAATCCTCTGGTCATTCCAGGAATAAAATTTTAATTTTTTCGCCCCTTCAATGATATAACATTAAATTCATTGGCACCACCATCTTTATGCTTTTAAAGGAGCAAACCGGCACCATTACACACTTTGCTAATTCCCAATGTTGAAACAAGCTCTTGGCACTTAAAACGGTTTGTAAAAAGCATTTTAGTCTTACTTGTACAATTTCACCCACGCAGCGATCCCCGCTTGTAACGTGCAAGCAAATGGTTTTAATTTATTCAACATGGAACAGCTTTGAAATGAGAAAATCTTACGGTATTCAGGGCTCTAATTTGACTTGAAAACACTAAATTATCATTATAAATCAAATTGTTACGATAAAAAATTTAATACCCATCAATCTGAAAACAGATTGTTTTCTCTCTAAATGCGCTTCATCTGCAAATAACTTCATGTGATTCATTTCACAGACCGATTGGCCAAATTCTTGGTTCTAAAATATTCTGCTCAACTCTATATTTATTCAAGCTAATTGAAATCAAAATCCCTGTTAAGAAAAAAACCAAAATCAGACAGAGGCAATATCGCATTTTAAAATATGTGAATGTATCTTATAACAGCACGACAAGACAATATTTCACAGCATAAAAGAATAAAAAGAGAGGTACATTTCATGTTAACTTACTCAAACGAAGGTTGAGACCAGTAACGATGTGCAAACAATCCAACTTCCTTGAGAAAATTCCTCTTGGCTTCCCACTTCATATGATTTACTTACATAAAGCTCTATGAAAAAACTCTGCGCTTTAAAATATTGACTACTCACTTAAAAACCTTATGTGCAAAGTTTTTGCATATCCTGTATCACCATTATTAAGTGATAGTGTTTACGGTGCTGTAGGATACAATAACACTCACTGCATTAGAGAAACTGAAGTTTTATCAATATCGCGATTAAAAACGTAACGTTTTCCGTAAACCTCAACAGTTGGAGGTTGACGATTTTTTTCAAAAAAATCATAACCTTTCTTAAGCATAACCCAGAATTGATAATGAGGATTCTTGCTATGACGTGACATATTATCCTCGGTCATGCGGAAAGGAAAAGCCTGCAACTGAAACTCTCTTTGTCCTCCTTTAAAAGCATCCCGTGCAAACGCATAAATCTGAGCCATGTTCTTATCACTCATAGAATAACAACCTGCGGAAAAGCAAGAACCATGCACCATAAGATTGCTTCCTGTGCGACCATTTTCCTGATCATACAGGTTAGGAAATCCTATATTAAAAGAGAGATAATATTTTGAATAAGGATTCATTTGGTTTGCGCTAATAGTATAAAAACCCTCTGGTGTCTGAAGATCCCCTTCTTTATATTTAGGTCCAAGCTTACCAGACCATTTGCAAATGCCATAGCGAGCAACCAATATAAAAGGTCCTGAACGAGATTGCTTCCAAACTTCAGCAAGATTTTCTTCCTTAAAAAACCGCATCATAATCGGTGCATAGGGATCTATATCATACAGAACCATTCTATTTTTGATTTCTTGCGGCAATGGCTGCTCAACTTTAGCGCGAATAGAGGCTGGTAATCTTCCTTCACATGCTGTCAATAGTCCCATTACAAACAACACACACACAGCGAGGAATCTGCTAAATGTCATCGAATAAAACTCCAATCCAACACCCCTCACAAAAAATAACCTATGTTAGAGATCGACCAATTTGAAGGTATTTTTCCCTTCTCTCTTGTTTAAGCACTTGACCATCTTTTCCAGCCATAGCTTTTAAAGCCTCTGAAATAACATCACCCGTTGCATCAATGACAATCTCTTTGTCACGATGCGCTCCCCCTAAAGGTTCCGAAATAATGCCATCAATAATCTTTAAGCGATACAAATCTTGAGCGGTAATACGCATATTCATTGCAGCATCTTTTGCACGAGCTGGATCACGCCATAAGATAGAAGCTGCTCCTTCTGGTGAAATAACAGAGTAAATTGCGTGCTCCAACATATAAACTTTGTTGGCAGCCGCGATTGCTATCGCCCCTCCAGAACCGCCTTCTCCAATAACAACGGAAACCACAGGAACTTTCAAACGCAAAGTTGTAGCTGTTGATTGAGCAATTGCTTCCGCTTGCCCACGTTCTTCAGCGCTTACCCCAGGATAAGCACCTGCTGTATCAATAAAAGTGAGGAGTGGCAAACCAAAGCGGTCAGCCATTTCCATAATACGTACAGCTTTACGATAGCCTTCTGGACGTGCAGAACCAAAATTATAGCGCAAACGTGTTTGCGTATCGTGACCTTTCTCTTGACCGATATAAGCAATGGCCTCACCTTTAAAGCGTGCAAACCCCGCTTGAATAGCCTCATCTTCAGCAAACTTGCGATCTCCGGCCAAAGGCGTAACGTCACTCAATAGGCGTTTAGAATAGTCCATAAAATGGGGACGATCCGGATGACGAGCAACTTGTGTTTTCTGCCACGGCGATAATTTTTTATAAATATCGCGCAACGCTGTTTGGGAACGCGTTTCAAGACGAGCAATCTCGTCACTCATATCAAGACTGCCTTTTTCCTGAGAAATTTTTTTTAATTCAAGAATTTTCCCATCAAGATCAGCAACTGGTTTTTCAAAATCAAGATAATTATACATTTGTGTCAACTCATTCAGTGTCACTTATACACTTATAATTTGCTTTATAAAGTCTTTTTCAAAAACATCACCTTTTCTTTAACGAGCCTTTTGCTCATCGGCAAGTGGATGATGCTCATTGACTAAACGATAAAGTCCCTCTTCCAACACATGGGTATAAATCTGAGTAGTAGCAATATCAGAGTGACCTAACAAATGTTGAACAGCACGCAAATCAGCACCATTTTGCAAAAGATGACTAGCAAAAGCATGACGCAACACATGGGGAGAAAAGCTATCACTTCCTATCCCTGCTCTTCTAGCGAGATTTTTCAACTCCCGTGCAACGACTTGACGAGCAATATATCCTGTCTCGGAATGCGCCGGAAAAAGATAAGAACTCGTAGCATCCTTTCCCTGATCACGCAAATTTAACCACTGTGAAAGAACTTGGCATGCTTTTTTTGATAACAGCACCATTCGTTCTTTTTTGCCCTTACCACGAACCAAAACGCTGTACTCTTTCCTTCGAACAGACTGAACCGACAGACTCACCAACTCACTAATACGTAACCCTGTTGCATAAAGCATTTCAATCAATAGCTGAAGACGCAGTGCACGGAAATAACCTTTGGACCCATAGTCTGCTTGATTGACTTCTAACTCCGCAAAATCAAGCAATTTTATCACTGCATCTTCACTCATGATTTTGGGCAAAGGACGCCCCTGACGAGGTGCATCAATATCATGAGAGGGATCATCTGCTCTCAACCCTTCAGCATAAAGGAATTGATAAAACTGACGCAAAGTCGATAAACGGCGCGCTTGCGACGATGCCGCAAAACCAAAAGTATGCATAAGCGACAAAAGGGTAATTAAATCTTCTTTTTGTGCTGAAAAAAGCGAAACAGAGTGTGAAGACAATTCGTCTTGTGCCCACTGCAAATCATGCTGATAAGCCGCAAGCGTATGAGGCGAAGCCCCTCTCTCCGCACTCATCATCTCAAGAAAATGATCTATCACAGCATCACTTTTCATTTCATTGATTCGCTCCCGTAGAAAGATTCCATGAATCCAAAGGAACATCAATGTACATATCCACAGTTACTGGTTCAACCCAAACCACAAGAGCACCCATTATAATGAAAAGAACAGAAAGCAAAATGAAAAGAATCATCAAAAATCTAGTCAATGTTGGCATAAGACAATAACCTACCCAAAAATATTCTATCTCGTATTATGCCTCACAAAGATTAACAGGAATTGACTTTAAGATGGATAAATGCCGAAATAAAGTTATGAAAAGCAATCGACAAAAACGCGTCCCCATAACACAAATAAAGAATCAGCTCTTATCGTCCCTTGATAAAAGAGCACTTGTCCTTGTTGGTCTTATGGGGGCAGGAAAATCAGTGATCGGAAAACGCGTCGCCACCATGCTTCGTTTACCTTTTTATGATTCTGACCAAGAAATTGAAAAAGCTGCACAAATGACAATCACGGAACTCTTTGAAATTTATGGTGAATCCGAATTTCGTGCTCTTGAACAGCGTGTTATTCTAAACCTCATGAAAAAAAGTCCCCTTGTTTTAGCAACAGGTGGTGGTGCCTACATAAATGAAAATATCCGAAAAGCCATTCACCAAAATGGTATATCCATATGGCTAAAAGTCGATCTTGATATCCTCATGCAACGTGTCTCAAAACACCCAACACGTCCCCTGCTTCAAACAGCCAATCCTAAAGAAACTATGCAAAAACTCATGGAACAGCGTTATCCTATCTATGCAAAGGCAAACTTAACAATTAACAGTCATAAAGAAAGCCGTCATACTGTAGCACAAAATGTTATACGATCCGTACAGCACTACCTATACACAGAAATTAACAATAGGGATAACCAGCATGCAAACCAAAACCGTCACTGTTAAACTGGACAAACACTGTTACGATATCATCATTGGTCCGGGTCTGATTACACAAGCTGCTTCACAGATTAAACATGCTCTTAACAAAAAAGATCCTCATCAAACGCGCTTGGCACTTGTTACAGATACAAATGTTGCCTCCCTTTATTTGGAGATATTGCAAGCAGAATTAACAAAAAATAAAATTCATACTGTCCCTATTATTGTAGAAGCGGGAGAACAATCAAAATCATTTTCAACCCTGCAAGTTGTCATCGATCAAATTCTTGCTGCGCGTTTAGAAAGAGGCGACTGTGTTATTGCTTTTGGCGGTGGTGTCATTGGCGATCTAGCAGGATTTGCAGCAAGTATAATCCGCCGTGGTATGAACTTCATTCAAATGCCCACAACGCTTCTTGCACAAATTGATTCCTCTGTTGGTGGAAAAACTGGAATCAATAACCAATATGGCAAAAATCTTATCGGTGCTTTTTATCAACCACAATGCGTTATTGCTGACACGTGTCTTCTTGATACCCTGCCGCCGCGCGAATTTCGCGCTGGCTACGCAGAAATAGTAAAATACGGTCTCATTAACCAACCTGACTTTTTTGAGTGGCTTGAAAAAAATGGGCAGAAAATTTTCTCTAATGGCCCTATGCGAACAGAGGCCATTGTTCGCTCATGCCAATTTAAAGCTGACATTGTAGCACGCGATGAATACGAAACCGGAGAGCGCGCACTCTTAAATCTCGGCCATACATTTGGACACATGCTTGAAACAGCAACCGCTTATGACTCTAACCGTTTAATCCATGGCGAAAGTGTAGCAATTGGGATGATTCTAGCTCATCAATTTTCTGCTCAATTAAATTTAATAAGCCCCACGCTTACACAACGCATTGAAGCGCACTTCAAATTTATAGGATTGCCTACACAATTAAAGGATATCCCAGGGCCTCTACCAGATGCTGAAACTTTAATGACTCTCATTGCCCAAGATAAAAAAGTTTCGCAAAACAATTTGACTTTCATCTTAACACGCGGACTTGGCCAATCATTTATTGCAAAAAATATTTCACCAGATGCAGTTTTATCCTTTTTGGAACAAAAATTAACAGAAATTCGTTAATTCATATTGAATATAATTGATTCGTTTTTATACTTCTATTAAAGATTAAATATGATGATGTCTGCGTAGCTCAGTAGGATAGAGCACAGGATTCCTAAAGAAATTGGGCACTTTGAGGAGAAATCCTCAAAGTGAATCTGCTCAAATTCGGGGAAAGCTTCATGGGCGACTATATGCCAATCCCGAGCCAAGTCTCTTTTCAAATGAGAGAAAGGTGTAGAGACTGAACGGGCAGCACCTAAAGAGCAAAAGCTTCAAGGTGAAGAGACAGTCCAGACCACAAACAGCCAATAAGGCTGGCGGTGAAAATCGAAGTGGTATGAATCCTGGGGTCGCAGGTTCGAATCCTGCCGTAGACACCATCGTATCAGTCAAATTATTCTTTGTGCACAATATTAGGAATATAGGGAAGCATCATGAAAAAAACTTTGCACATTTTAGGATTTTTCACCGCTTTAAGTTTATCACTCTTCAGCTCAAACAATAGCTTAGCTGGTTCTTTAATCATTGAAGTACCAGACAATCCAGAGCCCAAAACAGAGACCATTACCTATCAATGTGATACTGGAACAGGTAAAGAGCGCGTAGAGGCAGTCTATCTTAATGCTGACAATATTTCGTTGGTTGATTTCAAATGGAACGGTGACCGTGTCATTGCTGCTAATGTCATCGCGGCAACAGGAGCAAAATTTGCAGGAGCTCAGTATATCTGGTGGGAGAAGAACAAAGAAGTCACGCTTTATGACCTTGCTCAGGATCCAGAAGAAAAAAAACCTATCCTCTGTAAAGATGAGTCAACATTATTATTTTAAATAATACGGGAAATATTATGAAAAAAATTTCTTTTACTAAACAATTTTTCATTACTTTAAGTGTTTTACTCCTCGGTTCAATTAATGCATTAGCAAGTTCTTTAGTCATTGAAGTACCAGATGATCCAGAACCAACAACAGAGACCGTCTCCTATCAATGCGACATGGGAACAAGTAAAGAGCATGTTGAGGCAACTTATCATAATGCTGGCAATATTGCGCTTGTTGATTTAAAATGGAACGGTAAGCGCATCGTTGGTTCTAATGTAATTGCCGCTTCTGGAGGAAAATATGTGGGTGGTCAATACATTTGGTGGATAACTAAAAATGAAGCCATATTTTACGATCTTATTAATGATCCAAAAGAAGAAAAACCCATCCACTGTGTAGAAGAAAAAAGCACAGAATAAAGAAGATTTCAAGAACCGCGCTGGCTCTCATCTCTTGATGTTCCTTCTGACGTGGGTAACTTTTCCTCCGTCTGGTGTAATAAAAGAGCCAGCGGTTTTTCTGACTGTTCTTCTGAATGATGTCGATAAGCTGCTGTATGTGAAAGCAACATAGAAGCTACCGGTGCTGTTAAAAACAAAAAAAACATCAGCAAAACTTCATGAAAAACAAAATAATGGTCCACAAATATTGAATAAAGAAATGAAGAAATAAGAATACTACCAACGCCCCAACTCGTACATACTGAAAGCATATGCAAACGCTTATAAAAATTGGAAAAACGCACCAAACCTATCGTTGCGATCAATGTCAATCCAGACCCTAATATTAAGAAAACTGTGATAGCAATAGCAACCACAAGCGATATATCATCTTTCATTCAATAATCTCCCCCCGCATAAGAAATTTCGCCAAAGCGATGCTTGAGACAGATCCCAACAATCCAATAATGAGAGCTGCGACAAAATAAGTGGTTGTTCCTGAACGAATATCGAATGTAAGAAACAAAAGAATAGTGGTTATATAAAGGGCATCCAAACCAACAATTCTATCCTGCGCCCGTGGACCACGAATCAACCGAAACAGCGCAAAAATCACCGCTAAACTTAAAAAAAACTGTGAAAAGAAAAGCCCCCAATAAAGAATCACCATACTCATAAAAAAATCTCCAAAAGCAATTGCTCATACCGTTGTTTGATCAACTGTTTGTAATCATATCCATTTTTTAAATTTAAGACATGAAGCAAAAGTTCACCCTTTTTACTATTATAGGCAACCCAAGCAGTTCCAGGGGTTGCCGAAAGGATGCATGCTAAAATAGCCAAAGCAGTGCGATTATGAAGCAGAAGAGGTACTACAATAAAACCAGATTTCTGCTCTCGAGACCTTTTTGTTAAAACAGACCAAGCCACCGAAACATTTGAGAATATAGAATCTATAAATACTCGAAAAACGAGACGAAAAACCGCACTCCAGCTTTTAATAACAGCCTTCTCCAGCTCCAGAAGCCGTATCATCCAACCACAAAACAAAGCGGTTAAAATCCCTAAAAGCAATTGCCCTAAACTAAAACCATTTAAAATAAGCCACATAAGGACAATGACACCACTGAAAAAAGGGGAAGGACAAAAACGATTCATTTACTCACCTCCCTATTTTCGAGAGAAAAATCCGTTAAAACGCTCCTAATATAGTTTTGAGGTTCATACAAAGTCTTAGCAGTTTCAGACATATAATGACTAACAGGACTGGCTACAATTGTTATAAGAAAACACAAAGCAAGGAGAGCGGCAATAGGCGCAAATTCTATCACTTGCACACGGGGAATACGCCCTTCAAGAGAAACCCAAAAAGTTCGGATACCCGTTCGTGTCAATGCAATCAAAGCCGCAAAACCAGAGAGAGTGACAAAAACTATAAAAAGCCAATCTTGGTAAACCGGTAGAGAGGCAGAAAAATCCTCTCTACTGTGATTTAAAATTGCCATGAACATCATAAATTTAGCAACAAAACCAGAAAAAGGCGGCAATCCAATAATCAAAATGGCACAGATACCAAAACAAGCTCCAAGAATTGCCAAGGTTACTGGAAAATAGATGCCAACTTCATCTTCTTCCTCCTCTTCATCGTCACCATACACCTCCATTGTGACAGCAAGAACATTAGCAGCCACATCTTGACAGCGTTCAACCAACTCTACCAAAAGAAAAAAAGCTCCCAGTGCTAAAGTTGAAGAAACAATATAAAAAAGTGCGCCTGCTGTCAGTGCTGCATTGCCTATCCCGATCGCAGCCAACAATGTACCAGAAGAAACAAGCACACTATAAGCTGCCAAACGCACCAAAACTTGGCTCGCCAATACCCCAATAAAACCAACAATCATAGTGGCAAGCCCACCATAAAACAAAACCGTATGACCAAAATGGTTAAAATATTCACTTTCAGGACCAAACCATAGCAACGTTAAACGTAAGATAATATAAATACCAACCTTGCTCAAAATTGCAAAAGAAGCTCCAACAGGCGCTGCTGCTGCACTGTAAGTTGGCACCAACCAAAAATTAAGCGGCCACATACCCGCTTTAAGCAAAAAAGCAATACCTAAAAGTGCAACACCTATTTCGAATAAAACAATATCTGTAGAAGATATATATTTTATTTTAACAGCCAAATCGGCCATATTAAGAGTACCAACGACTCCATAAATGAGCGCTATACCAACTAAAAAAAATAATGAAGCAACAAGATTAACCACAACATAATGCAATCCTGCGCGCACGCGTGTCTGACCAGAACCATGCAAAGCAAGCCCATAGGAAGCCGTTAACATAACTTCAAAAAACACAAATAAATTAAATAAATCGCCAGTCAAAAAAGCACCATTTATCCCCACCATAAAAAATTGCATTAGTGACTGAAAATGAGAGCCAGCTTTGTACCAATGAGCCCGCGCAAAAACCAACACGCTAGTCACCAACAAGCTGGAAAGTAAAAGCATCATAGCGCTTAAGCGATCAAGGACTAAAACAATTCCAAAAGAAGACGGCCAATTACCAAGTCGATAAACATCGCAAGCCGGTGCTATTTCAAGAGTATGTATAATCAATAAAATGGCAGTAACAACCAACAGTCCCGCAGAAGAAAGACTGATGAATGATTTAAGTTTTGCACGACGTTCATCATAAAAAAGAAGAAGTGCTCCAGTGGTTAACGGCAAAAGAATAGGCAAAATAAGGAGATGATGCACTCCTATTTCCATTATTGCACCTCACGTCCATCAACGTGATCAGAACCCGTTAAACCACGTGAAACCAACAAGATAACTAAAAATAAAGCTGTTGTTGCAAAACCAATCACAATCGCAGTTAAAACCAAGGCTTGTGGAAGAGGATCGACATAATTAGCTGGATTAATAACAGTGGTAGAATCAACAATTGGAGCAGCATTACTACGCGGTCTACTCATTGAAAATATAAAAAGATTAACACCATAGGAGATCAAGGACAAACCAAGAATGACTTGAAAAGTACGTGGACGCAAAACAAGCCAAATACCTGATCCGACAAAAACACCGATACCCAAAGAAAGAACAATTTCCATTAATTTTCCTTCTCTTTTAAAATAGGTTTCTTACCGATTCGGTAACTCCGAATTGACTGGTGTGCAAGTGCAATTAAAATGAGAACAGTTGCTCCTAACACAAGAGAAAGCACACCAAAATCAAACAAAAAAGCAGATGCCATGGGAACTTTCCCAATTAACGGAAGATGAATATATCGAAAAAAGGATGTTAAAAAAGGATATCCAAAAAACCAAGAGCCCATCCCCGTTACGACTGACAATAATAAACCAAAGCCTATCCAACGCAAAGGTAAAACTCTCAAATGCGTTTCCACCCACCGAATATCGCGTGCAAGATATTGTAAAATAAATCCTATAGCCAAAGTAATACCACCGACAAATCCACCTCCTGGCAGATCATGCCCTCGCATGAATAAATAAATAGCAAAAGCGATAATAATCGGAAAGAGCCAACCCATAATAACAGCAGGAACAGCTAAATAATTCAATACTGTATCTCCCACATTTCGATTAGGCTGTGCTATATCAAAGGCTTTCTGGATACGTTGTTGAAAAGGCGCATCAATACTCTCAGGCGCAGGACGAAAACGTCGTAAGAGTGCAAAAACAGTAAGGGAAACAACACCCAAAACCACAATTTCTCCCATGGTATCAAAACCACGGAAATCAACCAATAACACATTCACAACATTGCGACCACCAGCATCTGAGTAAGCATGTGTTAGAAAAAAATCAGAAATCGTCGTACCTTGAGGACGTGTCATCACTGCAAAAGAAAGCCATGCTACACCAGCACCTCCTACAAGGGATATGATGAAATCACGGAAACGACGCAAGCGAACCCAAAAATGAACAGCAGCTGGCCCAGGGTCATGCAAACGTTTAGGCAACCACCGTAAACCAAGCAATAATAAAACGACTGTAACAACCTCAACAACCAATTGTGTTATTGCTAAATCAGGAGCAGAAAGCCATAAAAAGGTTGTACAAGTCATCAAACCAGCTCCCCCTAAAAGCATAAGTGAAGCAAGACGATGAAACTTTGCTCGCCAAGCCACTAAAAGCGCACATAATCCGCCAACCAGCCAAAGAGCGAGAAAAGGAATATCAAGTGGAAAAAGCGGTAATGTCCCCACTGGAATGAAACCATCGCACCAAAGTAAAAGACCAACAAAGGCAAAACAGACCCAAAAAATCCAATGCAATTGGATCTGCAAACGGCGTGTTGACAAAGCAGACTCCACCGCACGTGCCCATTTCCAAGAAATAATTACGAGAATGCGTTCAAAAATACGCGGCCCTTTTAAGTGACGGAAAAAAGGAGCCCCATCATCACAGGATAAAAAATAACGATGCCCAACAGCATAGAGCAATCCGCCCCCTAATAATGCAACAAAGCTCATCACTAATGGAGTGTTAAACCCATGCCAAACAGCCAAACTATAAGGAATTGTCATTGGTCCTAAAACAGACACGACCGCATTATCTAAAATAGGTCCTATTGTTAAATTAGGAAAAATACCAACCGCTAAACAAATAAACACCAAAAGCTCCATTGGTAAACGCATGAAATGCGGTGGTTCATGGGGAGTCTTGGGCAAATTGTCAGGCTTTGATCCTAAAAAAACGCCATGAATAAAGCGTATAGAATAGGTCACACTAAACAGACTGGCCAGCGTTGCCACATAAGGTGCAATCCAATCGAGCCATGATTCCATATGCGTTTCAACAGCTTCAGCAAAAAACATCTCTTTCGATAAAAAACCATTCAACAAAGGAACCCCAGCCATCGCTGCACTCGCAACTAAAGCAAGAGTTGCTGTAATAGGCATAGAACGATAAAGCCCTGACAGTTTACGCATATCACGTGTTCCCGTCTCGTGATCAATAATGCCAGCAGCCATAAATAAAGAAGCTTTAAAAGTAGCATGATTGGCCATATGAAAGATCGCCGCAACACATGCAAGTGGACTACCAAGACTTAAAAGTGTTGTAATTAATCCAAGATGACTAATAGTCGAGTAAGCAAGCAGTCCTTTCAAGTCTTGCTGAAACATGGAAAAATAGGCACCTAGAAGAAGAGTTGAGAGTCCTGAAAAGCCAACCAGCCAAAACCAAGATTCTGTTCCAGAGAGCACAGGCCATAAACGAACGAGCAAAAACAATCCCGCTTTTACCATTGTTGCAGAATGCAAATAAGCCGATACGGGGGTTGGAGCAGCCATCGCGTTGGGTAGCCAAAAATGAAAAGGAAATTGCGCGCTTTTTGTTAACCCTCCCAATAAAATACAAATAAGGATAGGACTATAAAGAGAACTTAACCGGATCATATCTCCAGACTGTAGCACCTTATCCAAATCAAAACTGCCAACAGTATACCCAATCAATAAAACTCCAATAAAAAGAGCAAAGCCGCCAAAACCTGTGATCGTTAGAGCCATACGCGCACCCTCACGCGCACTTGCATTATGGTACCAATAGCCGATCAGCAAAAAAGAAAAAATACTGGTGAGTTCCCAGAAAACAACCAAAAAGACGAGATTACCTGATAAAACTATTCCTATCATTGATCCCATAAAGGCCAAAAAAAAGGAAAAAAAACGCGGTACAGAATCCGCTGGATCTATGTAATAACGTGAATAAATGACAACAAGCAGCCCAATCCCTGTAATAAGCAAGCAAAAAAGCCACGACAAACCATCTATGCGGAGAATCAAATTGCTTCCCCATTCTGGAAGCCAAGAAATATCTAAACGCACTATGTGGTTTCCACGAACTTCCGGATAAAGCATTATTGTAAAAATAAGACAGAAAAGTGCGACAACCCCAGCAAACCAAGCTTCATTATTTTTTGCTGTCGAACGAAAAAAGCCAATGACAGCACTTCCACCAAAGGGAAGCAAAACGAGCAATACCAACATTGCTTCCCGTGTTGTCATTCTTTAAACTCCATTTTACCTTAATATTTTGTCATCGACAAAACAAAAACTTATATTCTCACCCCCCATTCTACACTTAATGATAATAAGATTTAATAAAACTTAAAAGCATTTAAATTTAAAAAAAACAATGCTTGCATGAAAATACTGCGCACCACACAAGTCTTCTCTTTATTGTAAGAACAATAACGCTCACGACAAGAAGCAATTAAAATTTTATTTAATTTCTAATCCTTTAAAAAAGCGTGATAGACACTGCCTACGCCCCCCATGAAAAGGCTGAAAACTATTATCATTTTTATTATAAGAGCGATAACGTACACGGCAAGATTCAATGTGTTGTTTAAGCATCCATGGCTCTTTTTTTTCTAATTTTTCCGAAGAAGACGTTAAAAACACTTTTTTAGCATCTGATACAACTTTTAATGATGCGCCTTTTGTGCTTAAGTGTGGTGATGTAACAAATGCCACTTCAGGATACCACCAATTATCACTGTATTTACGATAACCACGCCGATAATGACGATAACCTTTGAAACCATTAAGCTCTCTACGCCCCGTAAAAATCAGAGGCACCGAACTATCTAGGACAGAAGTCTGAGTAACCAATTTGGCTTTAGCGTCACTTCTATTTTGCCCCCAATTAACAAAAGTGGTTGTTATAATGAAAAAACTGCTAACAAATACAAAAGCTAAAGCATAATATAATTTTTTTTTCATACTCATAAAAAAAACTCAACATAATAAACAACAGTAATTACAGAAAGCCTTTCTCTTGCTAGACAGAAACAGATTCTTTTCTTAAGATTCTTTTTTCTTGAGACATTCTGTTACTCTTTGTACTAAACGTTGATCTTGGCAATAAGATCCTTCAAAAAAGAATGAATAAATGATGATAAAAACCCCCTATTATCTTATAGACAAATCGAAACTCATCAAAAATATGCAAACAATTTCTCGTTTACGGGAAATGTCCAGAGCTAAAATTTTACTTGCTTTAAAATGTTTTGCCACATGGAGTGTTTTTGATTTAATGTCTGAGTTCATGGATGGAACCACATCATCATCCCTTTATGAACTACGTTTAGGAAGAGAAAAATTTGGCAAAGAAACCCATGCTTATTCAGTGGCTTGGGCAGATAATGAAATTGATGAAGCCTGTGGTTATGCAGATAAAATCATCTTTAATTCCATCCAACAGCTCCAACGCTTTTCTGATGCAACAAAAACCATTCAAAGAGGTTTAAGGTTAAACCCAGGAATCAGTGCATCAAATTTTGATCTTGCCAACCCCTCTCGCCCTTTTAGCCGCTTAGGAGAAACAAACCAAAGCGCTATTAAAGAAGTTCTGCCTCTTATCAACGGATTGATGATCCATAACAATTGTGAAAATGCTGACTTTAATCTTTTTAACCAAATGCTTGGGTATATGGAAGAAAAATTTGCAGAACTTTTTTCTGCTGTTGACTGGATAAGCCTTGGCGGCGGAATCCATTTTACGGCTGAGAATTACCCTCTAGAAGCTTTCGCAAAACGCTTAAAACAATTTTCTGAAACCCATGGTGTCACTCTTTTTCTAGAACCAGGAGAAGCTGCTATTACCCAAAGTACCACATTAGAAGTCAGTGTTCTTGACACATTGTATAATGAAAAGAATCTAGCCATCGTTGATAGCTCAATTGAAGCACATATGCTCGATCTTCTCATTTATCGTGAAAATGCTAAATTAGAACCCAATCAAGGACCACACGAAATTATGATTTGTGGAAAATCTTGTCTTGCCGGCGATATTTTTGGAACATTTCAATTTCAAAAACCTCTTAAAATAGGCGATAGACTGTCTTTTCAGGATGCAGCAGGGTATACAATGGTCAAGAAAAACTGGTTTAATGGCGTTACAATGCCTGCTATTGTTCTCAAAGAGTGCGATGGTACATTAATACTTCAACGCCAATTCAGCTATAACGACTATCAGGAAAGCCTTTCATAAAGACCAACCATAAAAACGTCATACAACAGTATTAAAAAGGGAGATGGACCTACAATGAAAAAAAATGTTCTCATTATTGGTGCTGGAGGTGTTGCACAAGTTGTTGCACACAAATGTGCTCAAAACAATGATATTCTTGGTGAAATTCATATTGCTTCACGAACACTCAAAAAATGTGAAGCCATCATTTCTTCTATTAAAGAAAAAAACACAATGAAAGAGCAAGGTGTTTTCAAAAGCCATTCGCTCAATGCCATGAATGTAGAAGAAACTATAAAGCTCATCCAAAAGACCAAATGCGAAATTGTCATTAATGTTGGTTCTGCTTTTCTTAATATGTCTGTTCTTTCAGCTTGTATTGAAACCAAATGCGCTTATATCGATACCGCAATTCATGAAGACCCATTGAAAATTTGTGAAACACCTCCTTGGTATGGAAATTATGAATGGCCTCGGCGTCCAGAATGTGAAAAAGCTGGTATAACCGCTATTTTAGGAGCAGGTTTTGACCCAGGTGTAGTGAATGCTTATGCAGCATTAGCGCGCGATGATTATTTTGATAAAATCACAGATATTGATATTATTGATATTAATGCCGGAAATCATGGACGTTGGTTTGCTACAAATTTTGATCCAGAAATTAACTTCCGTGAATTTACAGGACAAGTATGGTCGTGGCAAAATAAAAAATGGACTTCCAATAAAATGTTTGAAGTCAGCCATGAATGGGATCTTCCCGTTGTGGGAAAACAAAAAGCCTATATGACAGGACATGATGAAATTCATTCACTTTCCAAAAATCTTGATGTAGAGAATGTCCGTTTCTGGATGGGATTTGGTGATCGTTATATCACTGTTTTTACGGTTCTAAAAAATCTTGGTCTCTTATCTGAACAGCCCATTAAGACAGCAGAAGGACAAGAAGTCGTTCCCTTGAAAGTCGTAAAGGCCGTCTTACCCGACCCTTCCTCTCTCGCCCCAGACTACACAGGAAAAACCTGTATTGGAGATCTTATTAAAGGCGAAAAAGATGGAAAACCGAGAGAAATTTTTATCTATAATATAGCCGATCACAAACAAGCTTTTCATGAAACTGGGGCACAAGGCATTTCCTATACGGCTGGCGTACCAGCAGCCGCAACAGCTCTTCTTATTGCCACAGGTGAATGGGATGTTAAAACTATGGTCAATGTGGAAGAGTTACCACCCCACCCTTTCCTTAAATATCTTGATCATATGGGGCTTCCCACTTTTATAAGAGAACAACAAGAGGATAAAAAATTACAATTTTAATACCTATAGAAAGCATATGCTTAATTTTTTAAGTTATCATAAAACTGCCCAATGAAAACAAACTTAATATTCTCGTGTAATTATGGTTTTCAAAAAAATTTTAGCTATTCGTTATGTTTTGGCAACATTGCGATTTCTTAACAACCGTAAAGAAGAGACATAGCATCTTTTTAAGACATAGCGAGCAATGATCAAGAAAAACAGAGAAGAAAAAACTAATTTAATCACACTGTATAACTTGTCATTATCATCAAAAAGATAGTGTCATAAACAAAAGATATAAAAATACCGCTCTTTTAAAGAAGAGCGGTATTTTGTAGAATATTCAATTCCTCCCTTCTTCATCTTAAATGACAAAGATCCTTAACCTATACCAATCATTAAACAATTCAATTTCTTCGGGTGAATGAATTCCTCTTGGCTTCCCTTTTCATATGATTCATCATCATATATAACATGTTGATTCATAACGCTGAATACTGTAAAATTCTCTTAATCACAAACTCTCTCACATTGAAGCAATTAAAATCTTTTGTCTGCGCATCACAAACAAAGCGAGCGTGTGAGGTAAAATGATAAAAGAACAGAATAAAAATTCTCTTATGAAAACTCTCAAATAATAAAAAGCTTTAGCAATATTGAGAACTGAAAAAGTGTATTATCAATGTCAGCGTGTATTTTTACTAAACATAAAGATGATGGTGCACAATAGGTCTTATAACAGTTTGAATGAATTTCATATATTTCAAGAGAAACTTTACAGCTATACCATTCACGAGCACCATTGCGAAGTAGATTTGGGCATTTTGAGAGATGTTTTCTTAACACAAAGCACGCAGATAGGCTCAGAATCCTATCTTAAATATTTTATAACAGTATAAAAACTACCCCATATATAAAACTTTACATAGACTAAACACCACCGCTCTAAACGATAGTGCACAACAGAATAATCAATCAAAACTGCACAACAGATATCTAAAACAGTAATTATCGAAAAGCATACAACAAACGGAACACTTCAATACAATTGGTTATATTCTTTTTTAAAGTTTTAAAATGTTGTTGCATGCTTCACAAATATTTTCTGCCCCCCGTACCTTTTAAAATTTACTTTTTAAAAGCTTTTTAAATATGAAGTGGTTTAGCAAATGTTGCCAAAGCTGCCTCACGCACAGCTTCTGATAAGGTAGGATGTGCATGGCAACAACGTCCCAGATCTTCTGATGAACCACCAAATTCCATTAAAACTGCAATTTCATGGATCATTTCACCAGCACCAAATCCAAGAATATGCCCCCCTAATACCCGATCTGTTTTTTTATCAGAAAGGATTTTAACAAACCCATCACTCTTTTGCATTGCACGTGCACGACCATTGGCCATAAAAGGAAATTTGCCAACATTATATTCAATGCCAGCAGTTTTTAGCTCTTCTTCTGTCCTTCCTACACTCGCAATTTCCGGCTGTGTATAAACAACACTAGGAATAACATCAAAATTAACATGCCCTTTTTGACCTGCCAAAATTTCTGCCACAGCAACGCCTTCTTCCTCTGCTTTATGTGCTAGCATTGGTCCTTTTACAACATCACCAATCGCATAAATTCCTGGAACATTCGTCTGCCAATGAGCATCAATTGCAATAAATCCGCGTTCATCTAACTGAATACCGGCTTCTCTCAAGCCAAGCCCCTCTGTATAAGGAGAACGTCCAGTAGCAATAAGCACAACATCAGCCTCTAAAGTTTCAGATTCACCACCTTTGACAGATTCAAAGCTCACCTGAGCAGTTGAGCCAGATTGTGTAACAGCTGTTACCTTTGCACCCGTTTTATATTCAATCCCCTGTTTTTCCATTAACTTCTGAAATTGCCGTGAAACTTCACCATCCATTGAGCCCAAAACTTTATTAAGATACTCAATAATGGTCACCTTAGCACCTAAACGGCTCCAAACTGATCCAAGTTCTGAACCAATGACACCAGCACCCACGACAATCATATGCGTTGGTACTTTTTCAAGTGAAAGAGCTCCCGTAGAAGAAACAATAGTCTTTTCATCAATTTCAACATTCACTCCTGGAATGCCTGAACTCTCTGAACCGGTAGCAATAATAATATTTTTTGTTTCAATTGTTTGTTTATTACCATCTCTGGCAACAACTTCCACATGACCCGCACTCAAAATTTTGGCTGTCCCAAAAAAAGTATCAACTTTATTTTTTTTCATCAAAAAAGAAACACCACTCGTATTGGCCGTCACCACAGCTTTCTTATGAACCATCATTTGTTCAAGATTAAGCTTAGATTTACCAATAGAAATACCAAGCGTTTCAAAACCATGCTGGGTTTCAGCAAACACTTCTGAAGCATGCAACAACGCTTTAGAAGGAATACAACCAACGTTGAGACATGTTCCTCCTAATGTTGTACGCTTTTCAATAATTGCTACTTTAAGTCCCAGTTGCGCCGCCTTTATTGCTGCTACATAACCACCTGGACCCGCTCCGATCACAGCCACATCATAAGACATCCGTTTCTCCTTTCATCCTGAAAACTGTATTTTACAAATCAAGAACAAGGCGTTCCGGATCTTCTAAGCTTTCCTTAACACGCACAAGGAAAGTCACAGCTTCTTGCCCATCCACAATACGGTGATCATAAGAAAGCGCTAAATACATCATGGGGCGGATCACAACTTGACCCTCAACAACCATTGCTCGCTCTTTAATCGCATGCATTCCCAAAATACCAGATTGTGGTGCATTCAAAATCGGTGTTGACATCAACGATCCATACACACCACCATTGGTAATAGTAAAAGTTCCGCCCTGCATATCAGAAACGGCTAATTTTCCATCACGCGCAAGACGCCCCAAACGACCAATCTCTTTTTCAATCTCTGCCAATGACATTTTATCTGCATCTCGCACCACTGGAACAACAAGTCCTTTATCCGTTCCAACAGCAATTCCAACATTGACATAGTTTTTGTAAACAATATCTGTCCCATCAATCTCTGCATTAACAGCAGGAAGTTCTTTTAATGCATGACAAACAGCCTTAGTAAAAAACCCCATAAAACCAAGCTTAACACCATGTTTCTTTTCAAAAAGATCCTTATACCGCTTGCGCAAATCCATCACCGCTGACATATCAACCTCATTAAATGTGGTTAACATTGCTGCTACATTTTGTGCATCTTTAAGACGGCGAGCAATTGTTTGACGCAATTTCGTCATACGAACCCGCTCTTCACGTGTTTCTTGGACAGGAGTTGCCGAAGAACTCGTCGCAGAAGAAGAGGGTGTAGGAGCATTTGTACTTTGTTTTAATCCACCAAGAACATCTTCTTTAAGAATTTGTCCACGTTTTCCAGAACCTGAAATATCGCTTTTTGCAACATTATTTTCAGCCATCAATTTTGCTGCTGAAGGAGAAGGAGGCATTGCACTGCTCAAAGCAGGCTTCTCCGATTCAGATGAAGCCGCTGGAACAAGTGTAGCAGAAGGTGAAAGTGATTGGGAGATACCAGCTTCTCCAGCTTTCACCACTCCTAAAAGAGCATTTACTTCAACCGTATCGCCTTCTTTTGCAATGATTTCAGATAATTTCCCAGCAACAGGAGAAGGAACTTCAACGGTTACCTTATCAGTTTCTAATTCAACCAAAGGCTCATCCATAGCGACAGCTTCGCCAAGTTTTTTAAACCATTTGCCAACCGTTGCTTCGGTAACCGATTCGCCCAAAGTAGGAACACGAATTTCAGTAGTCATAATATTTTTCCATACATCAGAGTAGTAATAAATTAAGAACCTAACGCGTCTTTAAGAAACGCAGCCAGTTGTTCAAGGTGTTTCACCATTAACCCAGAGGCCGGTGACGCACTCGCAGGACGTCCTGCATAACGAGCACGTGAATATTGCGCATTAATATGCGTCAAAACCCATTCCAAATAAGGCTCAATAAATGACCAAGCCCCCATGTTTTTTGGTTCCTCTTGGCACCAAAAAACTTCCGCCTGCAAAAAGCGCGACAACACATTCACCAAAACTTTTGCAGGGAAAGGATAAAGCTGTTCAATACGAAGGAGATAAACATCATCAATACCCTTTTTTTCACGTTCTTCATAAAGGTCGTAATAAACCTTACCAGTACAAAGAACGACACGGCGAATCTTATTATCTTTTTGCAACTTAATGACAGAATCTTTGAGACATTCTGCATCATCAAGTAACACACGACAAAAACTTGTTTCTGGCCCCATTTCATTGAGAAGAGAAACAGCTCGCTTATGACGTAAAAGTGATTTCGGTGTCATCAAAATCAATGGCTTACGGAAATCACGCTTAATTTGTCGACGCAAAATATGAAAATAATTTGCAGGGGTTGTACAATTAGCAACCTGCATATTATCTTCCGCACAAAGTTGAAGAAACCGTTCTAAACGTGCAGAAGAATGCTCCGGCCCTTGCCCTTCAAAACCATGAGGCAATAAACACACAAGACCAGACATACGAAGCCACTTACGCTCTGCGGATGAAATAAATTGATCAAAAATGACCTGTGCACCATTAGAAAAATCACCAAATTGTGCTTCCCAAAGTGTTAATCCTCGTGGTTCAGCAAGAGAATATCCATATTCAAAACCAAGAACAGCTTCTTCAGAAAGCATAGAATTAACAACGTCATAAAGTGCTTGCCCCTTTTGTAAATGATTCAAAGGAATATAACGCGCCTCATTTTCTTGGTCATAAAGAACTGAATGACGTTGTGAAAAAGTTCCTCGCTCAACATCTTCACCGGAAAGACGAACCGGTGCTCCTTCCAAACAAAGTGAACCAAAAGCTAAAGCTTCAGCAGTTGCCCAGTCAACACCCTCACCGGTTTCAAAAATTTTAGCACGATTATTTAAAAAACGTTGAATGGTTTTGTGAACGTGAAAATCTGCTGGAATTTCAACAATTTTCTGACCAATTTCCTTTAAAGTTTTTAATTCAACACCAGTTGTTCTAGAATGCTGCTCATCAGAACTACTAAAAGCCTTGAGTCCCGTCCAGCTTCCATCAAGCCAATCAGCCTTATTAGGTTTGTAAGAAGCACTTGCTTCAAGTTCACCTTCAAGCTTATCGCGCCATAATTTTTTTTGTTGCTCAATCTCTTCTGAAGTAACCATTCCTTCTTCTACCAATTGGTCACTATAAAGTTGAAGTGTTGTTTTATGATTACGTATTGCTTTATACATAAGCGGCTGCGTAAAGGAAGGTTCATCACCTTCATTATGCCCATAACGGCGATAACAAAACATATCAATAACCACTGGTTTATGAAAAATTTGGCGAAACTCTGTTGCTATTTTGGCAACAAAAACAACTGCCTCAGGATCATCACCATTCACATGGAAAATTGGTGCGTCAATCATTTTTGCGACATCTGATGGATAAGGCGAAGAACGTGAAAAACGTGGGGATGTTGTAAAACCAATCTGGTTATTGATAATAACATGAAGTGAGCCCGCAACACGATAACCTTTAAGACCTGAAAGACCAAAAGTTTCTTGGATAACGCCTTGTCCTGCAAAAGCAGCATCACCATGAATAAGCAATGGCATCACTTTTGAACGCTCACTTAATGGGAGTAAATCAGTATGCGCAGGTCCCATAAGTTGATCTTGTTTAGCACGTGCTTTTCCCATAACAACCGGATCAACAATCTCAAGATGAGATGGATTGGCCAACAGCGATAAATGAACTTTTTTACCATCAAAGTCCAGATCAGCGGTAGTTCCCAAATGATATTTGACATCACCGGATCCCTCCACATCATCAGGCTTGTAAGATCCCCCTTTGAATTCATGAAAAATAGCCCTATGCGGTTTGGCAAGAACTTGTGAAAGAACATTTAAACGACCACGATGTGCCATTCCTAAAATAACTTCCCTAACCCCCAAAGCACTACCACATTTGATAATCTGTTCAAGAGCGGGAATCAGCGCCTCACCACCATCGAGTCCAAAACGCTTTGTACCTTTATATTTAGTGTCTAAAAACTGTTCGAATCCCTCTGCCTGAATAAGCTTATTCAGAATAGCTTTCTTGTCTTGTTGTGTGAAAGAATTTTTTTTATCTCGCCCTTCAATGCGTTCTTGAAGCCATACTTTCTGAACCGGATCAGAAACATGCATATATTCCACACCGATTGTTGAACAATAGGTACGATTGAGAATCTCAAGCATTTGCGGAATAGTTGCATATTCCAACCCTAAAACATTATCAATAAAAATGGGACGCTCGTAATCAGCTGGAGTAAAACCATAAGCTTCTGGAGAAAGTTCTTTATAATCTTCTTGTTTTTCGGCCAATTGAAGAGGGTCAAGTTGTGCATGAAGATGTCCCCGTTCTCGAAACGCACGAATCATCATAATTGCATGAACAGAATCACGTGTTGCACGAATAATATCTTGTTCACTGGAAGTTTTTCCATTTTGTGCAACACCTGTTATTGCTTTTTCCTTTAATTTATCGCCAAAATATTTTTCAAGAGAAGACCAATCACCATCAAGAGCAGAAATCAATTCACCCTCTGCTTTTAATGGCCAATGATCACGCTGCCATGTTGCTCCTTCAGCATTTTTAAGAACATCTTCTTTGTTATCATGAAGTCCTTCAAAAAAAGCACGCCACTGTGAATCAACACTGGTAGGATCTTTTTCATATTGAGCATAAAGTTGATCTATATAATCCGCATTCCCACCATAAAGAAATGATGTCTGTGCAAAAAGGCTATTTATTTCGTCCTGCCTTGCCATATACTTCTCCGGAACATTTATTCCGTCTCCTTATATCTCATATCTCTTTTTGATCTTTAAATGCTTACAAACAAGCAGTGATCGAACATTCAAAAAAGTTTTACCTTATTTATACTCAAGCTTTTTCACCTGAATCTAAGAACCTTTTCTTATTCAGGTGAAACTTTCTTTTAGCCTTTCAAAACTGACATCAAAGTCTTACCTATCTGTGATGGCGAAGAAGACACACGAATCCCTGCTGATTCCATTGCCGCAATTTTATCTTCTGCTCCACCTTTACCACCAGAAATAACAGCACCAGCATGTCCCATTGTGCGTCCTGGAGGAGCCGTACGGCCAGCAATAAAGCCAACAACTGGCTTTTTACGACCTTTTCTTGCTTCATCTTGCAGAAACTGTGCTGCTTCTTCTTCAGCAGAACCACCAATCTCACCAATCATAACAATAGACTCGGTTTCATCATCCGCTAAAAACATTTCCAACACATCAATAAATTCAGTACCCTTAACAGGATCGCCACCAATCCCTATAGCAGTTGTTTGTCCGAGACCTTCCTGACTCGTTTGAAAAACGGCTTCATAAGTTAAAGTTCCCGACCTCGAGACAACGCCAACAGAACCTTTTCTAAAAATAGAACCAGGCATAATACCAATTTTACATTCATTTGGTGTAAGAATACCGGGACAATTAGGACCAACAAGACGCGACTTTGAGTTTTCTAATCGCGCCTTTACTTTCACCATATCCATAACGGGAATACCTTCCGTAATACAGATAATTAAACGAATTTCAGCTTCAATAGCCTCTATAATAGCTGCCGCAGCCCCTGCAGGAGGAACATAAATAACAGAAGCATCCGCGCCTGTTTTTTCTTTTGCTTCTGCAACATTAGCAAAAATAGGAAGAGTTTCGCCTTTTGAACCTTCCCATGTTTCTCCACCCTTTTTAGGATTAACGCCACCAACCATTTGCGTACCATGATAAGCAAGCGCCTGTTCTGTATGAAATGTTCCTGTTTTTCCTGTAAGCCCTTGAACGAGAACTTTTGTCTCTTTATTCACAAGAATCGACATAACTTAAGCTCCCTTCACGGCTGCAACAATTTTTTGGGCAGCATCATCTAAATCATCAGCAGGAATAACATTCAAACCACTCTCATTGATAATTGCTTTACCTTGCTCAACATTAGTACCTTCAAGACGAACAACCAAGGGAACCTTTAAACCAACCTCACGAACAGCAGCAACCACACCTTCAGCAATGACATCACAACGCATAATACCACCAAAAATGTTAACCAAAATGCCCTTAACATTCGGATCGGCCGTAATAATTTTAAAAGCAGCTGTCACTTTTTCTTTTGATGCTCCACCACCAACATCCAAAAAATTCGCTGGCTCTGCTCCATAAAGCTTAATGATATCCATTGTTGCCATAGCAAGCCCAGCACCATTAACCATGCAACCAATCGTACCCTCAAGAGCAACATAAGCAAGATCATGCTTTGATGCTTCTATTTCCTTTGGATCTTCTTCTGAAAGATCGCGCAATTCTAAAATATCTGGATGACGAAACAGAGCATTATTATCAAAAGAAACTTTTGCATCAAGAACGCGCAAGTGACCATCTTTCATCACAATAAGCGGATTGATTTCTAAAAGGCTCATATCTTTTTCACAAAATGCCTTATAGAGAATGGGAAAAAGCTTTTCACCATCTTCTCGCGCACTACTTTGTAGTTCCAACGCATCACAAAGTCTTGCACTATCAGCAGAAGTAACACCCTCTACAGCATCAATGGGAAGTGTGAATATTTTTTCTGGTGTCTCTTCAGCAACCGTTTCAATATCCATTCCACCTTCTGTTGAAACAACAAAAGCAATTCGACCAACGCTACGGTCAACCAAAAGTGAAAGATAAAGCTCCCGTTCAATATCGGCACCATCTTCAATATAAAGGCGGTTGACCTGCTTACCCTCTGGACCAGTTTGTTTGGTTACCAAAGTTTTTCCAAGCATTTCTTGAACATTTGCAACAACTTCTTCAACAGATTTTGCAAGCCGAACACCACCCTTTGCATCAGGACCAAGTTCTTTAAACTTACCCTTACCACGACCACCAGCGTGTATCTGACTTTTAACCACATAGAGAGATCCGGGTAATTTTTCCGCCCATTTTTCAGCTTGCTCTACAGAATAAACAGCGACACCATTTGCAATTGGTGCTCCATATTCATGAAGCAGACGTTTGGCCTGATACTCATGGATATTCATGCATTTGTCCTTTTCTTTTATGGATTATTATTAGTCCTAAAGTTATAATATTCTAAATACTTTAATTTTAATGAACAAAATCCTGTTCAATTTACTTGAGGCTAGGCACAAGAGCAATACAAGCTTCACAAAGCTTTTTAACCGCATTTACTGAATAATCAAAAGCACCTCTTTCTTCTTTATCAAGATCAATTTCAATGACTCGTTCAACACCACCTGCACCAAGTACAACAGGTACCCCAACATAGGTATCATTAACCCCATATTCCCCTGAAAGATAGGCTGCAACAGGCATAACACGCTTAGTATCCTTTAGGTAGGCCTCAGCCATAGAAACAGCAGAAGCTGCTGGTGCATAATAAGCAGAACCTGTTTTTAACAAACTAACAATCTCTGCACCACCATCACGGGTACGTTGAATAATTTGATCAATTCTTTCCTGTGTTGTCCAACCCATTTTAACAAGATCAGGCAAAGAAATACCACCAACTGTTGAATAACGCACCAAAGGCACCATTGAATCACCATGCCCACCTAAAACAAAAGCTGTCACATCTTTGACAGAGACTTTAAGTTCTTCAGATAAAAAGTAACGAAAACGCGCTGAATCCAGAATACCAGCCATACCAACCACTTTATGCACTGGAAGAGCTGAAAATTTCTGCAATGCCCATACCATTACATCAAGGGGATTTGTAACACAAATAACAAAAGCTGAAGGTGCATATTTTTTAATTCCAGCACCAACTTGTTCCATAACTTTTAGATTAACACCCAAAAGATCATCACGGCTCATACCAGGTTTCCGTGCAACCCCTGCTGTTACAATAACAACATCAGCACCTTCAATTGCATCATAGGCATTTGCCCCTTTTAAATGAACATCGAAACCATCAACAGGTGAAGACTCAGCAATATCAAGAGCTTTACCCTGTGGTACACCTTCTGCAATATCAAATAAGATAACATCACCAAGCTCTTTAAGCCCAATAATATGTGCCAAAGTACCACCAATCATACCTGAACCAATGAGAGCTATTTTTTTTCGTGCCATTTTATTTTTTCCTAACTTTTAGACAATCCAGCGCACACTCATTTGCGTCCGTATACTGAATATTTTTGACTTCAACCATATTTAAACAATATCATAAAAAGGAGTAAAGCAATGAAATTTACAAATTTCTCTCTTCACAAAAACAATAACCCTCCGCACAAACAACTATTAGAAAATTATCATGATGTATCGATAAAGTGAATTTAAAAAAAATACAACAGAATTATTGCATATCTTTAATTTCAAAGAGTTATTATTTTTACAGTTTACGTAAAGGTAAAAGTATAATCAATGCTTCTTCTTCAAAAGAAAATGTTCTTCCCAAAGTTTCAAATAATCGTGACTTTGCATTTCAAAAAGACGTGACTGTGTTCTTTGAAACTCAAATGTTTCCGTGATCTGCGCATGCCCCTTATACAAATGCTCCACATCTGCTGCTGCAGACATAAATAATCGTATGTGGCGCTCATAAAGAGTATCAATGAGCAAAATAAACCGTTTTGTTTCATTGCGACATGTATCATCCATAACCGGTACATTATCGATAAAAATCGTATGATAACGCTCGCCTAATACCAAATACTCAGCCGCGGCCAAAGGCTGTACACACAAATCTCGATAATCAAAGCGTGCACATCCCGCACCAAAACGCGGAATAGGAATAAGGCGCCCTTTTATAGAAAACTCATCAGATATCTCCTTATTTCCTTGCAATACAAGTGCCCATGCTTTATCCATGCATTCATCTGCTTTTTTCCCTAAAGGTGTTACATACACGGGCTGTAGATTTGATTTTTCAAGACGATAATCTGTTTTTGCATCAAGATTAACAACACGAACATATGTTTTCAAAACTTGAATAAAAGGCAAAAAGAGTTCGCGATTTAAACCGTTATAATAAAGGTTATCGGGCGCCACATTTGAAGTTGCAATAAAGAAAATTCCTTTATCAAACAAAGCAGAAATAAGCCGCCCCAACACCATAGCATCAGCGATATCTGTTACACTAAATTCATCAAAACAAAGCACCTTTGTTTCTCGTGCAAGATCTTCAGCAACAGCTAAAATAGGATTATCCTGTTTAGATTTTGTATGCCCAGATGCTTGACGATACAAATTAATGCGCTCATGCACATCAGCCATAAAGTCATTAAAATGGGCGCGCTTTTTATGACCTTTCGGCAAACAAGAAAAGAACAAATCCATCAGCATGGTTTTGCCCCGTCCTACTTCACCATAAATATACAGCCCCTGAAAAGATCCATTTTCAGCCCCTTGTTTTGCAACACGAGCAATATTTTGTTTTTTCCTTTTAAGTATTCTTTTTAAAAAAGACAAAAATACCAAAAACCAAGGACGAGAAACATTTTGTTCCTCAATTTTTTTTAATAAATGATCAAAATGCTCTGTTAAAACTAATTGAGCTGGATCAAAACAAACTTCTCCTTTAGAGACCAACTCCTTATAGCGTGTTGAAACGAGAATCATCCAAACAACCTTTTTCAAACCGTTCTCAATGAAAAATACAAATTTTTTTCACGAATCTGTTTCTATAACTTACTTTTTCATAAACGGTCAAAAATGATTTAACGACTTAAAATAACGGGATGATCATCAAGTGTGCGTCCCTCAAAACGATCAACATTTGAAGAATAAAAAACGAGGATAACACGTCCAGAGTTATTATAAAAATATAATCTTTTTCCTTTAACAGCCCACGATCTCACTTGGGAAGCAATTCCTGGACAGTGTAAAGGACCAGCACGGTACCCTTGTCCAAACTTTGTTTGTGGAGTTGCAATCCGGCAAACTTTTCCTCCCATAGAAAGATTCCATACCCCAGCAATACTTGCAGGAAATAAATCAGTGGCATTGCTTGGCAATTCGAGACTAGCCATTCGTCCATCGCTCTGAGAATCTCCTTTTTCATACATCGGAGCGTTTGCATCTTCAGATATCGACGAAGAAGTGGACGACAGATCAGACGCTTCTAATATTGTCATTTGTTGAGATGGATAAAAAACTTCTAATGCGTTACCATCGTCATTACCATCAAACCGTGTTGTTGAACATCCCCCTAAAAACATTACAGTTGATAGTGCAACGAAAAACGAAACTTTTGAAAACGCCATGTCTGTACTCTCTCCCACAGCAATAAATAAGCTTATAAAAAATCAAGTGAATATTTGTTATAGTTACAAAGATAAATTAACAAATGAAAAAAAACAGGATTTAAATTACTTATTTTAAATGAAATAATTTATATACCCAATTTTATATTTATTAAACACTAGAAATTTATAAGATTTTCAGTCATATATCCCTTAATTAAGTAATCATTAGAAATAGAGAAGTTTCATGAAAACGCCATTTAGCAAAATGGACGGTCTTGGAAATCAAATTATTGTTGCGGATATGCGTGAAAGCGCACATGCTTTTACACCACAAGCAATCCTTGCTTTATCGGTAGATCCCGAAATGCATTTTGATCAAATCATGGCTATCCACACACCAACCCAGAAAAAAGCCGACTTCCGCATCGAAATATGGAATGCTGATGGTTCAAAAGCTAAAGCTTGTGGCAATGGTACCCGCTGTGTTATTGCATGGCTCACAGACCGTAATTTTGGTGAAAATTTTCATTTAGAAACTCCTGCTGGCATTATTGAAGGAAAACGCCAAACCGGTAATCTTATCTCTGTTGATATGGGATGCCCAAATTTCAATGCAAAAGAGATGCCTGTTTCACGTGAAATAGTTGATACCAATCACGTAGAAATTACGGCTGGTCCTCTAAAAGATGCTTGCCTTATATCCATTGGCAATCTCCATGCTATCTTTTTTATTGAAAATGATATTCAACATTTTCCTTTAGAAAAATATGGACCAAAACTTGAACATGATCCCCTGTTTCCCGAACGGTGCAATATTTCCATTGCTTGCATAACGTCAAAGAAAAGTCTAAATTTACGCACATGGGAGAGAGGGGCAGGATTAACACAAGCATGTGGGAGTGCTGCTTGTGCAAGTGCTGTGGCTGCTTATCGTCGTGGACTTACAGAGCGCCATGTTGATGTGAATTTACCAAAGGGAGCTCTTAATATTTTTTACCGAGAAGACGATCATATTATCATGACAGGACCAATAAAATATCAATTTAGTGGTTTTTTAAGCCCTTTAACAGGGTGCTACAAAAAGGATCACTCCTGATGGCAGTAGAAATTGTAACTTTTGGTTGTCGACTCAATAGCTACGAATCGGAAATAATTCGCAAAGAAAGCACTTCTTCAGGGCTAAACCAGCTTAAAGATGGTGCTATTATTTTTAATACCTGCGCTGTCACTGCCGAAGCCGTACGACAAGCAAAACAAGCTATCCGCAAAGCGCGACGTGAAAATCCTCATGCGCGCATCATTGTAACAGGATGTGCAGCCCAAACAGAAGCACAAAATTTTGCCTCAATGACAGAAGTGGATCTCGTTTTAGGAAACGAAGATAAACTTCACGCCCATTCTTATCGTCAACTTCCTGATTTTGGTATTAACCATACCGAAAAGGTGCGTATTAATGATATCATGGAAGTGAAAAAAATTGCTCCACATATGGTTAGTGCAATGCAAGAACGTACCCGCGCTTTTGTACAGGTACAAAACGGATGCGATCACCGCTGTACATTTTGCATTATTCCTTATGGACGTGGACCATCTCGTTCAGTTCCCATGGGTGCTGTCATAGAACAAATTAAAAAGCTGACAGATGTGGGTATTCAAGAAGTGGTCCTTACAGGTGTTGACCTTACAAGTTATGGCCACGATCTTCCTGGAAAAGCTACTCTAGGAAAATTAACTTCAGCTATTTTGCATCATATTCCTGACTTAGCGCGATTACGCCTCTCATCTATTGACTCTATTGAAGTAGATGAAGAACTCATAAATCTTTTAGCCTATGAAAAAAGAATCATGCCCCATTTGCATTTATCTTTGCAAGCAGGTGATAATATGATTTTAAAACGGATGAAACGACGGCATTTGCGTGAACATGCCATTCAATTTTGCCAAGAATTGCATGCCAAACGTCCTACAATGGTTTATGGTGCCGACTTAATTGCTGGTTTTCCTACCGAAACAGAAGAGATGTTTCAAAACAGTCTTGCTTTGATTAAAGAGTGTAATTTAACCCACCTACATGTCTTTCCCTTTAGTCCAAGAGAAGGAACACCTGCCGCACGTATGCCACAAATCAACCGTAGAATAGTGAAAATGCGTGCTGAAAGACTACGTAAAGCAGGTGAGGAAGCTTACCAAAAGCATCTTGCTCATTTAAAAAACAGTCAACAAACAATTCTCGTTGAAAGAGATGAAATCGGACGAACGGAAGATTATACTCTTGTACAAATTAAAGGTGTAAAAGCAGGAACAATTGTTCAAGCCCTTATCGTTGACCATGATGGCGATAAATTAATTGCTGTCCTTCCAAAATTAAACGCTGCTTGAACAGGAAATTTCTTATGACAAAATCTTTTATAAAAAAAATATTTTCTTTTAACAAATTTAAAGAGCAGGAAATGGAACAAATTTCTATTCCTGATAAAAGTGATATCATAGAAAAAAAGAAGGACAAAAATGAAAGAACAAAAAACAACGAAATCTCTATAGATACAGAAAAAGAAGAACAAACAAAAAATAAAAAGTCAACACCTACAAAGTGTGATGAAAAATCTCCACCTTTAGAATCTCATTCTGATAAAGCTTCCCTTTCTGTTAAAATTCCCCCTTATGGAAAAATTATTGTCACAAACACCATCCGTGAAAAAAAGGATGAAGAAATTTTGTCTGAATCCTTTGTTGAACAAAAAAAGACAGCGTGGTTTGGACGCCTTAAAAAAGGTCTATCGCTTTCTTCACAACGCCTAAGCGGATCAATTAGTGACCTCTTTGTTAAAAGAAAACTTGATGAAGCTACACTGCAAGAGCTCGAAGATATTCTGATTCAAGCTGACCTCGGTGTAGAAACGGCAACGCGCATCACAAATACTTTAGCTTCCAGTCGTTATGGAAAAGACCTCTCTCCAGATGACATTCATACTATTGTAGCTGATGAGATCAAAAAAGTTCTGGAACCTGTTGCAATACCATTAGAACTTGATCTCAGCCATAAGCCTCATGTTATTTTGCTAGTAGGTGTAAATGGCACTGGAAAAACGACAACTATTGGAAAACTTGCCGCCAAATTAACAGCAGGGGGATTAAAAGTTATGCTTGCAGCCGGTGACACTTTCCGAGCCGCAGCTATTGAGCAACTGCATATTTGGGGTGAACGTACTGATTCTCCTGTTATTTCTACAAAATTAGGTGCAGATGCTGCAAGTTTAGCCTTTGATGCTTTTGAGAAAGCAAAAAAAGCAAACAGTGATGTATTAATTATTGATACAGCAGGACGTTTACAAAATAAATCTGAATTGATGGATGAGTTAGCAAAAATTATTCGTGTTTTAAGAAAACACACCCCCCAAGCGCCCCATACAATCCTTCAAACACTTGATGCAACGACCGGACAAAATGCACTCAACCAAGTGGACATTTTCCGTGATATTGCTGGTGTTAATGGTTTGGTCATGACAAAGCTGGATGGAACAGCACGAGGAGGAATTCTTGTCGCTATCGCAGCAAAATATAAATTACCCGTTTATTTTATCGGTATAGGAGAGAATATTGAAGACCTTCAACCCTTTTCTGCTTCTGACTTTGCCGAAACTATTGCAGGAAAACATGTATGAAACAGCCTTTATCTAACCCTAATTCACATAATAATTCTGAAAAAAATGTGAATAACAATAAAAAAACGCCCCTTTCACCAACACTTAAGTTTCTTTTAGAAATGGGACCATTGGTCGCCTTCTTTTTTGCTAATTATAAAGGAGAATGGTTGATAAAAAACATTGAATTTTTTCAAAATTTTAGCAAGCCTATTTTCCCTGCAACAGCTATTTTTATGGTAGCAATTATTATTTCTCTAAGCTTATCATGGATCCTTGCAAAACAAATTCCTATTATGCCTCTTATTTCGGGAATATTTGTTTTAGTTTTTGGTTTTTTAACTCTCTGGCTTCATAATGAAACTTTCATAAAAATGAAACCAACAATCATTAATAGCTTATTTGCTTTGATACTTTTTGGTGGAATGTTTTTTAAAAAACCGCTTTTGCGTTATGCTCTTGATTCTACCTTAAAACTTGATGATTTAGGCTGGCAAAAATTGACCTATCGTTGGGCGTTTTTTTTCATTTTTCTTGCTCTTTTGAATGAAATTATTTGGCGCAATTTTAGCGATAATTTTTGGACGAGTTTCAAAGTTTTTGGCGTCATGCCTATAACAGTCCTTTTCATGCTTACCCAAATGCCTATCATTATAAAACATTCAAAAGGACTTTTTACAGAAGAGGACAAATCTGATTCTTAAAAAACTTACCATCACAAATTATTTTATAGATTCATTGCGAAACACTGTTCAGGAGAAAAAACATGCTGATTGAACAGTTTATCTGTCGAGAAGATAATTTTGGTGTGCTCATTCATGATGAAAAAAGCGGTATGACAGCCGCAATAGATGCTCCAGAAAGCAAAGCGATTCATAACGCTTTAAAGCGCCGTAATTGGACACTTAACACTATTTTTGTGACTCACCATCATCACGACCATGTAGAAGCCCTAGCAGAATTAAAACAAGTTTACAATGCTATAATTATTGGACCAGAAGCAGAAAAAGAAAAGATTCATCATCTTGATCAAACACTTCACCATGATGAGAAACTTTTTTTTGGTTCTCACACACTTTTAGCTCTATCAACACCTGGCCATACGCTAGGAGCGCTATCTTACTATTTTTCTGAAAAAAAATTACTGTTTGCTGGAGACACACTTTTTTCACTTGGTTGTGGACGTCTTTTTGAAGGAACAGCTGCACAAATGCTAAATTCTTTAAAAAAACTTCGTAAACTTCCCGATGAAACACTCCTCTATTGTGGACACGAGTACACAAAAAATAACGCTCTTTTCGCGCTAACAATTGACCCACATAATAAAAAACTCCAGCAAAGAGTAGAAGATGTTTTTTTACTGCGCGCAAAAAATGCCATGACTCTTCCTGTCACTTTAGGGCAAGAAAAAACAACAAATCCCTTTCTCCGCTGGGATGATAGTGTGTTGCGAAGAAACCTTGTAATGGAAGAAGAAACAGATGAAGAAGTCTTTGCTGAAATTCGAAGAAGAAAGGATAATTTTTAATCATGCTTAAGTTCGTATTACGTTTGTTCCTCCTTTTTCTTTTCGTGATACATATTCAACTAACAAGGGCAGAGGAAAAGGAAACAGATAATTCTTCTCTTATATCATCTCTCATCGCAAATTATCCCTTAACAGAAGATTTTTTTTTAAAGCTGGAAAAAATTGAAAAAGAATGTAAAAATTTACTTCCAGAAACAAAAAATAATCTTATAAGTTATGATTCTAGTATCCATTCTAGTATTGAAAATTACGCTACCTATATTTCTAGTAAACCAAAACTTGTAAATATTTTAAAAGAAAATAATATAACACCGAAAGATTTTGCTTCAGGAACCTTAGCTCTTAAAGAAATATCAACGCTTCTCATATTTGTACCTGAAAAGGAATATTCTACTGAGAAAAATACTACATTTCTAAACAATCTTGAATTTGTTAAAAAACATTTTTTTAAAGCGACAATTCTTTTAGATAGCTGTGAAAAACTCATTTTGAGCAACTAATCAGCTATGAGACATTAAAAAATATCATCCCATTAATCTAATAAAAAAGTCCGTGCATTAAAAAATCACCGTGTTTTTATCATTCCTAATAATTGTGTTTATTTCGATTACATTTAACAAATGTTTTTCTAAAAATAAAGAATAACAGACGAAAAAATATTTATTGAAATTCAAAAAAGAAAGGATAATTTTAGTCATGTTTAAACTTCTATTGTGCTTTTTCTTCATTTTTCCTTTTGCATCATACGCTCAAGAAAAAAAACAAGAAATAGATGAGCTTTCTTTTATATCGCCTTTCATTGCAAATTATCCCTTAACAGAAGATCTTCTTTTAAAGCTGGAAAAAATCAAAATAGAATGTAAAAATTTATATTCAAAACCAGAACAAACAAATAAAAAAAGTGATTTAAATACTTATAATGATAATATTGAAAAATACGCTGCCTATATTTCTAATAATCCAAAACTTGTGAATATTTTAAAAGAAAATAATATAACACCGAAAGATTTTGTTGTTGCTCACCTAGCACTTCAAGCGACATTGTATGTACTTACTAATGAAGAAAATTCTACTTATGAAAAAAACTTTTTACCTTCAAACAATATAGAATTTGCTAAAGAGCATATGTATAGAATAATAAAAATTTTAAAAGATAACTGTTAAAAAACATTTTTAGAACAATTGATTAACTTTGTAAACGCCGACAAATTTCATCTAATTGTTCTAATGAAGAATAATGTATTTTTAAATCTCCACCTTTTTTACCATGTCGAATAATAACTTTCATTCCTATCACATCTGCAAGTAATTTTTCTAAAGATTTTGTTTCAGCATCTTTCTCCGAATTGGTACGTTTTTTAGTTTTAGGATTAGCTTGCTCATATGCAAGTATTTCTGTTTGACGTACAGAAAGCCCTTCACGAATAATTTTCTCAGCTAAATCTTGTGGATTATCAACGGTTATAAGACAACGTGCATGACCTGCGGAAAGTTGTCCATCAGTTAAAAATTGTTGTACTTTTTCTGGAAGTTTTAACAAACGAAGCGTATTTGCAACATGACTACGACTTTTTCCTATAACTTGCGCTAAATCTACTTGCGTATAATCATGTTCATTTAGAAGCATCTCATATCCCTTTGCTTCTTCGATAGGATTAAGATCTGCACGTTGAACATTTTCAATAATTGCCAATTCCAAAGCCGTTTTATCATCTACATCGCGAATAATAACTGGCAATTGGTTTAAATTTGCACGTTGTGCTGCACGCCAGCGCCGTTCACCAGCAATCAATTCAAACCGATGAGGATGATCTCTTAAAGGCCTTACAATAACCGGTTGAACCACACCGTGTTGACGAATTGATTGTGTCAAATTATCAAGCTCTGTTTCAGTAAAATGACGCCGAGGATTATGAGGATTACATGAAATAGATTCAATTGGAATAAATTGCTCAGAAAGACTACCGGATTCATTTAATTTATCAAAGCTTGATGAACGTGCAATATTATTGTTTAAATTGATATCTCCAATCAATGCCGCTAATCCACGTCCTAGTCTTTTTTTTGAGAGATCATCATTCATAATTTTTCTCTTTGAATTTTTAGATTATTTTTTTATATTTCTAAGCAGCAGCGCGTGCTTGTTTTTCACGTTGAATCACTTCTGATGCTAGACGCAAATAAGCTTGACTTCCAGCACATTTGAGATCGTAAAGCAATACAGGTTTACCAAAAGAGGGCGCTTCTGATACTCTTACATTTCGTGGAATAACAGTACGATAAACTTTATCTCCCATAAAAGAGCGTACATCTTCAACAACTTGATTTGAAAGATTATTACGTCCATCATACATTGTTAGAACAATACCTTGGATCTCTAAAGATGGATTAAGTACGGATCGCACTTGTTTTACTGTTTCAAGTAATTGACTTAAACCTTCAAGTGCTAAAAATTCACACTGCATAGGCACTAAAACAGAATCCGCAGCCCCCATAGCATTAAGTGTTAAAAGATTAAGGGAAGGAGGACAATCAATTAAAACATAATTGAATTTTTTTTCCATTTCCGGATCATCATAGAGAGCTTTACGTAAGCGTTGTATGCGATCTTTTGATGAAGAAATTTCCATTTCCACTCCTAAGAGATCAAGTGTAGAGGGAACTATATAAAGATTGGGTACGGCTGTTTTTAAAGCCGCCTGTGTAATTGAAACGCCCGAAACCAAAACATCATAAGAAGATAAAGGACGGCTATTACGATCAATCCCTAAACCTGTACTAGCATTACCTTGTGGATCAACATCCATAATAAGGACATTTTCACCAATAGCCGCTAAAGCTGTAGCAAGATTAATTGCTGTGGTTGTTTTTCCGACTCCACCCTTTTGGTTTGCAATAGCGATAATTCGTGTTTCGCTCATTTTGCTCTACCCTCTATATGATCGAATATGAGAAATTTCCAAAATAACAGAATTTTCATCAACTTTACTTTTATGTTTTAACAGATCAAAGTGCCAATTGGCAGAGGCATTTTTTATTTCTGTAGCGTAATCCCGACCTTTTTGCAAAAGAGCTATTGTTTTTTCTGTTAATAAAGGAAAAATGAGTTGTAAAAGAGTATCAAGCGGCGCTAATCCTCGTGCCGTTATAATATCAGATATGGGAATTTTTTGATATATATCTTCAATTCTAGCGTGATAAACCGTTGCTGGAAGATTAAGTTGAGCAATAACTGTTCGCAAAAAAGCAACTTTTTTCCCATTACTTTCAACAAGATTAATATGTCCTGCTTTTTTTTCTTTCAAAAAGATAGCAATCACAATTGCAGGAAAACCTCCTCCTGATCCTAAATCACACCAATGTAAAGAATGAGCATATAAAGGAAAAATTTGTGCTGAATCTAAAATATGTCGTGTCCATAGATCTGGTATAGTTGTAGCAGATATCAAATTAATATGTGCATTCCATTGAAGTATTAAAGACTCAAACTGCATTAAATTTTCCATCGTTTCACGTGAAACAGAAGGAATAATATTTAATAATTGTTGATATTTTTTTTCTGTAGAAAAATCCATTAAGCTGTTTTAGCCTTTTCACGCCGTTGACGTTGAATATATGTAATAATAAGTGATAATGCGGCAGGAGTCATGCCATCAATTTTTTGTGCATCAGCAATTGAACGAGGCGATACTTCTTGAATTTTTGATTTAAGTTCATTTGAAAGACCTGAAATTGCCTCAATATTAAGAGAAGAAGGAATTTCTAAACGTTCATCTCTTTGAAGAGAGGCAATATCTTGTGCTTGTTTATCTAAATAAACCGCATATTGTGCTTCAATTTCTAAAGCTTCAACTGTTTTAGAATCAATTTCTTGTAATTGTGGCCATAAATGTGAAAGACGCTCTACAGTCATATGAGGATATGCAAGAAAATCATAAGCCGAACGCCGAATTCCATCATGGTTAACGTGTAATCCATGAGCAGAAGCTTCATTAGGTGTTAAAAAGAGATTTTGACATATTGATCGTGCTTGATCAAGCCGTTGTTGCTTTTTCTGATAATAATCCCAACGTACTTTACTCACAATACCCCATTCTTTTGCCAAAGGTGTTAAACGCGTATCAGCATTATCAGATCTTAAAGATAAACGAAATTCAGCACGTGATGTAAACATTCTATAAGGTTCACAAACACCACGTGAAACCAAATCATCAACCATAACACCAATATAAGCAGTAGAACGACTTATAAGTATTTCATCTAATTTACCTACCTTGCGTGCAGCATTTAATCCAGCTAAAAGACCTTGTGCTGCCGCTTCCTCGTATCCTGTTGTGCCATTAATTTGGCCCGCTAAAAACAAACCTGGTAAAGAGCGTACTTCCAAACTTTTCGTTAATTGTTGAGGATTAACAAAATCATATTCAATAGCATAGCCAGGTTGCAAAACTGTAGCATTTTCCAATCCTTCAATGGTTTTCAATAAAGAAATTTGTACATCTTCAGGAAGAGAAGTAGAAAGACCATTTGGATAAACAGTATCATCATTTAATCCTTCTGGTTCTAGAAAAATCTGATGTCCATCACGTTCTCCAAATTTAACGATTTTATCTTCAATTGAAGGACAATAACGTGGTCCTAATCCTTCAATATTTCCAGAATATAAAGCAGAACGATAGATATTTTCGCGAATAATTTTATGTGTTTGTGCATTTGTACGCGTTATTGCACATTCAATTTGTGGCTGTTCAATTTTCTCTGTTAAAAGAGAAAAGGGAACGGGATTTTCATCTGCTTGTTGTTTTTGGAGAGTTTCCCAAGCAATTGTTTTTTTACTCAGACGAGCAGGGGTTCCTGTTTTTAATCGTCCAAGTTTTATATGATATTTTTTCAAATGTTCAGCAAGTTTCACACTTGACTGATCTCCCATACGACCAGCAGCCCATGTTTTATTACCAATATGAATAAAGCCATTTAAAAATGTACCTGTTGTTAAAACAACAGCACCAGAAAAAATTGTTCCTTGTTTTTTTAAAATAACACCTGATACACAATTATCTTTAACAACCAAATCAAGTACTTCATCCTCAATGAGAGTAAGATTTTCTTGTTCTTTTAAAAGTTTTTGAATTGCTTCTCTATAAAGTTGTCGATCTGCTTGTGTCCGTGGTCCTCTTACTGCCGGTCCTTTACGTCTATTAAGAAGTCTAAACTGAATTCCAGCAGCATCTGCTGCTCTTCCCATGAGACCATCTAACGCATCTATTTCACGAACCAGATGCCCTTTTCCAAGACCACCAATAGCAGGATTACACGACATTGTTCCCAGTGCTGATATTTTATGTGTAACAAGCGCTGTTTTGGCTCCTACACGTGCTGAAGCTGAAGCCGCTTCACAGCCAGCATGACCACCACCAACAATAATAACATCATATGATCGCATTTAATTCATTCCGTAGAAAATTTCTAAGGTTTCACGTGAAACAGGATATAAATTACATAATCTTTATAATCTGTCTATGAAATAATCAATGTTTCACGTGAATCATTATTTACCAACACAAAACTCTGAAAAAATGATATCAAGCAAATCTTCAACATCAATATCTCCTGTAATTTTTCCAAGAAAATCACTTGCACGACGGAGATGTTCTGCACGTAAACTGAGATCAAAAGAATGATAATTGATAGCAAACTCAATCTCTTTAACAGCTTCTTTTAATAATTGAAGTTGCCTTTTACGTGCTGGAACAATATTTCCAATTTCAGAACCACGATGATGACAAAATAATTCAAGTTCTTTGATAAAAGAATCAAAATTTAAACCAGTTAATGCGGAAAATTGTATAGACCAACGCTGATCATTTTTTTCATAAAGATCAAGCTTATTACCAACATGCCATATTTCAGCCGATGTTTCTGGTAAATCAACTTGCTTAGGATTTCCTATATCATAAACCAAAATAACCAAATCAGCTTCTCTAACATGCTGTTTAGCAACTTCTATTCCCATCTGTTCTATTTTATTTTCTGTTTTTCTAAAACCAGCAGTATCGGTTAAAAAAACAGGTAAACCACCAAGAATAATTCTCATTTCTAAAGCATCACGGGTTGTTCCTGCTTCTTCCGTTACAATAGCAACAGATCTTCCTGAAAGACGATTCATAATGCTTGATTTTCCAGAATTTGGAGCACCAGCAATAACAATTTTTAATCCATCACGTAAAATACTCGCACGTTCTCCTTCAGTAATATATTCCCTAATAGAAGTACAAAGATCCTCAACATCTTTCCAAACTTTATCAGATATTGCGTTGGGAATATCTGCTTCATCAACAAAATCAAGTTCTGCCTCAATAAAAGCACGCGCCTTCATAAGCTTATGACGCCAATCACGATAAAGCGTCGTTAAATGTCCACTTGTACCCATAACAGCTAAACGCCGTTGGCTTTCCGTTTCTGCTTCTATTAAATCAGCAAGACCTTCTGCTTGAACAAGATCTAATTTTCCTTCCATAAAAGCGCGACGTGAAAATTCACCTGCCTCTGCAATACGGCATCCAGAAAATGTTGACAATTCATCGAGAAAACGATTAACGACTGCTTTTCCTCCATGTAAATGGAATTCTGCACAATCCTCCCCCGTAAAACTATGAGGAGCAGGAAAAAAAACAGTTAAACCAGAATCTAAAAAACCACCATCACGAGCAGTAAGATTTCCATAATGCATAAAACGTGCTTTAGGTAAACGACCACAAAGCGTTTTAACTATATCCACAACATGAGGACCAGAAAGCCGAATGACTGCAACCCCTGAAGGTAACAATCCACTCGAAACAGCAAAGATTGTATCCACAGGTTTTATCCTAATAAAAACTTTAATGACTCTACGTATTCATTGAATCAAAAAATTCACTATTATTTTTTGTTTGCTTTAATTTATCAATCAAAAATTCAATTGCATCAGTTACATTCATAGATGCTAAAATACGACGAAGAACAAAAATTTTGTGTAAATCTTGTCGTTCTACCAGAAGTTCTTCCTTACGCGTTCCTGACTTTAAAATATCCATAGCAGGGAAAATACGTTTATCAGCAACTTTACGATCAAGAACAATTTCCGAATTACCTGTTCCTTTGAATTCTTCAAAAATAACCTCATCCATACGACTTCCTGTATCAATCAAAGCCGTTGCAATAATGGTTAAAGATCCGCCTTCTTCAATATTACGTGCTGCACCAAAAAAACGTTTTGGACGCTGTAGGGCATTTGCATCCACACCACCTGTTAAAACTTTACCCGAAGAAGGAACAACTGTATTATATGCACGCCCAAGACGTGTAATAGAATCGAGGAGAATAACAACATCACGCCCATATTCAACGAGACGTTTGGCTTTTTCAATGACCATTTCTGCCACTTGTACGTGACGTATTGCAGGTTCATCAAAAGTAGAAGAAACCACTTCTCCTTTTACTGAACGCTGCATATCAGTAACCTCTTCTGGTCGTTCATCAATTAAAAGAACAATGAGATAACATTCAGGATGATTAGTGGTAATAGAATGAGCAATATTTTGAAGTAAAACTGTTTTTCCCGTCCGTGGTGGTGCAACAATTAGTCCCCTCTGTCCTTTTCCCAATGGAGATATCAAATCAATCACACGTGATGACATATCTTTCTCTGTAGGATCTTGTATTTCCATTTGAAAACGTTCATTTGAATAGAGGGGAGTAAGATTATCAAAGTGAATTTTATAACGGATCTTTTCAGGTTTTTCAAAATTAATTGTATTAATTTTAAGGAGAGCAAAATAACGTTCTCCCTCTTTTGGACTACGTATGGGGCCTTCAATTGTATCGCCTGTTTTTAAAGAAAACGACTGTATTTGTGCAGGTGAAAGATAGATATCATCAGGTCCAGGAAGATAATTAGCATCAGCAGAGCGCAAGAATCCAAATCCATCTTGTAAAACTTCGACAACACCTTCTCCTATAATTTCAACGTCTTGTAGAGCAAGTTTTTTCAAGATAGCAAACATTAATTCTTGTTTGCGCATAAGGGAGGCATTTTCAACTTCTAATGTTTCAGCAAAAGAAACAAGCTCAACGGGATTTTTGCTTTTAAGTTCTTGTAGTTTCATTTTTTGCATGAAATATGCTCTTTGTAATTAAGGAGAAGATTGTTCTAAATAATTTATGGAAATTTATGAGTGAAATATTCTTTAAGAAAAAATATCCTACACTCAATTTTTTTAATCTGCAAGTACCATTTATATGAAATTTGTTCCTGTAATATTAAGTAATTATATGAAAAAATTGAAAAAATATAAAATCCAAATAGTATTTAATTATTTTAATAACAAAAATATGAGTTAAAATTATAGCATCAATGAAATGTTATTAAAAAGTATTTTTTACAGAAATTTATATTAATAAATTTATATTAAAGAAAGGATTATTCTTATTTATAACTGTGTTTAGTGTGGATTATTATTTATCCTCAATTTTATCCACAAAAGGAACTGAAAAAAGAATAAAAATAACACTATCTTAAAGATATTATCCCCTCTTTTTTATAAGAGGGATAAAATTATCACAAGCATTTAATTTGTGCATAAAAAAGGAGAATTTTTCATAAATTTTAGTTTTATAAAAAACAGTGAGGATATATACACATGTCTTAACAAGGAGTTAAAATTTTTGTGACAAAAGAAAAAAAATTCTTTCATTTACACATGCTTTCTGATGCAACGGGGGAGACATTAATTTCTGTTGGAAGAGCTGTAGCATCCCAATATGCAATGTGTCAGGCAACAGAGCATATCTATCCTATGATTCGTAATAAAATACAGTTACAAAAAGTTCTTGATGAAATACAACAAGAGCCAGGTATTGTTCTTTACACAATGATTGATGAAGAACTTAAACTACTCCTTCAAAAAAAATGCAAAAAAATAGAAGTTCCCTGTATTGATATATTGTATCCTGTTCTAAATGCTTTTCAGTCTTACCTTGGAATGCCAACTCATTTACGTGTTAGTGCACAACATGATCTTAATGCAGATTATTTTCGTCGTATTGAGGCACTGGATTTTACAATAGAGCATGATGATGGACAGTCTTCCAGTAGCTTATCTGAAGCGGATGTAATTCTTGTAGGAATTTCAAGAACCTCTAAAACGCCAACAAGCATCTATTTAGCAAATCGTGGAATCAAAACGGCTAATGTTCCTCTTATTCCAGGAATTGATTTGCCAGAATCTCTTTTAGAGGTAAAAAATTCTTTAATTATTGGTTTAATTGCTTCAGCTGAAAGAATCTCACATATTCGTCAAAATAGAGATTTAGGAGAAGGTTTTGCTCTTGATAATTATACTAATCGTATCAGCATAGCTGAAGAATTAATCCATGCAAAACGCATTTGCGAACGTTTTGGTTGGCCTATTATTGATGTCACGAGGCGCTCTATTGAAGAAACTGCTGCTGCAATATTTGAACTTTTATCACGATTTCGTGAAGGAAAGTGAGAGAAAATCCTCATGGACGCAGATACGTTAATATTAGCATCTCTTAGTTTTTATCGTGCACAGTTGTTGAAAAAGGCAGGTTTAAATTTTTTAATTGAAGGCGCTTCTTTTGATGAGAGAGAAGTAGAAAAAACAACAAAAGAAAAAACACCTAAAGAACTTAGCTGTTTTCTTGCAAGTGCAAAAGCAAAAAATGTTTCAGATCGTTTTCCTGATGCTTTCGTTATTGGTTGTGATCAAGTTCTTGATTTGGAAGGTAAAGTTTTTCATAAAGCAAGAAATATTAAGGAAGCACATCAACGTTTATGTGAGTTATCAGGAAAAACCCATTCTCTTCATAGTGCGGTAGCTTTATTTAAAAATGGTCAAAAAATTTGGGTTGAAGCTTTTAGTGCACATATGTCTGTACGTTTACTCTCGTTAGAATTTATTGAACGTTATTTAGCACGCGTAGGAAAAGATGTTCTAAACAGCGTAGGAGTATATCAAATTGAAGGAGAAGGGATTCATCTCTTTGAAAAAATTGAAGGAGATTTTTTTACCATTGTTGGTTTACCTTTGCTGCCTCTACTCATAAAATTGCGCCACTTAGGAATTATTGATGGTTAACTTAATAATAAAAAAGACAAATTATCCGCGTGCTTTTGTTGTTGGTTCTCCTATTCATCATTCAAAATCGCCAAGAATTCACAATTTTTGGCTTAAACAATATAGTTTACAAGGAGAATACCTTGCACAGGAAGTAACATCCGAAGAATTTAGTCATTTTATTGTTTCTTTACAAAAAATGGGCTTTTGTGGAGGAAATGTTACTTTGCCTCATAAACAGGAAGCCTTTCGTTTAGCAGATTATAAAGACGAGAGAGCAACAATGATAGGTGCTGCTAATACACTTTGGTATGAAGGAGATAAACTTTGTGCCACAAATAGTGATGCCTATGGTTTTAGTGCTAATCTTGATGATTTTGCATCTGATTGGGGAGGGGAAACAGCTCTTGTTTTTGGGGCTGGGGGCGCTGCACGCGCTATCCTATATGCTTTAAAAAAACGCGGATTTGAACAAATTTATTTAATTAACCGTACAAAACAACGCGCTGATAATTTAGCTCAGCATTTTGGAAAGATCATTAAAGTTTACGATTGGCATAAAATCCATGAAATACTTCATCAAGCTGATTTAATTGTTAATACAACCTCTATTGGCATAAAAAATCCGGAAGAAAAAAGTGATTCTTTTTTTTGCGATTTTCATAAAGCAAAAACAACGGCATTAGTAACAGATATTGTTTATACACCATTGATAACTCCTTTTTTACAACAGGCAAAGGCTTGTGATCTCAAAACGGTTGATGGGCTTGGGATGCTTCTTCATCAGGCTGTTATAGGATTTGAACGGTGGTTTGGAATAAAACCACAGGTAACAAAAGCGTTAAGGACAGCCATTTTAGAGGATATGAGTGAAGAAAGAGAATGAAAATTATAGGATTAACTGGATCAATAGCTATGGGAAAATCAACAGTTGCTGATTTTTTCAGACAAGCGGGTATTTCTGTTTTTAGTGCTGATGAGGCGGTACAACAACTCTATAAAAGTGAGCCAGTTTTGTCACTCATAGAGCGTATTTTTCCTAGTGTTGTTGAAAACGATGAAGTTAACCGTTTGAAACTTTCTGAAATTTTGATTGATGATAAGGAAAAATTACAAACATTAGAAAAAATAATTCATCCTTTGGTGCAAGAAAAAGAAAAAGAATTTATTGATACAGCGCGCAAACAAGGGGAAAAATTAGTTATTCTTGATATTCCACTTCTGTTTGAAACAAATGGTGAAAATCGTGTAGATAGCGTTATTGTTGTTTCTGCTCCACCAGAAATACAAAAAGAACGTGTAATGATTCGCCAAGGTATGAATGAGAAAAAATTTGCCTTTATCAATGCCCAACAAATGCCAGATGAAAAAAAACGAGAACGTGCTGATTTTATTATTGATACAGGGAAAGATTTAGAAAATACCCGTCAACAGGTTTTTGATGTGATAAAAAAATTGCTAAAGAATTAAAATCATGCGTGAAATTATTTTTGATACAGAAACAACAGGTTTAGATAAAGAGAAAGATCGCATAATCGAAATTGGTTGTGTAGAAATGGTTGATCGTTATCTTACAGGGCGCCAATTTCATGTTTATTTAAACCCTGAAGGCGTTATTATTCCTGATGAAGTTGTAGCAATTCACGGATTAACCAATGAACGCCTAAAAAACGAGAAAAGTTTTAGTGATATTGTTGATGAATTTTTGGAATTTATTAATGGCGCGACAATGATTGCGCATAATGCGAGTTTTGATATTGGTTTTATTAATGCAGAATTAAAACGCGTCAATAAGCCGCTCATCAGTGTTGATAATATTCTTGATACATTGGCTATGGCACGGCGTAAATTCCCTATGGGTCCTAATTCTCTTGATATTTTATGCAAACGTTTTGGAATTGATAACAGCCATCGTGTTCTTCATGGTGCTTTACTTGATGCAGAGATTTTGGCCGATGTTTATATTGAATTGATTGGTGGAAAGCAGGGCATATTGGGTTTTGATAACAGAAAGAGTGTTGATGAACATACTCAAAGTGACAAAGATATGCCTTATGCAGTTAAATTTCGCCCACAGGCTTTACCTTCAAGATTGAGTGCGCAAGAAAAAAGATTGCATGCTGATTTTATCAATAAAATGGGTGAAAAAGCTCTGTGGAATAACTTCAAAGTTTATGAATAATATTCTTATCTTTTCTCTAAACAAGCTATTTAAGGTTAAAAATATAAAATATGGATACCAAAAAAAACGGTCGTTGTGGGGAGGGGAACACCACAACGACCTTGTCGTTACATTGTACCTCAGCTATCATAGGAGGAGCAAAATGAAAGCTATTAATCCTGTAACAGCAAAGAAAAGCTCTAGGTACTTAATATAAGTGCAACGACTTCATGTCTTATGGAAAGAAAAAATGGCTTTTTAGAGGCAAAGTAAAAAAATAAAATAAAAATGAAAAAAATATATACAGGTAATTTGTTTTTTAGCTGAAATGGAGAAATAAAATTATCATGAAAGCAACAGATCATCTTTTGTTGGTTGACGGATCAGGCTACATTTTTCGTGCTTACTATGCTTTGCCGCCTTTAAGACGTAAAAAGGATGGACTCCCTGTAGGAGCGGTAGCTGGTTTTTGTAATATGTTATGGAAATTACTTTGTGATGCTCGTAATACAGCTATGGGTATTATTCCAACACATTTTGCTGTTATTTTTGATTATTCATCTGATACTTTTCGGAAACAAATTTATCCTCAATATAAAGCGAATCGCGCTGAACCTCCTGAAGATCTAATTCCTCAATTTTCTCTGATACGCCAAGCAACAAAAGCTTTTAATTTGCCTTGTATTGAAAAGGAAGGTTTTGAAGCGGATGATTTAATTGCTACTTATGCAAAATTGGCAACGAAGGTTGGGGCAAAGACAACCATTATCTCTTCTGATAAGGATCTTATGCAACTCGTAAATACACATGTGTCCTTGTATGATGGAATGAAAGATAAGCATATAGGTATTTCAGAAGTTATAGAAAAATGGGGTGTTGAACCTGAAAAAATGATTGATTTACAAGCTTTGATTGGAGATTCAACGGATAATATACCGGGTATTCCAGGCATTGGTCCCAAAACTGCAGCCCAGTTGTTAAATGAATTTGGTTCTCTTGATCTTTTATTGCAACGCGTAACAGAAATTAAACAAACAAAACGGCGTGAAAACATTCAAGCTTATAGAGAACAAGTTAAAATGTCTCGTGAGCTTGTTAGGCTTAAAACAGATGTCCCTATAGACAGTGATTTAGATGATTTTATTTTGGAGCCACAAAATGGTCCGCGTTTAATTGCTTTTTTGAAAGCGATGGAGTTTTCAACATTAACGCGTCGCATAGCAGAGGCAACGTCATGCGATGCAGCTGTTATTGATGCACTTGATATAGATGTTGAATGGGAAAAACTAAGCTATGGACATGATTTAGATATAAAAAATACTGAACGTGCATCTTTTCATAATTTTTCTGAAAACTCTCCACAAGTTTTTGCACAAAAACGTAAAGATCAAGCACTGTCTCAAAAAATTACAAGAGATACTTACACAACGATTCTTGAGGAGGAAACTTTAAAAGAATGGTTATGGCAAGCACAAGAACAGGGCTTTTTTGCTTTTGATACTGAAACAACCTCTCTTGATCCGATGCAAGCAAAGCTTGTTGGTTTTTCACTGGCATTACAACCAGGAAAAGCAGCTTATATACCACTTGAACATTTTGAGGAAAAAGAGGACCTTTTAAGGGATGGGCGTATTGCCTCGCAGATTGAGATCCAAAAAGCTTTGGCACTTTTAAAACCGCTATTAGAAGATTCAGCGGTGTTAAAAATTGGTCAGAATATAAAATATGATTGGTTGGTGATGAAGCAATACGACATTGTTATACGTTCTTTTGATGACACTATGCTTTTGTCATATGCTTTTGATGCTGGAACTTTAACCCATAATATGGATGATTTGTCTGAACGTTGGCTTGGACATAAACCAATTGCCTATAAGGATTTAACGCATAAAGGAAAAAAAATTACTTCTTTTGCACAAGTAGATTTAAAACAAGCTACCCTTTATGCGGCGGAAGATGCCGATATAACGCTACGCCTTTGGCAAGTTTTGAAACCGCAACTTGTTGCTCAAAAAATGGCAAAAATTTATGATCGCCTTGATCGACCACTCGTAGAAGTTCTTGCAAGAATGGAAGAACGTGGGATTCTTGTTGATAGGCAGATTTTATTGCGCCTTTCAGGAGAATTGGCGCAAGCTACTTTGATTCTAGAAGAGGAAATTTACAAACAAGCTGGTGAAAAGTTTAATCTTGCTTCGCCAAAGCAATTGGGGGATATCCTTTTTAGCAAAATGGGATTACCTGGAGGTGCTAAAACCAAGGGTGGACAATGGTCAACTTCTGCACAGACCTTAGAAGAGTTGTCTGCTGAAGGTCATCTATTACCGCGTAAAATTATTGAGTGGCGTCAACTTGCAAAGCTAAAATCTACCTATGCCGATGCTTTGCCTTCTTATATTTTACCAAAAACAGGGCGTGTTCATACGAATTATTCTTTGGCAATAACATCAACAGGGCGATTGTCATCATCAGAGCCAAATTTGCAAAATATTCCAGTACGAACTGCTGAAGGACGTAAAATTCGAACAGCTTTTATTGCTCCCAAAGGGCACGTGTTGCTTTCTGCTGATTATAGTCAGATTGAATTACGCATTCTTGCACATATTGCGGATATAAAAGCATTAAAAGAAGCTTTTGCTAAAGGACACGATATTCACGCTATAACGGCGTCACAAATGTTTGGCGTTGCAATAGAGGGAATGCATTCAGATATACGACGGCGTGCAAAAGCGATTAATTTTGGTATCATTTATGGTATTTCAGCTTTTGGCTTAGCCAATCAATTAGGAATTTCACGCCAAGAAGCGGGTCGTTATATTCAATTGTATTTTGAAAGGTTTCCAGGAATTAAAGATTATATGGAAAAGACAAAAAACTTTGCACGTGAAAATGGTTATGTAGAAACAATTTTTGGACGTCGTATCCATTATCCAGAAATAAAAGCAAAGAACGTAAAAATTCGTTCCCTTAATGAACGGGCAGCTATTAATGCCCCGATTCAAGGCTCTGCTGCAGATATTATTCGCCGCGCTATGATACAGATGGAAGATGTTTTAAAAGGAGAAAATCTATCAGCAAAAATGTTGCTGCAAGTACATGATGAACTGATTTTTGAAGTACCAAAAGAAGAGAGTAAAAAAACCATGGACGTTGTTAAAAATGTTATGGAAAATGCTACAATGCCGGTTTTATCTTTATCTGTACCCCTTGAAGTAAAAGTCATGACAGCTCAAAATTGGGATGAGGCACATTAACTTTTTTTATTTATTTTATGTTCAAGAACATTCATGGCGTTGGCAAGATTAAGGTAGGCTTTTATAGGCAAATGATCTGAGGCAATACGTGCAAGTGGTGAATGATGATTTTCAATATTTGTTACCAATTGGTGGGGAAAAGCAAAAACGCGATCAAGGGCTAAAAGAGGAAAACGCGAAGGAAAGCTTGGCACAACTTCAAGTGTGTTATCAAAATAGGGAGAAAAATGGTTCAAAGATGAGCCTTTTCCTATCCGCCATTCATTAAAATCTCCAATGAGGAGTGTAGGCATAAGGGAGCGATTTTGCAAAATTGCAAGAAGCATTTTTGTTTGTTGTTTACGAGAATAACGTAATAAGCCAAAATGAGCCGCAATAATACGAATAGGGCCTGCTTGCATTTCCAATTCTACAATTACAGCCCCACGTGGTTCAATACCAGGAAGAGTGATTTGTAAAGTTTCACGTACATATCCCTTTCGCAAAAAAAGAGCGTTCCCATGCCAACCATGACCATGAGGTGACATGGTATTGAGAGGCACAGGAATCAAGCCAGTTTCAGCTTTTAATAGCTGAAGATTAATCAAGCCAACGCGCTCTCCAAAACGTTTATCTGCTTCTTGAAGAGCAAGGATATCAACTTGTAATTCATTAATAACACGTACAATACGTGTAGGATTAAAAATTTTATCAGTACCTACACATTTATGCACATTATAGGAAGCAACGGTTAGATCATAATTATCATTTGGCTTGATGATGTTTGGTTGATGATGAGAGCGGCTATAGATTGCCTTTAAAAGAGAATTATGGAGCTTTTGTTGGATAAAACCAGTAAACCAAGGAAACTTTTGCTTGTAAGGTATTTTTGTCATTTTGCGAAAAGAATATAATCTCTAAGAGGCAAAGGGTAAAAACTTACACTAAAAACAAAAGAACCTTGTTTCTTTTGGAAACAAGGTTCTTTCATTAAGCGATGATCTTTTAAAATCAATCACGGTTTGAACCAAGAAATTGTAGCAAGAAGACAAACATATTGATGAAATCAAGATAAAGATTCAATGCACCCATAATAACTTTACGTCCTCTTGTATCACCTTCATCTCCTTCGTAATACATCAACTTAATGTTTTGAGTATCGTAAGCTGTTAAACCAGCAAAGATAAAAACACCAATAACGGAGATAGCAAATTGCAAAGCACTTGACCCAAGAAAAATGTTTACAATCATAGAAAGTAACAAACCAATCAATCCCATAAATAAGAATGAACCGATTGCTGTAAGATCACGCTTTGTTGTGTATCCATAAAGTGAAAGAGCTCCAAAAGTTGCAGCGGAAATAACAAAGGTTTGTACAATACTTTCTGTCGTATAACGCAAAACGATTGAAGATAGTGAAAGACCAACCAGAGCAGCATAACCAAAAAAGAGGCTACGAGCAGCATTTGTGCTCAGTGTATTAATTTTAAAACTGAGGAATAAGACCGCTATGAGTGGTGCAAACATAACAATATAAGAGAATGGTGATGTATAAAATGTTACTCCAAAAGATGTTAAATAAACACTGCTATTGATTTGAGCTGCTGCTTGACTCATATCTGTTGTCGTTGCTAATGATACAATTGCATAAGCGGCAGCAGCTGTAATAAGCAAACCAATGGCCATTGTATTGTAGACACCCAACATATAGTCGCGCAATCCCAGATCAATTGATGCATCGGCATGAGAAGCAGGCGCCGAACGTAAATTTTTAAAATTAGCCATAATATAAAATCCTTTAGCATATGTTCCGTCAGATATTGGGGTTTAAAAGTACCTCTGTCATTACAGATAAACACTTCGTATAAGTCCTAAATTGGCTAACACAAAAACCCTAAGAATCACTGGCGGAATTCCAGCACATCTGCTCTTATTATGGAGATTTATTTAAAAATTACAAGAGATTTATCTGAAGAAGGAACCTTACAAATTGGTAAGGAAATAGTTTATTTTGATGAAATAATATTTCCATTTTTTGCCATATTTTTGCAAGATAAAAAGACTATACTTAAAATTTTTTTACTGTTCATAGAAATTGTGTAATATAATTCTCTGTAAGGTATCAACGGTCTTTGCTTTGATGAAGAGAGAGGCAAATGTCGTCGCACTGTTTTTCAACTTACAATATTGCATCTGCTCTATACGGTTAGAAGACCTATTGAATTGAATCTTTTTATATAAAAACTGATATATAATAATAAATTATCGTTTTGTATGCTAAATTCTTCTCCGAATATCGTAAGATTCTCTGATGACAAATTTTCTTATATTAAATCAATCAAGGTTATTTATTTGCTTGCTCCACACAAGCAAGATTGGTGTGTAAAAGACATGGTTTTAATTAATTCAACATGCGAAAGTTCGAAATAAAAGAAATTTAGGGTTCTCATTCAATATACAAAATGGTAAACTATCATTATATATCAATATGTTGTATTATAAATAAAACATTGAAAATAGTTAAAAGATGTTGCTTATTAAGCAATATAAATAAAAGAGGGGTGTTTTTACACGAAGCGCTTAAGAAAAACACTGTAAAAATGACGCCTGTAAAAACTAAAAAACATATGAAAAGTAATTGTTTTAAGCAAATGAACAGAATTTAAATGCTGTAAAATATTTCCTCTCAGAATGGGATATAGGACATATGAATAAAAAATTATTGGTTTCTATTTGAGTTCATTCCTTTTACACGGATCAAGTATATAAAGATCAAGTGAAAGTAAGGTTTTATAATTCCATGAAAAGAAACACATGAAATTATTAGAAACAAGAATTGATTGAGAAAAATCAATTTGTAATCAGACTTGTGATGATTAATAACCTCTGGTTTTTAAGGCGCTGAACATATCAATGAGAAGATGTGCTATTGGAATGACGTTTTGCCTTCATCCAAGTACGCAATTCTTCAATAAGGATGGCAATAACACCAAGAGTGATAAAACTATCTGCAAGGTTGAAAATAGCAAAATGAAAGATATCATCAATATGAAAAAGGATATAATCAGTGACATGATGAAAGCGAATACGATCAATAAGATTGCCTATTGCTCCTCCAATAATAAGGATAAGACCAAAGCGCATTAAAGACTTATTATATTCAGTATTTTTCCATAACCATAGAAGAAAGATAATCACAATGATCGTGATGGCGATGATTCCCCAGTGAGAAAAGGAAGAAAAAAATGAAAATGCAATGCCAGAATTGCGCACATGATAAAGGGAAAGAAAAGGAATAAGCGAAATTTCTGTTCCTAAAGGCATATTGTGCATAATCCAGTATTTGACAGCTTGATCAAGTACTACTGTAAAAGCCAAGCCCAAGAGAAGAAAAGGGAGTGATTTACGAATCATGTTTTTCCTCACATGGTTCCAGTATTAAATAAGGGCGACGGATTTCATAAAGCATAACAGCTGTTGCTACTGCTAGATTAAGCGAATCAGCACGTCCACTTTGTGGAATACGCGCGAGTTTATTACACCGCCTTGTAAGAATATCTGATAATCCCTGTTTTTCATTTCCCATTAAAAGGATAACAGGACCATTTTTGAAATCAAGTGTCCGATAATCCAGAGATCCTTTAAGATGCGTGCCAACGATCATGCCTTTAAAGTGAGCAGACCAGTTTAAAAAGGCGCTTTCATCAAAACGATAAAGCGGTATAGAGAAAATTGATCCCATAGTTGCACGAACTGTTTCAGGCGAGAAAGGGTCTGTTGTTTCGCCAATTAAAATAACACCTTTAGCACCTACGGCATCGGCAGTTCGGATAATGGTACCAAGATTTCCAGGATCACGCACACGATCAAGCGCGATATAAACATCTTTAGTCTGTTCAGTTATCATTTCAAGAGGTTGCCATTTTTGTTTAAAAATACCAATAACTGTTTGTGGATTATCGCGTCGGGTAAGTGATTCCATAACCTTTTGTGAAGCTTTAATCACAAAACCACCATTGGCTACAACGCGTGCAGCAATATTTTCGATAGCAGCATTACCGATTTTGCTTTTAGAAAAAATAAGCGTCTGTATTGTCCAGCCGAGATCGAGAGCATCAATGACCAACTTCAATCCCTCTGCCATGAAAAGACCTTCTTTATTACGATTTTTCTTTTGGCTGAGCGCTTTAAGATCTTTTATAATGGGGTTGCTAAGAGAAGTAATTTCTTTCACTTTGCCAGTTTTAGGTCTAAACATATTCAAGCAATCCAACGGCTAAAAAGGGAAGTAGAAAGAGCGCGTCCTGCAACTTCTTCACGCAAAATAAGTTCTCCTGATTCGACCTTACCACCAAGATTTACAAATGCATCACGCATTAAAGCATGAAGTGCAAAGAAGGAAGCACGAATAGAGTAAGCTGTAAGCACAACAGAGAGCGGTTTATCAGAGAGAAGTTTACGACAATTTGTGATCATATCTGGTAAATGATCAAACAGTTGCCAAACTTCACCATGGGGTCCACGCCCATAAGCAGGGGGATCAAGGAGAATCATATCATAGCTTTTCTTACGACGCAGTTCACGCTCGACAAATTTCATAGCATCATCGCAAATCCAGCGAATAGAATGATCTGGTAATCCTGCTCTTTCTTGATTAGCTTTTGCCCACGCAATGGCTTTTTTAGAAGCATCAACATGGGTAACATTCGCACCCGCTCGTGCTCCAATCAAAGAGGCAATACCTGTATAGCCAAAAAGATTCAACAATTTTATAGGGCGTTCGGCTTTAACAATTTGTTCTTCCATAGAGCGCCAATGGGCATCTTGTTCAGGAAAAACTCCCACATGACGAAAAGAAGTAAAACGGCCTAGAAAAGACAGTCCATTCCAAGAAAGTGGCCATGTCTCATTAAGTGGCTTTTTAGGAAAATGCCAACGACCAACCCCTTCTTCATCACGATTTCCCGTGAAAATAGCGTCCACATCAGCCCATTGTTTCTGTGATAAAGCGGGTTTCCATAGTGCTTGACCTTCTGGTCGAATAATGCGGTAAGCTCCATAACGTTCTAATTTTTGTCCATGACCAGAATCAATGAGAGCATAGTTTTCGCTTATACCCGTTTCTAAAATAAGGGGCAGCTTTTCCTGCGGATATCTATTATTATGGGAGGATTGAAAGCATTGTGGGGGCATGTTTTGTATCACGGTATATGAGGTATAAAAATATATTATAAAGCTCTTAAATGTTTCGTAAAAGTGCAAAAAAGCTAAAGTCAATTAAAACATGTATAAAAAAAGAAAAAGAGCACTTTTAACTCTGTACTGAATATAGAATACAGAGAGAAAAGATTTCATTTAAATACCATTACACCAGATTTGTGATAGATGTTTTCAATTTTTCAATCTCGGCTTTACTTTTTTTGAGAGCTTTTTTGTATTTGTGATAGGAAAACCAACTGATCAGATTTCCTAATAAAATACCAAAACCAAAGAAAATAAAGAGCCATATAAAGAGGGGAGCATGATAAGTAAAACTTTCAGGATTTGCTCGAAAAGGATCAAGGGTTAACGGAACCATTTGACGATTAGCCACGATAAAAACAATCAAAACCGCTGCGAGAATCACACTGATACTTGTTAGAAGAATACGTTTAATTATCATAAGTTTCTCACTGATTAAGACGGTCGCGTAAATCCTTGCCAGTTTTAAAAAAAGGAATCCACTTTTCTTCAACAGAAACGGCTTCACCTGTTCGTGGATTACGTCCATTACGGGCTGAACGGCTTTTTACAGAAAAAGCTCCAAATCCACGAAGTTCAACGCGATTGCCATTTGCAAGTGCTGTTGCAATTTCCTCAAAAATAGCGTTTACAATATTCTCCACATCCCGTTGAAAAAGATGCGGGTTATGACGAGCAATAATTTGCACAAGCTCTGATTTTACCACAATAGCCTCACTTTCACACAAAAAAATTTCGTAATTGTGCACTCCATGCATAATATTACAATATATAAACGGATAAAAGCAAAATAAAATCAAGAAAAAACAAATTGCAAGAAACAAAATTTGAAAATACCTTCTATAAAGGGTATACAGATTAAAAATGCGGAGTATTTAAGAGATCAGGAGAGTATGTCCGTACACAAACATTATGAAGCCTTTTCAACGCAATCATCTTTTGGAGATGTTTTAAAAAAAGCATCCCGTCATTCGCGTCGCATTAGCGTATTAAAAATTTTTTTACCTCTCTTAGCGTTGCTTTCAGCGCTGGTTTTTTGCTGGTTTACGTTTTTCTTGGTTCCCGTTACTTCTGATTCTATGCCTTTGAATAATGGAGAAAGTGGCGTGATGAATTTGACGATGCTTAATCCAAAATTAGAAGGGTATACGCGTGCTCATGAACCTTATTGGCTTAAAGCAGAAAAGGCATTTCAAGACCATACACACGCTGGAATGATTGGGTTGCAAAACATTACAGCTAGAGCATTTATGGGCCAACAAAGACAGGTTTTTCTTTCAGCACAAGGGGGGGTTTACGATAACATTAATGGTTTTTTACAGTTGAATAAGCCATTCACCATTACAACGAACGATGGGATGATGGTACAATTTATGTCAGCTAGTATTAACTTATCCGAGGGACAGTTAAAAACAGATCAACGTGTTAATATTCAGCAGGCCGGTTTGCATCTTGCTGCAAACGCCTTACAAATTCGAGAAAAAGGAAAAAACATATATTTCCATGGTGATGTGCATTTAGTGCTTCAAAAGCAATGACGGAATATCAATACAAATCTTTAAAGGATATTTATAAAGAGAAGTATGTGTATATACAAACAGAAGAATTGAAATAATGAAATCGTACAAAAGATGGATAGGTGTGATGTTAGCTTTTAGCATGGGAATGTTAGGAGAAGGAGCAGTTTTAGGATATGCTGAAGGGACTCATTTTGGAATAAGTCTATCAAACGACAAAGAACCGGTAGAACTTCATGCAGATTCTTTGGAAATACGTGATAAAGAAGGGATAGCACTTTTTAAGGGTGATGTTTCAGTGGTGCAAGGTGAACGTCTTTTAAGAACGGCAGAATTAGTTGTTTACTACGATAAAGCATATAAAGAAATTGATAAAAACAAGGAAGATACAAAGGCATCATCTGTTTCTTTATTTGGTTCGTCGAGTATACAAAAAATGGAAGCTTTAGGAAAAGTTTATATAAAAATTGCTACGCAAGTTGCTACGGGTGATAAAGGTGTTTTTGATGGAAAGTCAAAAATGATGAGTTTGACAGGGAATCATGTTGTGTTAACTGATGGTGATAATGTGGCAACGGGGTGCAAACTAACGGCAAATATGGAAAGCGGAAAGGCTTTTTTAGAAGGTTGTGAGACGCCTAAGAAAAAAGGTCGTGTTTCTATTATTTTAAAACAAAATCAAAAGAATGGCCATTAAGATTTCATGTTTGGAATCAAAAGAAAAAAACAGACTGATAGGTATAATCTTGAAAGTGAAGCTTCAAAAAATCCCTTAAAAGGGACCTTGATTGCCAGTAATTTGATTAAAGTTTATCGAGGAAGACGAACAGTTAATGGTGTTTCTTTTGGCATTCGTACGGGAGAAGCCGTTGGCATTTTAGGACCCAATGGGGCAGGTAAAACAACTTGTTTTTATATGGTGACAGGGCTCATAAAATCTGATGGAGGCTCGATTAAAATTGATGGATTTGATATTACGCATCTTCCGATGTACCGACGTGCGCGTCTAGGTATTGGATATCTTCCACAGGAAGCGTCTATTTTTCGTGGTCTTTCAGTAGAAAATAACATTAAAGCTGTTTTAGAGGTCGTTGAAAAAGATCGTCTTAAACAACGTGAAGAGTTAGATAGCCTTTTACATGAATTTAAAATTGATCATTTACGTAAAATGTCTGCGCTTTCGTTATCTGGAGGTGAACGTCGGCGACTTGAAATTGCGCGCGCTTTAGCTTCTCGTCCCCATTTTATGTTACTTGATGAACCATTTGCAGGAATTGATCCTATCGCTATTTTCGATATTCAACAACTTATTCGTCATTTAACGAGGCGTGGCATTGGTGTTTTAATAACGGATCATAATGTACGTGAGACATTAGGGCTTGTCGATCGCGCTTATATTATTCATACAGGGCGGGTGTTAGTTCACGGTTGTCCTAACGATATTATCAACAACGTTGATGTACGCAGAATTTATTTGGGAAATCAGTTTTCTCTTTGATTTTACAGCTTTCACAAGTTTCCATTTAAGTTTAACCAAACATTATTACTGAAAATCTCCTTATTTATGCCAAAACTTCTTTTATGACTATAACCTTAATGTTGTTATTGAGTGGTGAAAAAGGTTTTATCATTAGAGGTTAGTTTGTTGTTTTATAAGTTTAGCTTACTCATAATTATATCATAGAAAAGATATCACTAGATTAACGTGATAATGAGTGATAAATGAAGCTCTCAATGAATGCGTGTGTTATTGAAAGGTAAAAGATATTTATCATATTTTTCTCTGTCGAATCAAATAATATATCGGTGATGCTGTTTTAGGTATTTTGATGGGAGCACCGGTTATATATTGCGGTTATTCAATAGGAGTTGTCGTATTTTATTGGTTTATATCGCCTATTTGAAAATAGGAGGTTGGCTGCAGATATCAGGCTAAATCTATAACTCTTTTAAAATAATCATTAAATTTCTAAAAATCTTTATATTCTTGTTATAAGTCGATGTTCAAGCTATACAGTAATTTTCAAAGTAAAGATCCATTTTGCTCAGTATGCTTTTCATCTTAATTTAAGGGCTCATTTTTAAAGAAAGAAAAACTCTGATGGCGGATTATACATCAACTCTTATGACAAGTTTAATAAATTTATGAATAATGGCCTTTTTTAGAGTCGTAAGGAAATTAACTTTATGAACAATTTCATTTCTTTGGTTTCTTATGCCGTTAATGATGATCCGAATACTATTTATTGTTGTTTTAGAAGTGATATGAGATGTATTGAGCTATCACCCATTATAAATTGAAAAGTAAAAACACATGCGATGTTGCGAAAAGTGAAAGAACATTAAGTATCTATAGCGTTTATAGGTTTATTGATGAGCATTTTAGCGTGTAAGAGGAAAATTAAAGTATGAATTTGAGTGAGTTAATAGCACCGGAAGCGATCATTCCGGCTCTTAATGCTAATTCGAAAAAACAGGTTCTGCAAATTTTAGCCGAAAAAGCTTCCAAGCTAACAGGTCTTAGTGAGCATGTGATTTTTGATGTTGTTTTACAACGCGAGAAGCTTGGTTCAACGGGTTTAGGTGGAGGTATTGCGATTCCTCATGGAAAATTACCTGATATTAATCGGATCATTGGTATATTTGCACGTCTTGAAAGTCCTGTTGATTTTGAAGCTCTTGACGACGAACCTATAGATCTCGTTTTTCTCCTTTTAGCACCTGAAAATGCTGGTGCAGATCACTTAAAAGCTTTATCACAGATCGCACGTGTTTTGCGTCACACTGATGTTGTACAAAAGTTGCGCAGTACGCATAATGCCAATGCGCTTTATGCTTTATTGATTCAGACTTCAGAATCAAATGCAGCTTAAAAGGTATTATGAGCGTATAAATTGCGAGGTATGCACTACAGAGCGTAGGAAAGAATATAATTTGCATCTTAAGACTAATAACAAAAGGTTGTGTCATGAGATTTAAGAAAATTACTTCTAAATGAACCTTCTTTTTAAAGAGCAACCAACAAAAACGAAGGGCTTTTCCTTTCTTGTTCTCGTATATTAAAGCATCTAATTATTATGTTCGTGGATTCTTTTATCCTGTTATACTGTAAAAACACTGTCATTTGAGATATAGTGAGATAAATTCTGTAAGTCTTCTTAATATATTAAGTGCTTTTAGAGTGCGTGGTAAATATTTTTAAGCAGGACTTGTCTGTAGAGCCTTTAGTTAAGTGAATCACATGAGTGGGAAGAAAAGAGGAGACCGCTCGACAAGAATCCAAACTTTTTCAGTCCAAATTGGATTAAGAATCTTCGTCCTTTGAAAGCGGGAAAGAAATCAACAGAAAAGTTTATTTGTGCATTGAATTTTTTTGTAAGTTGAGTTTGAGTGTTTAGGGATAATATTTTAATGCTCAAGAAGAAATAAGAAATATATTGTATCTTCAGTATAGCAAGATATTGATTTTAAATATAATTCACTATTTCGCATGTTAGATGAGAGATCCGAATATTGTAAAATTCTCTCATTCCAAACTTGTTTATGTTGAATCAATCAAAACCATTTCCTTGCACGTTGTAAACGGAATTAGCGTGTGGATAAAAACTGTACAAGAAAGGGGTAAAGATGCTTCTTATGAATCGTCTCAAGTATTGAGGGTTGCAGCAAAACATTGGGAGCTGGAAAATAGTGTTATGGTGCCATCTTTCTTCTTCACAAGTGGAGAGATCAACTATTTTATAGATATGATTTAGATGTCTGCTGTTGTATAGAGCTCATGCTAAAGAACAATTTTGTACGGTAAGAATGAAAATTATACCTTTAGGTTGGGTGAAAGAGTTTTTATACATAGGAAGATTTATTTAAGTGTCTTTAATTGATTAAAATATTGTTTAAAAAATGGTAATGTTAGAACTGCTATAGAAAAAAGTTTTATATTTCTTTTTATAAATTACTTAGAAATAAGATAAGGAGACTTTCCAAAAGAATTCTTAAGAAGTTTTTTATAACAGAAAGAAAAATATCGTCTGATACATTAAAATAATACGATTAAGCTATTATAAGCTACTAAAATCATTTTAGAAATTAATAATTGGAGATGAAATATATAGGGAAATAAGATCAAAAGAAACAAAGTTGTATGTGATTATTGAGATAGAATCTAAATTCTTTATGTTTTATTATTAATATCTTGATAATATTTTATTATTTTTACAAGGTCTTTTGAAGGTTGAGAAAAAGTGTTATCGGGACGATGTTGAATACGAAATATGAATGCACTATAATGAGTAAAAGGTGGAGTATTTTGCGAACATAAATGTATTGAATGCATAAAGTCGAGAAGTGATATTCGTAAGGCGATTAAGCTTTTTTGCGGGGAGTCCGGGGTGTATTTTCAAAATTTTGCATCAGATTGCTTGTGATATAAAGAGTATGGTTTATTTCTTAATAGTGTGATGGTATGTTTTCATCTCGTTTTGAGGTTCTATAGCTTAAAGAAATCGTTTTTTATACAAAAACGAAATAAGTAGCGTAAAATGAAGATGTTATTTTTTAATGTGGTTATTGAATAAGAAGTTTATTTTTTGGTAACGATTAAAAGGTCATAATGAAACGTAGAAATCTATTTTGATTAGTTTGAAAATATTTCGCTTATTGAAGGAATTAGGACAATAACACATGAATATCGAGGAGTTTTTGTTGAATTTTTCCAATGAAGAAAATCTTGTTAGAGACTAAAGAAGTGAGCTAAATGAAGATGTTTGAAAAGACTGTTATTGCTGCATCTGTAATGGTTCTTGTTACAGCAGGAGTGGCATATGCACAAACGCCAAGCCGTTTAAATCAATTTGAAGCGTGGGGAGCCTATTCTTATAAATCGCCCAAAAATACGATTTGCTATGTGTTATCGGTACCTTTGAAGGCTCTTCCAACGACAGTTAATCATGGTGATAACTTTTTCTTGGTTACCAAGCGTTCTCATTCACCTATTTCGTTTGAACCGCAGTTCATGGCTGGTTATTCCCTTCAAGAAGGGTCTAGAGTGACAGTGACCATTGGAGGTAAGGATTTTGATTTTTTCACTAAAGATTCCTCAGCTTGGTTGGCGTCATCAGAGCTAGAAAAGCAGCTTGTTTCTGCTATGCGTGCTGGAAGCAATATGACAGTGAAAGCGATATCAAAACGAGGAACGCATACCACTTATACTTATTCCTTAAAAGGGGTCACTGCTGCATTAAATGCAACTCAAAAGTGCCATTAAGGTTTCGATAACTTCTAAAATAGTGATGTGAATTAGAAAGCAATGGCCATTTCCTATGACCTTAGACCAGTTGGTTCATGTTTTGCACGAAAAACAGATAATGTGGTCGTGAAGGAGAGTTCTAAGCTCTCTTTAATTGGTTTGTCGCAAGACGAAATGATGCAAGCTTTAAAGACAGTTGGTGTACCAGAGCATCAAACGCGTATGCGTGTGCGTCAGCTTTGGCATTGGCTTTATGTACGTGGTGTTTCAAATTTTGATGAGATGCTGAATATTTCTAAAGCAATGCAAGAAACACTTAAGTGTCATTTCTCCATTGCGCGCCCAGAAATTGTTGGAGAACAAATATCAAAAGATGGTACGCGTAAATGGCTCTTACGTTTTCCTGCACGTGGAGCTGGAAGGCCTGTTGAAATTGAAACGGTTTATATTCCTGAAGAAGGGCGTGGTACTTTATGTCTTTCATCGCAAGTAGGGTGTACGTTAACCTGCTCCTTTTGCCATACAGGAACACAGATGCTTGTTCGCAATCTGACTGCAGAAGAAATTTTGGCACAGTTATTGGTTGCACGTGATTGTTTGGGTGATTTTCCTGATAAGAATACTCCTGATGGGGCAATTGTTCCCATTGAAGGGCGCAAAATTACCAATATTGTTATGATGGGAATGGGAGAACCTCTTTATAATTTTGAAGCTGTTAAAAAAGCTTTATTGATTGCTTCTGATGGCGATGGACTTTCTTTATCAAAACGTCGAATTACGCTTTCAACTAGTGGGGTTGTTCCTGGAATTATCCGAACCGGAGAAGAAATTGGTGTTATGTTGGCGATTTCACTCCACGCAGTACACGATACATTAAGGGATATGCTTGTTCCCATTAATAAAAAATATCCGCTTTCTTTACTAATGGATGCTTGCCGTAATTATCCTGGTCTTTCTAATGCAAAGCGAATCACATTTGAATATGTTATGCTAAAAGATATCAATGATAGTTTAGATGATGCAAAGCGATTGATTCAGCTATTGAAAGGGATTCCTGCTAAGATCAATTTAATTCCTTTTAATCCGTGGCCAGGGAGTAACTATCAGTGTTCTGATTGGGATCAAATCGAGCGTTTTGCTGATGTCGTTAATCAAGCGGGTTATGCTTCTCCTATTCGGATACCGCGTGGACGCGATATTTTAGCTGCATGTGGACAGCTTAAATCGGCTTCAGAGCGCTTACGGAAATCTGAACGTTTGCGACTTGAAAATGCTGCTGGTCATTAGTTAATACAATTTTCAGCTATATAGCGAAGCGATATAAAGTCTGTGCTTTTTTGTTTGTAAATTAATATCCAAACCTCGTGCGATAGCATATGTGAGACAGAGATTAAGATTGGATAAGTGCTAGACGAACAGTTTCAGCGTTTATATGCTAAATGGGGTAAGAGATTGTCTATAGTCTGTTTGCATAATCTCTGAAATAAGAAGGAAGCCTAATTTAGAGGGAATATGAAGTCTTAAGGATTGTAACTAATTTCTACCTTATTATCATACTCATTAATTAGGTTTTGTGTCTTTTAAAAGCATCTACGGTAATACCTTTTAAAAAGTGGAGATTGTGCAGTGCCTCATGCTTTTGTTTATTATTCTTCTTAAATAAGATCACGCATCATAAGTATCTCTTAGTGCACTCTTCATATCACGATAATGCTTGTGAGGAGTATAACAAAAAGCTTCTGTGAAATGTATTGTACTCCTACACCTTTATGTTTAATAAAGGTGTAAATTGGTACCACCATTCTATTTTTTAGCTCCCAATGTTGTAACAGCTTTTAGTACTTGAGATGGTTTATAAGAGGTGTTTTTATTCTTTTCTTAGATAGTTTTTATCCATACAAAAACTCCAGCTTCTCTTGTGATGTACAAAGGAAAGGTATTGTTTTATTCAAAATAAACAGGTTTGAAATGAAAAAATCTTATAATATTTGTTTTTTTATTTAAATTAAAAGCGATACATTACACTTATAAATCAATGTTTTGTAACCACAAGGAGATGGAGGGCAAAGCTGGTAAAAGTACCTGCAATAAGCCAATCGAGAAAGCGAAGATAAAGAGGGTTCTGTTTAAGGATTTTGGTAAGTTTATGCGCTGTAAAAACGACTGAAATTGTAATGGGGAAAGAAATAGGAATATAAGAGAGTCCTAAAAAGAGCAGCTTTTGTGTTGCCATAGGATCATTTGCATTGATAAATTGTGGTAAGAATGTTGCGTTAAAGAGTATGACTTTAGGATTGAGAAGATTAATTCCAATACCAGCAAGATAGTTACGTTTAGAGCTTTGAGGTTTAGAAGATGTTGGTTCAAAGGAAAGTGTCGGGTTTCTCCTTAATGCTTGAAAGGCAAACCATAAAAGATAAAAGGCGCCAACAATTTTCAGAAAAACAAAAGCGTGTGGCGCAGCAAAAATAAGCGCTGATAAACCAAGTGCTACAGCTGTAACCTGAATGGCAAATCCTGTTGCACTTCCCAAGGCGCACATAATTCCAGCTTTTTTGCTTTGTGTAATGGTTCGTCCTACAGAAAGCATCATATCAGGTCCTGGAATAAGTGCTAAAATCAACGATGCTAAAGCAAATTGTACAACAATAGACCACTCCGGTAGAAATGACACGTCAATCTCCTCTTATTTTTAAGTAATGTTCATTATTTATACTTTGAGGCGTCTTTATTTATGCTTTTTGAGTCTTTTTAATGTTGTTTAAAGAGAATTTATTTTTATATTTCTTGTGTCGTTTTAATTTTTTAGAAAAAAAGAACAATTCGTATAGAGCTTTAGAATGAAAAAGTGGAAAAGTATTAGAAAAGTTGTTTTGGCTTATTCGGGGGGATTGGATACGTCAATTATTCTCAAATGGTTACAAAGTACGCTAGGCGTTGAAGTTGTGACTTTTACAGCAGATTTGGGGCAGGGGGAAGAATTAGAGCTTGCTCGTCGTAAAGCTGAAATGCTAGGTGTTAAAGAAATCTACATTGAAGATTTGCGTGAAGAATTTGTGCGTGATTTTGTTTTTCCGATGTTTCGAGCCAATACCGTTTATGAAGGGACTTATCTTTTAGGAACATCAATTGCACGTCCACTTATTTCAAAACGTCTTATTGAAATTGCTAAGGAAACAGGGGCAGATGCCATTGCTCATGGAGCAACGGGCAAAGGCAATGATCAGGTACGCTTTGAACTTTCTGCTTATGCACTTAATCCTAATATAAAGATTATTGCTCCGTGGCGTGATTGGGATTTTAAGAGTCGGACAGATCTGTTTGAATTTGCGCGTATGCATCAAATTCCTGTAGAAAAAGATAAGCAAGGCGAAGCTCCTTTTTCAGTGGATGCAAATTTATTACATTCTTCATCAGAAGGAAAGATTTTAGAAAATCCAGCACTTCCTGCTCCTGAATATGTCCATATGCGTACTCTTTCGGTGGAAGATGCTCCAGATGAAGCAACCAGAATCACTCTTGGCTTTAAAAAAGGCGATGCTGTTTCAATCAATGGAAAAAATTTATCTCCTGCAACTTTACTTGCAGAATTAAATCATTATGGGCGGGATAATGGTATTGGTCGGTTGGATCTGGTAGAAAATCGCTTTGTAGGTATGAAATCGCGGGGTATTTATGAAACACCAGGGGGGACCATTCTTTTAACGGCTCACAGAGCTATAGAATCTTTAACGTTAGATCGTGGCGCAGCTCATTTAAAAGATGAATTGATGCCACGTTATGCAGAACTCATTTATTATGGCTTTTGGTTTTCTCCCGAACGTAAGATGTTGCAAGCAGCGATTGATTTATCTCAAGAACATGTTGAAGGTGAAGTCACGTTAAAGCTTTATAAGGGGAATGTGATTGTTGAAGGGCGCCAAAGTAAAAAATCACTTTATTCCAGTGAGTTAGTAACTTTCGAGGATGATCAAGGTGTTTATGATCAAAGAGATGCGACTGGTTTTATTAAATTAAATGCTCTACGTTTGCGTACATTAGCAAGGCATCATCAAGATGATAAAGAAAAGAAATAGAAAGTTACAGTGACAAGTGTAATGTGGATTAGTGCTTTTGTATGAAATGCCTAGTTTAAGCATTTTTTTGTTGGTTTTTACCGTTCTTTCGTTCAATACTAGAAGCTTATCTTCTGCGCTAATAAATATAATAAGCAAAACCCATGATAATAATAGCAATGAAGGCTTCGATAATCAAAACAAGTCAATTTTGCTTTATAATATTGAATGTTTTTGATTTTTATCAGAACAAAATATGTTTACAGTGAGGGTGGTTTTTGTATTGTGACTTAAGAGTATAAAGAAATTTACATCTTTTTGCTTGCTATTATTGACGAATAAATTCAAGAACCATACACCCTATTTTGGAAGATTATAATTTTTAGGATAAATAATGATGCGTAATCAGTGTGATGCCCTTAGCCTTACGCCTGAATTAAAGGATGCGGCTGCTCAATCGAGAACTTGGCCATTTGAAGAAGCACGTAAGATTATCAAACGGTATGAAAAGACGGGTTACCCAGACAGTATAATATTTGAGACCGGTTATGGACCTTCTGGTTTACCGCATATTGGAACTTTTGGGGAAGTTGCACGTACAACCATGGTGCGTCATGCATTTCATATTCTCACAGAGAATAAAGTAAAAACAAAATTACTTTGTTTTTCTGATGATATGGATGGTTTGCGCAAGGTTCCTGAGAATGTGCCAGATCGCGAGAGGATGGAACATTATCTTGGTCAACCGTTGAGCCGTGTACCTGATCCTTTTGGAGATGATTATCCTTCTTTTGGAGCGGCAAATAATGCGCGGTTACGGGCTTTCCTTGATCGTTTTGGTTTTGATTATGAATTTGCAAGTGCTACGGATTATTACAATTCTGGTCGTTTTGATGAAACACTTTTAAAAATTCTTGCTTGTTATGACAAGGTGATGGCAATTATTTTACCAACATTAGGTGAAGAGCGACAGGCGACCTATTCTCTTTTTTTACCGATTTCTCCTTTTTCTGGAAAAGTATTACAAGTACCAATGATTGCGCGTAATGTTGAAAAAGGGACAGTTACTTATATTGAACCTGAAACAGGAGAAACCATAGAAACAGAGGTTACAGGGGGTAAAGTTAAGTGTCAGTGGAAGGTCGATTGGGCTATGCGTTGGGCAGCGCTTGGCATTGATTATGAAATGGCAGGAAAAGATCTTATCGATTCCACAAATCTTTCTTCTAAAATTTGTAAAGTACTGGGTGGAAAGCCTCCAGAGGGATTTAACTATGAACTCTTTTTAGATGATAAAGGGCAAAAAATTTCCAAATCCAAGGGAAATGGCTTAACCATTGATGAATGGCTTACATATGCTCCAACAGAGAGCTTAGGGCTTTATATGTTTTCAAAGCCCAAGACAGCAAAACGGCTTTATTTTGATGTTATTCCCAAAGCTGTGGATGAATATTATGCGCATCTTTCTGCCTATGGTCGTCAAAGTTGGCAAGAACGGCTCAATAATCCTGTATGGCATATTCATAATGGTTGTCCACCGCAGGTTGATTTACCTGTACCTTTTGCGATGCTTTTAAATTTGGTAAGTGCTTCAAATGCAGAGAATGCAGGGGTTCTTTGGGGTTTTATTTCTCGTTACGCTAAGGGAGCAAATGCGCAAACTTGTCCAGAACTTGATCAATTGGTGAAATTTGCCATTAAATATTTTGATGTTTTTGTTAAACCAAACAAAAAATTTCGTATACCAGATGACAGCGAACGAGCAACATTAGCACAAATTGATGCAAAATTAGCCAATTTGCCTGAAACTGTTGATGGCAACACACTACAAAATACACTTCTTGATGTTGCGCGGTTAACGGAACGCTATCAAGATCATAGCAAAAAAAGCCCTGAAGGTGGGCCTGGCGTTTCCAATGTTTTTTTTCAAATGTTGTATGAGGTCCTTTTAGGACAAGAGAGAGGTCCACGATGGGGATCATTTATAGCGCTTTATGGGATTAATGAAATGCGTGCACTGATTGCTGAAGCACTTGCACGACCTATGGAGGAATAATGGAACGAAGAGTACAGGAAGTAAAGCGGCGCCGTACATTTGCAATTATTGCTCACCCAGATGCTGGGAAAACAACATTGACGGAAAAGCTTTTATTGTTTGGTGGTGCTATTCAACTTGCAGGAGAAGTAAAAGCCAAAAAAGATCGTATTCAAACTCGTTCTGACTGGATGAATATTGAGCGTGATCGTGGTATTTCTGTTGTGACTTCTGTGATGACGTTTGAATATGAAAATCATATTTTTAATCTCCTAGATACCCCAGGCCATGAAGATTTTGCAGACGATACTTATCGCACGCTTACAGCGGTTGATAGTGCTATCATGGTATTGGATGGGGCCCGCGGGATTGAGCCTAGAACACTAAAACTGTTTGAAGTGTGTCGGATGCGGGATATTCCTATTGTTACTTTTATCAATAAAATGGATCGTGAGGCGCGTGATCCTATAGAGCTTTTAGATGAAATTGAAGAAAAGCTTGCTCTTGATACCGCCCCCATAACATGGCCCATTGGGACGGGTAAAGATTTCGTTGGGACTTTTGATCTTCATCATAACCGTTTTCGCCAAAAAGATGATGAGATAACCCAGCGGATCGTTTCAAATCCCAGTGAGGTTGTCCATTTACTTCCAGAGTATCAACGTTCCACTTTTCTTGAAGGAGTAGAACTCGCTCAAAGTGTGTGCAAGAATTTTGATCTTCAAGCTTTCCGTGAAGGTCATATGACTCCGGTTTATTTTGGTTCAGCTTTACGAAATTTTGGTGTTCGTGATTTGATCAATGCGCTTATTGATTTTGGTCAAAGTCCTCGTGATCAAAGTGCAGATCAGCGCAATATCATAGCAACTGAACCTAAAATGACGGGATTTGTTTTTAAAATTCAAGCGAATATGGACCCTAATCATCGTGATCGTATTGCATTTTTTCGGGTATGTTCGGGAACACTTGAACGTGGTATGAAGACAAAATTGGTCAGAACAGGAAAACCGATGACACTTTCTGCTCCACAATTTTTCTTTGCGCGTTCGCGCCAAATTGCTGATCAAGCCTATGCCGGTGATATCGTAGGGATTCCTAATCATGGAACATTGCGTATTGGTGATACTTTGACTGAAGGAGAAGATATTCTTTTTAAGGGAGTACCCAATTTTGCACCAGAGATTTTGCGTCGTGTTTGTTTGGGTGATCCAATGAAAGCAAAAAAGCTCAGAGAAGCTTTGCAACAAATGGCTGAAGAAGGGGTTGTGCAATTGTTTATTCCTGATGATGGGTCGCCTTCTCTCATTGGTGTTATTGGTGCTTTGCAAATTGATGTTTTAAAAGAGCGATTAAAAATAGAATATTCTTTGCCAGTGAATTTTGAGTCTGCACGCTTTAATTTATGCCGTTGGATTTCAGCGCAGAGCAAAGATGAGTTGCAAAAGTTTCTCAACAATCATCGCTCTGCTCTTGCGTATGATTTAGAAGGTGATCCAGTTTTTTTAGCGGAGAACCATTTTTCATTAAATTATGAAGCAGAAAGAGCTCCTAAGATAAAATTTTCTACTTTTAAAAATTATCAAGTAAGCTCTTAATGTAAAGAAGAATTTTTTATGTAACAATTTGGTTGATAATGATTTTTCATATCGAGTTAGGGATCTGAATATTGTTATTTTTTCTGAAAACAAAAGGAGTATGTAAAGAACACTTTCAGGTTGTATTATATAAAGAAAGAAGTAAATTTATTTATAATATTCAATAAGTTATAATATATTTGTAATTGTAACGTCTTTTAAAATTTTGATATATTTTTTCACAATAGCTTAAGACAAGGTCATATATTTAAGTATTTTGAATGTCAGTTAAAAATCTCCTGTATAAATAGAGCTTTTCAGTTTTTTCTTGTATGAAAATTGTATACAGTCAAAATAAAGCAAATAATCAATAAGATGAAATTTGTTATTCCCAATATGAGATCATATGACTTATAAGCCACGTGTCTTTTCTATATCTTCTGGAACGGCTTTTTTGCCTCACTTTGTTGATGCACTGCTCTCTGGTACCCTTATTGATAATTTTGCTCCCAATGGAGACATTCAAACTGCTCTTGCTGATAGCCTTATTTATGTTCCGACACGTCGTGCTGCGCGCGCTTTGCGTTTAGCTTTTGTTGAAAGAAGTAATACACACTCAACCTTTTTACCAACTATTCGTGCTCTAGGAGATGTCGATGAAGACAGTTTCCTTTTTGTTGAAAATCATACTAGCGCTTTAAATCCGCCTATTGGAGAAAGTGAACGCCTACTGCTTTTAGCGCGCCTTATTCGTCCATGGCGTGAAAATTTACCTGCGCATCTGCGTGCCATGTTTGGTACAGAAGATGTGCTTATTCCAGCTCATAGTGCTGATGCAATTTGGCTTGCTCAAGATTTAGCACACTTGATGGACGAAATTGAAACAGAAGGAGCAGATTGGTCGAAACTTAAAGATATTGCCCCTGACATGGTCGCTGAATGGTGGCAGATAACGCTCGATTTTCTGACTATTGTTACGCAAAATTGGCCACAAATCTTGACAGAAAGACAACGAAGTAATCCCGCTGAATGGCGTAATCAAGCACTCACAATGCATGCAGAGAATTTACGACGTACGAAGCCTGATAAACCGATCATTGCAGCTGGTGTGTCAGGTTCTATGCCCGCAGTTTCTCATCTTTTAAAGGTTATAGCTTCTCTGCCCAAAGGGGCTGTTGTTCTTCCTGGCCTTGATTTTTATATGGATGAAGAACAATGGAATGCATTAAGCACAAGCAATAAAGAAAAAACAGCTTGCGATTTTTTTGATCCTGCAGAAAATATTTTTAGCCATCCTCAATATCATTTAAAAAAACTTCTTTCTCTCATGGGGTGTCAACGTCGCCATGTTTGCGAAATTGGCCAACAAAGTAGCACAAAGAAAAGACGAATGGCTCTTTTATCGGAAGCATTGCGACCTGCTTCTACGACAGATAAATGGATACAAATTGTCCGTGATGATTATGAGGCTCTTTGTGCAGACTGGTCATTTATTGAAGCTATCAATGAACGTGAAGAAGCTCTCGCTATTGCTGTTGCTTTACGCAAAGCTATTGAAGAACCCCAAAAAACCGCAGCTCTTATTACAAATGACCGTAATTTAGCACGCCGTGTTACTGCGGAATTACAACGATTTGGAATTGAAGCAAATGATTCAGGGGGAATACCACTTGCCCAAACATTGCCTGTAACGCTTTTGCGGCTTATCTTAGAAAATGTATTACAACCTGATGATCCCATTGCTTTTCTTTCTCTTCTTAAACATCCCCTTACAACACTCCAACAAAACCGTCATCGTTTACGGGAAATGGCAGAAAATTTTGAACTTTTTGTTCTTCGAGGGAATACAGGGCGCATCAATCTTTGCGAATGTGATCAATTTCTTGAAAAATGGATTGAAACATCTTTTCATAATAGTTCTGAAATCAACGCTCTTGATCAGCAGAAATGTGAAGAAGCACGTTTCCTTTGTCATCTTTTGAGGACAGCTGTTGAACCTTTAACATCTCTTATGAAACAAGAGAAAGAGTGCACCATCAACGAAGCTGCGATAGCAACTGTTGAAGTTTTTGAAAATTTTGGTCGCGATGAGGATAACTCTCTTGCACATCTTTATCAACACGAAGCAGGACAAGCCTTATCAAAGTTCTTACGTGAATTGGTCAGTGATCAATCAGGATTAACATTTCATCTTTGCGAATGGCCTGCTATGTTTTCTGCATTGATCGCAATGCGTTCCGTTACACCTTCTCCTGGAGGACATCCACGTTTATTCATCTGGGGTACTTTGGAATCGCGTTTGCAAACGGTTGATACAGTGGTCATCGGCGGTCTTAATGAAGGGTCATGGCCGATATCAACCCGAAATGATGCTTTTTTATCGCGACCGATGAAAATGATGTTAACTCTGGAGCCACCAGAGCAGCATATTGGTCTTTCCGCGCATGATTTTCAATGGGCGATGGGAATGGATAAAGTGGTGATGAGTCGCGCATTGCGCGTTAATCATACGCCTTCCATTCCTTCACGTTGGCTACAACGCTTAGAAACCGTCGTAGGACAACAAGTTTGGAAACAAATCCGTGTACGAGGTGAAATACTCCTTCATTGGGCAAAGATGCTTGATCATACAAACATGATTTCTGAGGTGAAGCGTCCCTGCCCTGTACCACCTCTTGATATGCGTCCACGTCATTTTTCAGTTACTGAAATAGAAATATTACGGTATGACCCTTATGCCATTTATGCTAAAAAAATCTTAAGGCTCAAACCACTTAAAGCCCTTATTCATAATTCTAGCGCTCCTGAACGTGGAACACTTTATCACGCTATTCTTGCAGATTTTTGCACACAAATAAAAAATCTAAATGCTGCAAATGCATTAGATGTGTTGCTTGCTATTGGACGTAAAGAGTTTGATAAATTCAATTTTCCACCGGATATTGAAGTAATTTGGTGGGATAGTTTTGAAAATCTTGCTCCACGTTTTATTCAATGGGAACAAAGTTTAGGACTGCGAGAGCGATATTCGGAAGTGGTATCACAAAAAATCCCTATAGGAACAACAGGGGTAACCCTTTCAGGACGTGCTGATCGTCTTGATGTTTTGCCAGATAAAACGGTTGAAATTCTAGATTTCAAAACCGGAACCCCTCCTTCATCAAAACAAGTTCGTGAATTATTATTTCCGCAATTGGCTTTAGAAACAGCTTTACTCATACAAGGGGGATTCCCAGATTTTCAAGATTTTACCCCCTCAAATTTATTTTACATTCCTCTTAACAAAAAAGGTGAAATTAAATCCCAATCAATTCTTTTAAAGAAAAAAGACGGAAAAACTCATCTAAGTGCTGTTGATCTTGCTAACAATGCATGGGAAAATCTTATCGCACTCATAACTTATTATCAAAATCCACAACAAGGCTATCTTTCACACGCAGTCCCTATGTTAAAACAATATGAAAGTGACTATGATCATCTGGCACGCTTATGGGAATGGTCAAGTGGTTTTCATAAAGAAGAGTAATCATGACGTTTTTTTCTATTCCTGAAGCCGCTCTTGATGCACAAGCAACAGCAACACATCCCCAAAAAAACGTGTGGGTTTCTGCAAATGCAGGATCTGGAAAAACCCATGTTCTAACCGAACGTGTTATCCGTTTGCTTTTAAACGGTACACCTCCAGCACGTATTTTATGCCTTACTTACACGAGAGCCGCCGCTGCTGTTATGCAATCACGAATTTTTCGCACACTCTCCAGCTGGAATGAACTCGATGATGCGCAGCTTAAAGAAATCTTATCGAAGTTTGAAAACAAACCTATCAGTGCAACAAAAATAACCTATGCGCGCCAACTCTTTGCTCGTGCTTTAGAAACACCTGGTGGTTTGAAAATACAGACTATTCACGCATTTTGCGAATCTCTCTTGCATCAATTTATGCTAGAAGCCAATATTGCTGGACATTTCGAACTCATAGATGATGTCAACCGCAAGAAATTACTACAAGAAGCTCGCTGCCAACTTTTGAAGCATCATGATGTACAACCCGCTCTAAAACAGCTGCTTAAGGTTATCAGTGAACATACTTTTAACCAATTGCTGTATGAAGCAGCTGAAAAGCAACATAAACTGTCTGATTTTTTGTCTTCTCTTCTGTCTGAAAATGGAGAAGAAAAATTGCGGTCGCTGTTTGATTTAGCACCTGATGATACAACCCAATACCTATTGGAACAAATGCAACAGATTGCGCGCCTTCCTGTTTATGCTCTTAATCATTGTGAAATCAATGGCAGTCAAAGCTTCAAGGATATGGTGGTAAAACTTTCCCAATTAGAAGAGGTACATGATGAGACAAATATTCTCAATAGTATTTCTGATATTTATTTTACAACAAAAGGTGAGCCACGGAATTTCTCAAATTTATCTCGTAAAAAATCAGACGAAATTTGGCCTTTTATTCAACAAATGCTTGAAGATAAACAAAGCGAGCTTTCTATTCTTTTAGAGAAATATCAATGCGCAAAAGTTGCGACCCTCAATATGGCGGCTTTTCAGCTTTGTGCCCTTTATCTCAAAATTTATGCAAATTTAAAAAAAACCAATGGTTTTTTAAACTTTGATGATCTCATTGAGCGCACACTCCATTTATTGCAACGTGAAGGTGCAAGCCAATGGGTGCACTATAAACTTGATAAGGGTCTTGATCATATTTTGCTTGATGAAGCACAAGATACGAACCCTGATCAATGGAAAATTATTCAATTTTTAGCGCAAGAATTTTTTACAGGTCATAGTCAACGTGACAATATACGTACTCTTTTTGCTGTTGGAGATGAAAAACAGTCTATTTATTCCTTTCAGGGCGCTGCACCAGAAAATTTTGCTGCAAATGGGAAAATTATTCAAAAAAAAGCACAACAAGCAAAGCAGAAATTCGAAAAAATACAACTGCATTACTCTTTTCGCTCTACAGCAGATGTTCTTAAAAGCGTTGATCTTGTTTTTGAAACACCAGAAAATTATAAAGGGCTTTCGGCAGAAAATACAAAAACCATACACGAAGCTATCCGTACTCACAGTCCAGGTGAAGTTATTTTATGGGATGCTATTTCTAAAGAAAAAGACGAATTTCCTGATGATTGGCATGTAACTGTTGATCATTTAGATACACCAGCAGTACGTTTGGCAGAAAAAGTTGCTGAAACTATTGCAGGCTGGTTACAAAAAGGAGAAATGCTTCCAGCAAAAGGGCGGTTATTGCGTGCTAGTGATATTATGGTTTTGGTTCGTAAGCGTGATCAATTTGCCCTAGCGCTTTCTCGTGCCCTTAAACAACGCAATATACCTGTCGCTGGTGCAGACCGTTTACAGCTTATAAAACATATGAGCGTGCGTGATTTAATGGCACTCGGACGTTTTGTTTTGCAGCCACAAGATGATCTTTCTCTTGCTTGTGTTTTAAAAAGTCCCCTTTTTGCTCTTAGTGAAGAGGAACTCTATCTGCTTGCCGCACACCGCACTGGCTCTCTTTGGCAAAGTTTGTGTACGCATACATCATCGCGGGTATCTTTTAAAGATGCTTTTGAAAAGCTGAACCATTATCGTACTTTAGTGGATAAAATACCAGTCTTCGAATTCTATAGCCATATTCTGAATAATGATAAGGGAAGACAAAAAATTTTAGCGCGCTTAGGCTCGGAAGCCAATGATGTGCTTGATGCTTTTATGGACTACACACTCGCGATTCAAAAAACGGGGTTACCAGGATTACAAGCTTTTTTGGAAACATTAAGTGTCAGTGAACCAGAAATTAAACGTGAGTTTGACCAAAATCATGAAGAAATTCGCATCATGACTGTTCATGCTGCAAAAGGACTGGAAGCTTCCGTTGTATTTCTGGTTGATCCTGGTAGTGCAATCTGGCATCCTCAGCATTCACCTCACTTGCTTGAAGTTCCCTTGAACAATGCACATTTGAGTGATCAACAAGCTTTTATCTGGTGCCCTAATGCAGAATTCGATACAATGCCCTCTAAACAAGCAATTTTGCGTTTAAAAGAGCGTGCAGAAGAAGAATATAGGCGCCTTCTTTATGTAGGAATGACACGCGCTGAAGATCGCTTGTTTATTTGTGGATATAAAAGTCAGAAAACGCCATCTCATACATGGTTACAATTGGTAAAAAAAGCTCTTGAACCTCATGCGGTTTCTATAAAAGGCCCTGCAGAAGATATTGCAGCTTGGCGTTATTGTATCACAGATTCTTCTTCTGCCTCAATAAATCAGGAAGCCTCTCGTTCTGAGTGCCAAACACTTCCACCTCTACCAGATTTTTTCTCTCATAAAGTACCAGCAGAACCAATTCTCCCAAAACCGTTAAAACCCTCAGTAGCGAGCCTTTCTATTGAAGCTGATACAGAACCTTCCTCAAGTCCAAAACAACTTACTATTTCACCTGTTTTAGGAGAAACGAACACAAACAGAGCTTTTTCCATTGAATATGGTAATCTCATTCACCGATTGTTACAATATTTACCCGATTGTCCCCCACAAAAACGTCGAGATTATGCTCAAAACTATCTCAATATCAAAGCCTCTCATTGGCATGAGAGCCAAAGAGAAGATGCTCTTTGCCATATTTGGAAAATATTAGATCATGTTTATCTCAAACCCCTTTTTTCTGAGCATTCACGTGCTGAGGTTTCCTTAATGGGCATTGTAAAAATTCGTGGAAAAGAACAAGTAATCTCTGGTCAAATTGACCGTCTCTACATCACGCAAAACAGCATTATCTTTGCCGATTTTAAAACAGGAACCCCACCAGAAAATGAAGCCGCTATTGCTTCCCATCATTGGTTGCAAATGGCTCTTTATCGAAAATTATTGCAAGCTATTCATCCCGATAAAGATATACAAGCTCTGCTTATCTATAGTAAAGAAGCCAAAATTTTCAAACTTTCTCCAGAAAAACTTGAGGCATTTCTTAGTGAAGTTGCCTTATAAGTTAGTCTTTTCCTTGCAAAGCATTTTTACACTTTATTTACTTTCATAAAATCGCTCAAACAAACACAACGCACAATCTCTGATGTAAAAAAGTCCTTTAATAATTTATCTTTGCAATAACTTGATATGAATTGTTATTATACCAATCTATAAAAAGTGAATATAAAGGATAAATCAATGACGTGTATAAAAGTTGATAAGGATAATTTCGAAAGTGAAGTTCTAACCTCTTCCACCCCTGTTGTGGTTGATTTTTGGGCAGAATGGTGTGGCCCTTGCAAAGTGATTGCTCCAATTTTGGATGAAATTTCAATAGAAATGCAAAATCAAGTTAAAATTGCTAAGGTAAATATTGATGAAAATCCGGAACTGGCTACCCAATACGGAGTACGTTCTATCCCTACATTACTAATGTTTAAAAATGGAAATATTTCATCGAATATGGTTGGCGCTACCTCTAAAGGACGTCTTTCTGAGTGGATAAAAAATGGCCTTAGTTAATGCCATACACAGTAACGATAAAGGAGAGAAATTTTAGTCTCTCCTTTTGATTTTTTTTACATTCCTTTTCTGTAATACATTGTAATAGCAATTCAATTAAATCAAAAATTTAAATGATTTTAAGAATCCACACTGTTATACGTAATTCAATAGATCATTTTTTATCAAAAAATTGTCCTGTATGAACAATGTAGGCAATTCCTTGTTTATATGCATGCCAACGAATATTTAAGTGAATGATATTTTCTTCTTAGATAAGACTATTGAGATAGATAGTGCTTTCAACAATAAAAGGAGATTTTAAGCAAAAACTTTGCAAATTACTTTTTTGAAGCTCACAATTTTTAAGCAGAAAGAAACAAGCAATTCACTACAGGTTATATAATGCTCTTCTAAAGGGGTACCACTTCAATTTAAAATTCTCTTATACTATTCTCTAAAATCAAAATTGTAGGTATCAGATTCTCTAAAATAAATTGATGAATTCCTATAAATTAACGACTATTCTTTGCAATTTATGTCATTGTTATATGAAAGAGTCAGCATTTCACTTCATCTTCCATGGTTGGTGCCTCCATTGAAGCCTTCTTTATGTTGTCCATCATCTCAAATTTCATAGGTAGTACTGAGGTATTATCAAATTAAAAATGATGATGTCCATGTTTTTTTTAAAATGTACGAATTGCGAAAGACTGTTGCAAACATTCAATGGAATGTTGCGCTGATTTAACTGTTACATGACGCCCATGTTCTTTATAATGTAAGGTGAGTGCAAAAGTGGCAAGCTCTAAAAGAGCTGTATTTCTTTCTGGCCATTCAACAAGTAAAATATTTTTCTCACGAGCTTCATGAAGCCCTAATTCATCAATTTCTTCTGCCATAGAAAGGCGATAAAGATCAGCATGAATAATTTCAAACTTTGGAAGTTGATAGCTTTGCACAAGAGTAAAAGTAGGGCTTGGAACATCCATAGTGTTATCGTTCGCAAGTGTTTGAATGATTGTACGTGCAATGGTTGACTTTCCAGTTCCAAGATCTCCTTGCAGCGTTACAAGATCTCCTGGCTTTAAAGAAAGAGCTAAATTTTGTGAAAAAAGCTTTGTTGCCTCTTCATTTTCAAGAAAAAAACTAAAATTCATTAAAAGTTCCATGAAATGGATGAAAAATTTTTGTTATCATAAAGGTTAAAATTAAAAAATCGTATCTCCTTTGGAGAGTGGGAAAAAACATTTAACTGTTGTTCCTTTTCCAGAACCGGTAAGAATTTCAACATGTCCACCGTGTAGTTCAACGAAACTTTTTACAAGGGAAAGGCCAAGACCCGCTCCCGCACGCCCACCATGGTGTGAATGGGAAGAAAAACGTTTAAAAATACGATCAAGGACATCTTCTGGGATGTCAGAGCCCTGATTGTGAACGCTAAAGACAATGTTATCATCTTGTTCATCAACGCAAAATTCAATAGTACTCGCCTCCGTTGCAAAATTAATAGCATTACTCAGGACATTCACAAAAATTTGATGCAAGCGCTTTTCATCAGCAGAAATAGAATTTAAGGAAGGAGAAATTTGTTGTAAAAGCGTAATATGACGTCCATTAAGGCGATCTTCTACACGTGCTACTGCTTGTATCATAGCATCGGCAATGTTAACCGATTTTATGTCCAACTCCATAATGCCTGCATCAAGGGTAGCAAGATCAAGAATATCGTTAACAATATTTAAAAGAGTTCCTGATTCTGAATGAATGTGTTCAAGATATTCTTGTTGACGTTCATTGATAGAACCGAAAATTTGATCACGTAAAATATCGGAAAATCCAATAATATTGGTGAGAGGTGTGCGTAATTCATAAGAAACATGTTGGACAAATTCATTACGCAAACGATCAGCACTTTCTAATGCTTCATTTTTTTCTTGAAGAGCACGCGCAATATGGACAGTGTCCGTAACATTCACAAAAGTAAGCATCGTTTGTCCATTAGGAAGAGGGACCAGAGTATAGTCAATAATCATATCATTTTTAAGATCTATACGACCTGAAAATGTTTCACGTTTTTCAGCAAAACCGGTAATGAACTTGGTAAATTGATCCCATTCTTGCCCCAAGGTTAAGGCTGAACAATGGCTTTGTAACTGTGTAATATGGGTTCCTTCTACCAGTAAATTATAAGGAAGAGACCACAATTTCGACAAGGCAGGATTCGATAAGCGAAGGCGTCCATCAGTACCAAAAACGACCACACCTTCAGAAAGTTTATCAAGTGTTTCACCTTGTATTTTAATAAGTGTATTATAACGGCGCTCAAGATCAATTTTTTCGGTAAGGTTTTCGTAAAGCCAAGTGACACCTCCTTGTGGATGAGGGTTCGAGACAACACGCACCGTACGCCCATCTGGAAGATTCCAAATTTGTTGGTTCGATTCTGTTTGCCAATAGGCTTTTAAAAGTTCTTCTTTCCATGCGCGCCAATCAGGGTGTTCAGCAATGAGCCCCTTTTCACGTAAACGTTCAAGAAACAATGTATGGCTTGGTTCACTTTCTAAAAAAGAACTCTCCAACGGCCATAAAATTTTGAAAGCGTGATTACAGAATTTTAATTTTTGGTTTGTATCAAAAATGGCTACAGCTGTTGAAATTTGGTCAAGTGTTTCACAATGACTTTGAAGAACATATCTTAATTCATGAGCAAGATTTTCATAGGCGCTGTCATCACGTGCAAAAGCTGCCATCCCTTCAGCTGTTGTAATACGTGTGAGATGAAAACGGTGCCGTTCTCCACCAATAACCGTATGAACATGTTCTTGAAAAATTGTTTCTGTTTCATCTGTTTTGCGTTGTGTATTTTCATTGAAAAGATCCCCCACGTCATCACTGTCTTCACGAAAGTCTGTCATTTCTCTAAAGGCGCGATTGATAAAACAAACTTTTCCTTCACAATCTTTTATCCATACGGGCTCTTGAATAAGATCAAGAAGATTACGCTGCATTCTCAGTTCAGTAAGAAGGCGGGCGATATCTTTCTGTAAACGAGCATTTTCACTCTGTTGTTTTGAGATATCTTGAAAACGAGCAATGGCGACTGTTCCTGCGATGACTCCTGTAACTTGTAGCAGTACATTGTTTGTGGTGGTGATAGAAAGATCAAAAGGGTGACATTTACAACGGAGTTGAGTCAATGCATAATCAAGTTCTCGCAGAGAATTTTCTTCAACCCAGAGCTCAAAACGCTGAAAATCTTTCTGATCGATTCCTATTTTTTGCAATGTGGAAAGAGCACCAACAACATGGGGTAAGGTTGTTGGATTTTCCCAAATAAGAAGGAATTGCTCGGTTTCTTCCAGAAGCCATTCATAATATTTAAGTTTTTCAGAAAAATTTGCCTGAATTATCTTCAAAGGCTTCTGTGCAGTTTTTTTTGCACGCACGGTAACAGCTATACATGAGAGAAGTGAAGCACAAGAAATTCCTCCACACAGCGCTAAAAGCAGCCATGGACCATTCGGCAAAGTGAAGAAAAATGGTAAATAACCTTCCAATGACTGAGAAAAAGCGCATGTTGGAGAAAAAAAGAAAAAAAGGCAAAGTATATACGTATAGATTCGGATCTCTTTTTGAGTTTTTTCTTTGGGGTTATAGTCACCAAAGCTGAGCACGACATCTTTCCCTTTTTTAACCCAAGGAAACGTATTAGTAACGGTAATGGTTTGGTTTATAAGGTCCTTGTGGTGAGACTCCAATATAAGCGGCTTGTTCTTCTGATAAAACACTTAATTTTATTCCTAACCGATCCAGATGTAGACGTGCAACCTTTTCATCAAGATGTTTAGGCAAAACAGTGACTTCATTTGTATAGTGTTCTGTACGGGTAAAAAGTTCAATTTGCGCTAAAACTTGATTGGTAAACGAAGCTGACATGACAAAAGAAGGATGCCCCGTCGCATTGCCGAGGTTTAACAATCGTCCTTCAGAGAGCAAAATGATGCGTTTTCCATCGGGAAAGGTGATCATATCAACTTGTGGTTTAATATTCGTCCATGGCAAATTTCTAAGGGCAGCGACTTGGATTTCGTTATCAAAATGACCAATATTTCCAAGAATACACATATCCTTTACTTGTCGCATATGATCTAAACGAACAACATCTTTATTGCCTGTTGTCGTGATGATAATATCAGCACTGGAAGCAGCATCATCCAAATTAACAACTTCATAGCCATCCATAGCGGCTTGAAGAGCGCAGATAGGATCAATTTCTGTTACTTTAACACGAGCCCCAGCACCAGAAAGAGATGCTGCTGAACCTTTTCCTACATCACCATAACCACAGACAATGGCAGTTTTACCAGCGATCATCACATCTGTTCCACGTCGAATACCATCGACCAATGATTCTTTACATCCATATTTATTATCAAACTTTGATTTAGTGACGCTATCATTAACATTAATAGCAGGAAAAGGTAGAAGTCCTTCTTTTTGTAACTGATAAAGACGGTTTACACCTGTTGTGGTTTCTTCGCTTACACCTTTAATTGCTGCGCGCTGTTGTGTAAAAAAACCTGGCGTTGCATCCATACGCTTTTGTATTTGTTTGAAAAAAATTTCTTCTTCTTCTGTTTTGGGATGCGATAAAATATCTTTATTTTGTTCTGCACGACTTCCCATTAAAATATAGTTTGTGGCGTCAGCTCCATCATCTAAAATAAGATTGGAAGGATTACCATCTGGCCATTGGAAGATTGCATCTATATAAGTCCAATATTCTTCCAATGTTTCACCCTTAACGGCAAATACAGGAATGCCAGTTGCGGCGATAGCTGCTGCTGCATGGTCTTGCGTAGAAAAAATATTGCTAGAGCTCCACCGTATATCGGCGCCAATTGCTTTTAATGTTTCAATTAAAACAGCTGTTTGAATTGTCATATGCAATGAGCCAGAAATACGCGCTCCGCGCAAAGGTTGGCTGGAAGAAAACTCCTTACGACAAGCCATCAAACCAGGCATTTCAGTTTCAGCAATATCAAGTTCTTTACGACCATAAGCGGCAAGTGCAATATCTTTGACAACAAAATCTTGAGCTGCCATTCTTCATTCCTTTAAAATAATTTTTTCCAAGACGGTAGGAGAAATTAAAAAAAAATGCAAGACAAGAAGAGGACTTCTTTATGTGAAAAAGCTCTTTTAAAATCTCCATAAATTTGTGCAACAAATATGCATTTATGGATCTGAGTAGTGATGTTACTGACAGAGTAGGAGATCTTCATGATAAGTTTTATTATATAAACAAAATTCTATCCTTTTCACGTAACTTTAAAGCTTTTAAAAGTTTCCAGAGGGAATACCTTTTAAATAATAAAAATGGTGCATTGCTTTACAGTTTTTATATCGATTTTTATGGGATAATATCGAAAGTAGTATACTCGTATTCTACTCACTTATGCGGTTTTTGAAAAAGGAAGAATTACTTTAATCTCATTATTAAGCTTTTTGGCAAAATAATATAAATGCAAAGCCATAGATTATCATGTTTATGGATAGGCAGTTCAGGATCGGTTCTTTAGGATTCCAATGTTGCACCTGCTCTTGGATAAAGACAGTTTATAAGAAGTGCTTTTCTCCTGTTTCCAACAGTTTTTATCAAAATACTATAGATGTGCGAGGAAACATGTTTTGTGATACTAAATGGAGCATTAAAAATGCAAAAACATCACTCTATTGAACACTCTGATTTTAAAACCGCTAACAACGCACTATGAATTATAAATCAAATAATTAACTCAGTTTTAGAAGAATTTATTCTAGACGAGTAGGTTTTGGGAAAATTGACCATGTGGACGAAATCGCCAGAGATAACTTGGCAAGAATGCAGTCATTGCTCTAGGAGTAATTCCTACTCCTTCTAGAGTATATCCATTCTCTATAGCTTCTTTAGAAACAATGTTATCCATTTGCAAAAAGCGTATTTGATTGGCTGTTACGAGCGTTGGCACAAGAGGCAACTTACCAATCGTTCCTAAAACTCCTCCAATCAATAGACCGACAGAAAGAGGCATAGATAGGATTGTTTTTTTACGATGAATGATTTTAAGTATATTTTCAAGAGCATTTTGGAGGGTGATAATCTGGGGACCACCAAGATCATATTTTTTTCCCCAAGCTACCTGTCCATCTAAAGCACGTGCTATAAACTCAGCAACGTCACCAACATATACGGGTTGCAATTTGCTTTTCCCACCTCCAAAAAGAGGCATAATTGGTAAAAAACGTGACAAATCTGCTAAGGTATTAAAGAAACAATCTTCTGGTCCAAAGATAATGGATGGACGTATAATAATTGCCTGAGGATTCTTGTTATGAATGATTTGTTCACCCATAAACTTAACACGTGCATAAAGACATGCAGTGTTTTCGCTAGCCACAAGAGTCGACATATAGATGAGAGGAATACCAGCTTCTACTGTTAATTCAGCAACATTGTAAGCACCATCAATTTGTGTGCTTTTAAAATTCGATTGATTTGCTTGTTTTAAGCTACCGGGTAAAAACACTGCTGCATCAGCTCCAAGCAATGCGCGTGCAACAGAGGCACGATGCTTGATATCTGTTTTAAGCATTTGGGTTTGTCCTACTTCTCCTATTTGTAGCATGTAATAAGCTTTTTGTGGACAACGAACAGCGATGCGAACGCGATATCCCCGCTTAGTCAAAGTTTCAACGACATGTCGTCCTACAAAACCGGATCCGCCAAAAACAGTAATGAGTTTAGGATGTTGATAAAGTGCACAATCAAGTTGCATGATTAAAAGGTCTATCTTTCAAAGCTTTAAAAATAGCTAATTATCTAGCACGGTGGTGTTTTATTGTCACGCAAAATATCACCCGCAAGATAAAGAGAACCACTAATAAGGACAATAGCCTCTTTATATTCCATTTTAATTTTATACAAAGCATCTTGTAGATGTGCTTGTGGAGTAGCAAAGATTCCTGCTTTTTGGGCTGATTCAGCTAAGTTTATTGGAGAGAGACTGGCGTCATTGTTAATAAGCGGTATCGTATATACTTTATCGACAAGGTTTGCTAAAGGACGAAAATAACCGACAGCATCTTTGGTATTAAGCATGCCAGCAATCATAATAATGGGACGATCTGTTTTTTTTCTCCATTGTGTAAGTTCTGCCGCAATAACTTTTCCTGCAGCAGGATTGTGACCACCATCTAACCATAAATCAATATCAGGAGATAGTTGATCAACCAAAAGCCCTTGGGTAAGACGCTGCATTCGTGCGGGCCAATAAATATTCTTCAAAGCGTCATTTATGGTTTGTTCTGAAAGTTGAAAACCCGCTTGATAAACTGCTTCAAGAGATGCACCAGCATTAGCAATTTGGTGGTCTCCAATAAGGTTAGGAAGAGGAAGGTCCATGAGACCTTGATGGTTTTGAAAAACCATACGTCCATGTTCTTTATAGCTTTGATAATCTTGATCAAAGAGAGCATAAGATGCTTTATTTTTATCGGCAAGGGGTATTAAAGTAGCAAGAGTTTCTTCATAATTCTGCTTTCCGATGACCACTGGAACGTTTGGTTTTATAATCCCCCCTTTTTGAAAAGCGATTTGAGCAATTGTGTTTCCAAGAAAATTCTCATGATCATAATCAATGGGCATAATAAGCGATACAGCTGTTTTGTTAACGACATTGGTAGCATCAAAACGTCCTCCCAATCCAACTTCTAAAATAACAACATCAGCTGGATGTATACTAAACAGCATAAAGGCAGCGGCTGTAAAAATTTCAAAAATAGTAATCGGCTCTTGACGATTTACTTTTATAATTTCACGGATTGTCTCTGCCAATTGGTTTTCTGTAACAAGTTGACCACCTCCTTTTTGACCTAACCGGCAGCGTTCATTCCAGTTGACAAGATGAGGTGAGCTATAAACATGAACGCAGTATCCTTCACTTTCCAAAAGAGCACGACAAATTGCGGAGGCAGATCCTTTGCCATTTGTTCCAGCGATGTGAATAACAGGTGGAAGTTTTAAATGTGGATTACCAAGACGCTCTAAAAGGTGAACAATACGCTCTAAAGAAAGATCAAATTTTTTCGGATAATTTTTTAGTAAATCATCCACCACCCTTTGTATTTGACTTTGTTGCATAAACTTAAGCTGCTTTTGTCCTAGAAAGCGATGTTTGAGAGTCTGTTGGGGATGGATCGGAAGGGTTAAAAACAGCAGGGCGTTTCATCATCAAGCGTAAAATACGCGCAATTGTTGTTTTCATTTCTAAACGCGATACAACCATATCAATCATACCATGTTCAAGCAGATATTCACTACTTTGAAACCCTTCTGGTAGGGTTTCACGTATCGTTTGTTGAATCACACGTGGACCAGCAAAACCAATCATAGCGCCAGGTTCGGCAATGTGAATATCACCAAGCATGGCGTAAGAAGCAGTAACACCACCGGTGGTTGGATTAGTCAGCACAACAATATAGGGAAGTTTTGCTTCTTTCAACATTTCAATCGCTACTGTTGTACGGGGCATTTGCATCAATGAGAGTGTTCCTTCTTGCATGCGTGCACCACCAGAAGCAGTAAAAAGAACCAAAGGGCATCTTTCGGCAATGGCAGTATCAAAAGCTTTGATAATAGCTTCTCCTGAGGCCATACCGAGTGATCCCCCCATAAAGGCGAAATCTTGAACGGTTGCAATAATTGGCAAACCCTCAATCGTACCGCGTGCACTCAAAATATTGTCCTCAACACCGAGTTTAGAACGGTACTCTTTTAACCGATCAATATAGCGTTTTTCGTCGCGAAACTTTAAAGGGTCTGTCACAACTTTTGGATTTTCAAGAGCTGTGTAAACACCATCATCAAAAAAATGCATAAGACGATTTTTGGCACTGATACGCATATGATAGCCAGAATTAGGAGCCACAAATTGATTGGCTTCCAAATCTTTATGGAAGATCATTTCACCACTGGTAGGATCTTTAATCCATAGATTTTCTGGAATTTCACGGCGTCCCAATATAGAATTAATTTTAGGGCGAACATAATTTGTAATCCAGTTCATCTTTATAACCTTCCTTTAAAATATTATACACCTTTTGCATGATTTGAAAGAATATAGAATTTAAGCAGTCACATTTGCTTTGCCGGCTGACCAAACGAGTCTATTTAATACTTTTATCAGTATACGTATAGCTCTCACTCCACTGTTTTTTAATTTTTCCAATTTTACAACAATCATATGCATGAAGAGTATTTCCTATAACAAACTTCTCAGAAGTTTTAAGAACTGACATGTTTTTATTCTTTGATTTTTGTATTAAAACTCACTCCTTGCGCTCATTAACAAACGCCTTATTTTCTTTTAATGAAAATGGATATCCAATTAATCATTCGTATCAACAATTTTTAAATCAAGAAACCTTATAATATAAGCCACACTCATTCATTAAAGATAATGACTATGATAATGTTATGTTAGCGAAACGCCAACACCAGAGCAATATTTTTTCAGAATGGTCTTTCAAAGTGCACGCTTTTCACATAAAATAGAACGTCAAAACAAAATATTGTTCTTGTTATGTATTCACGCGTTGCTAGATTTAACAGTCTCAATATTCCCAAAACTCTCTTATGACGGTACCCATGAAGAGTATAATAATCATTTCTCTATGAAGGGTATAAAATACATTATGCTCTCCATTTTTACTGAAATATAAGGTACAAAGCGGCACCATCATACTCTTTTTCAGTTTTCAATGCGACGATAATGTTTGCATTGAGAGGATTCATATAAAGATATTTCACGCCTTTTTGAAAGTACTTTTATCCGCATACCACCTTCATTTATGATACATAAACAAACGATTTCAATTGATCCAATATGAATAGGATTAAAATGAGAAACCCTCATGATATTTAGGTTTTTCACTCATATTGTGGAACAATAAATTATCATTATAAATCAATATATTGCTTTAATAAAAGAGAAAACATAAAATTTTATATTATGCTTTCTTTGGCTGGCAAGTTTTATTAACCTTAAAGTCAAGGAAACTATTTTTGTGTAATGCGTGCCATGGTCTTTTGGGAAAGCATTTTGTGTAAATATGTCATAAAGGCGGCTGCAAAAAGCGGTGTTGCTAAATTAAGAATTGGAATCGAAACAAAAAGCGCTATCAATAATCCTGCACCAAAAACCGTTGTGTAATGAGTATGTAAAAAAGTACGTGCATCTTGCTCTGTTCGAAAACGATAAGCAGCAAACAAGAAATATTCATGACCGAGCAAATAACCATTAATAAGATAAAAAGCAATTAAATTAATACCTGGTATGAAGAATAAAATAAAAGCAATTCCATTACCAAGAAGGCTTAAAATAACAAATTTAAAGGAAATGATAAGAGAACGCTGAAACGACAAAGCTTGTCCAATAGGCTCATTTGGGTAATCCTCTTTTTCAATGATTTCAGCAGCAGAATCAATGAAAAAACCACCAATCATAGCGGTGATTGGTGCAATCAAAAAAGCTAACAAAAGAGCCAAACCAAGATTAAAAATGATAAGCATGCTAAAACCAATCCATCCCGCCCAACTAGGGAGTCCAGGAAGAAATTGAGCAATCCAGGGCCAAAAGTAAGACACAAAAAGTTGGTGCACACATAACCATAAAATGGTGAGAATGAAAAAAGTAACCCCCAATGCTTTCAGTATCATAATACGATATTGCGAGGTCAGAAGACGTTGTAAAGCACGATAAGCAGCAGTAAAAATCATAGATTAATAAACTAAGGAAAGAAGCAAAAAAAACAAGAAATATATTTAAAGTATGTACAGTGTAATTTTTTCTTTCTTTGAATTACAAGATTTTTTTCAAAAACATTATAAAAAACGGATAAGGCTCCTTTATTTAAAATAAAGTTTGAATAAATAGAAATTTTGATTTTTAAAACAAAGAAGAATTTAAAAAGCAGCTGTTGTAGAAGAAGTTTTTATTATTTTTGTACATAGTGTAGATTATTGCGTTTATATGATATATGTAAAAAATTAAGGAATAAGAACTTTGGGGAGGAAAGTTATTTACTTCTATTTATTCAGTAGATTTATCTAACTTAGTTTATTTAAGTGCTTAATTGTTTTACACAATTCCTAAAATTCTGTACTTTTCTACTATTTGGCAGCATGCTTTTGCCTCTCGCTTTCAAAAAAATATTGAATTCAATGGAATAGGGGTAACGTAGTAGCTCCGTAGATATTCTAATTTTGGGCAACAGAATGATTAATATGATAGAAGTGGAAAAAATAAGCTTAGGCGATTGACCGTCCGATTCCATGGAAGAGCAGTTTTTTGAGAAGAAGCAAAGAAAGGGAGATGTCACTGATGCTTAAAAATGATGAGATTTTGAATTTTAAAAGCCATAAGTGCAATGAAGTAAGAATTCATTGAAGCACTTTTCATACAAGTGGTGCACTGTATCAAATAATTTTTAGATAATAACACCATTAATTTATGAAGAGAATTGATCATTTTCAACTTGAATAAGAACCCAAAATATAGAAATATTCTTTAATTTCAAAGTCTCTATTCAACATCAAAAAATTATTTACGTGCACATTATAGGCGAGACCAATGTATGGGTACAAAGCTTTCGATAAAAGAATAAAAATGCTTCTCATGAATCGTCACAATGTGAGGATATCATGGATAAAATTCTAGTCTTTGTGGTCTTGGTATGCTGGAGAGAGGAGACAGACATTTAATCTTAAAGACAGATCACTGAGGAAAATAATAAAAGCGTCAGTTTCATAAACTTATAGACAGTGGTACAATGAATTTTGTCTACACTCTTTATGAGCGTCAGTGTGAGGTATGCTTAAAATTGCATTGAGATATTTATAATATATTAATTTATACATCATTTTCATAGTGAATAAGAGCTTCAAATAAAGTTGTCATATTTTCTCATGAGCTGTTCTCATCATGAAACAATCAAAATCATTTATTCGTATATCATAAATAGGACCAATATGGGGATAAAAACATTGAAGAGAGAAAATGCTTTTTATAAATTTTATCCAGTGCAAGAGCTTTCTCAAAGTTAATGTTAGGCAAAGTGAATGATAGCTTGTTTTTTTATAAGCTGGGGAGACAGTAGTGCAATAGATCCTACTTTTATGAAGGCTAGAGTGAGATGTGATTTTTTTAAAAAATATTTTCCAACGCTTGTCACACCCATTTCGCAACAGCGCTTGTGAATGGTCTATGGGTAAAGCTCTCGTGAATAATATAAAACTTATAGGGCATCACTATACTCTTAATAAAAAGAGTACGTTGGTGCCATCATCCTTAGTGTTGTCCGAGACAAGCTCTTGGTTCTTGAGACGGTCCATTATAAGCGCTTTTAGTTCTTTCTTAAACGTTTTGTATTCATACAGTTATCCTTGTTTAAAACGTGCAAGAAAATGATTTTTATTGATTCAATATGAAGAGAGATTGGGAATGAGAGAATCTTACGATGTCTGGGATTCTAATTTAATATGAACAATGCTAGGTTATCATTATAAATCAAAAATATTATATACTAATTGAGATGGATAGACACCTATTATCAGTTCTATTTTATAAGGTGTTTTAATATCAACGCGTTTGAAGAGTTCTTATTTGCAAAGGGGTATATTTTTCTCATGAGGAGTAGATGTTTGGGGGGCAAAAAATGATACAATCACGTTTGCTAATTTTTGCGCTACGTGTTGTTTACTCATATGAGGCCATTGTTCAACTTTTTTTCTACTTACGAGATAAACTTGATTTGTATCAGAACCCATGACACTTGTACCATCTACTTGAAGAGAAATATCATTAGCAAGAATGAAATCAGCTCCTTTTTCAACGCATTTCTTTTGCGCATTAGCAATAATATCGCATGTTTCAGCAGCAAAACCAATGACCAATGAGGGGCGTTTTGGAGCGTGTCCAATCGTTGCTAAAATGTCAGGATTTTCAACCATTTGAAGGGATGGTGGTGTTTTATGAGCATCCTTTTTAATTTTGTGTAAAGATTGGGTTTGACTACGCCAGTCACAAACAGCGGCAACAAAGATGGCACCATCAGCAGGCAATGCGGTTTGAACGGCTTTTAACATCTGTTGTGCTGTTTCAACATGAATTGTTTTTACTTCTTGTGGGTCTGCAAGATGAATAGGTCCACAAATAAGTGTTACTTTTGCACCCAAATGTGCAAGAGCGGTTGCAATGGCATGACCTTGTTTACCTGAGGACCGATTAGCAAGATAACGTACTGGATCAATTGGTTCATGGGTAGGGCCAGAGGTAACGATGAAATGGCGGTCAAAGAGAGGTTTTTCATGCACATTCAAAAGATTCTCTATAGCAGCGACAATAGTTAAAGGTTCGCTCATACGTCCATATCCAATCTCGTCACGTTCAGCCATATTTCCGATTTCTGGTCCGATGATATGAACGCCATCTGCGTGCAATTGTGCAACATTACGAATAGTTGCTGGATGCACCCACATGGCTGGATTCATGGCGGGTGCAATCAAGAGTGGACAGCGTGCTGCTAAAAGGACACAATCAGCCAGATCATCTCCTATGCCATTGGCTATTTTTGCAATGCGGTTGGCTGTAGCAGGAGCTAAAATAATCAGATCAGCATCACGTGCTAATCGGATATGTCCGATATCATGTTCTTCTTCGCGTGAAAATAAATCAGTATATACAGTACCACCGCTTAAAGCTTCAGCGGCTAAAGGCGTAATAAATTTTTGCGCCGCTTTTGTCATCACAACTTTTAAATCTGCTCCACGTTCTTGTAAACGGCGAATCAAATCAAGGGCTTTATAAGATGCAATACTTCCACCAATAATAAGAAGGAGAGATTTTGATTTCAATGATTGCACTTCAACAGCACTGGCATGAGAGGGGAGTGTGGTGTGAGTAGGGGGATTGCTTAAAAGACGGCGGGCTTCTTCTTCCATAGAAATACCATTTTGCGCGGCGCGTATGCGCAAAGCTTCTTTGGTTTCAAGAGACAGGTTACGAATAGTAATACTGGCCATAAAATACCTCCAAGAAGTAAAAATGATTTCAATGATTTCATTGTTGATATTTTTAGCATATTAAGGAGATTAGAAAAGATGAAAAAAGTAAAAAGTAAGACAAGCGCAACAAAGTGCAATGATGAAAAGACTATAACGACCATAACGGTTTCTGTGACTTTGTTCCACAGCAAGTTGTTTGAGGGTAGCAGGAGAAAGATTAAAACCTGTTTTTCTCATTTGATTGAAATCTTCTTCTATTCGTTGGAAATTTTGAACCAATTGTGGTGTTTTGCGTGCCAGCGAAAGGAGAGCTTTTGCTCCTTCACTAAAGTCTTTTGCAACGCCTACGGGTCCTAAATTTTTACTAATCCATTCTTTGACAACGGGTTCAGAAGCTTTCCACATATTAAAAGTGGGGTCTAATGTACGGGCAACACCTTCCACGACAACCATTGTTTTTTGCAGCAATAAAAGTTCAGGTCGCGTTTGCATGTCAAATAATTCAGTGACTTCAAATAATAAAGTGAGCAATTTAGCCATGGAAATGCTTTGTGCTGATTGTCCGTGAATTGGTTCGCCAATAGCACGGTTGGCTTGCGCAAAGCTTTCGATATTATGGTGTGAAGGAACATAGCCGGCCTCAAAATGGGCACGTGCAACTCGATGGTAATCGCGGGTAATAAAGCCGTAAAGAATTTCAGCAAGGAAATGCTTTTCTTTTTTGCCAAGCCTTCCTGTAATGCCTAGATCAACAGCAACAATACATCCTTTTTCATCTACAAATAAATTACCAGGATGCATATCGGCGTGAAAAAAACCATCACGCAGTGTATGACGAAGAAAAGATTGAATAAGCGTAATAGCAAGCACCTTCAAATCAAAACCTGCTTCTTTGAGTTTGGAAGTTTCGGATATTCTTATACCATCAATCCATTCCATTGTAAGAACATTACGTCCTGTCCGTTCCCAGTCAATACGTGGAACCCGAAAGCCTGTATCATGTTGAATATTTTCAGCCATTTCAGATATAGCTGCTGCTTCTAAGCGTAAATCCATTTCAAGTCGTGTTGTTTGTGCTAAAGTATCCACCACACAAACAGGACGAAGCCTTCGAGAGGCAGGGATATAGCGCTCTTGTAAATGAGCAATGAGATAGAATCCTCTAAGATCTTTAGAAAAACGTGCTCTGATATTGGGACGAATAACTTTTACAGCACATTTTTTCTTATGGCCAGTTTCATCACTATATTCAGCTGGATGAACTTGAGCAATAGACGCGGCGGCAATGGGGGGATAAAAATTTACGAATAAATCATCAATAGAGCGACCAAGAGAACTTTCAATTTGAGCAATAGCGGCAGTGCAAGAAAATGTTTGGACGCGATCTTGTAGCTGTGACAAATCTTCCGCAATATCACGCCCAACAATATCAGGTCTTGTGGCAAGAAATTGACCAAGTTTTATGTAAGAGGGTCCAAGCTTATTAATGGCATATGAAATATTTTCAGATCGTTGTTTCTTTTTTGTTTTGCGTCGTGCTAATGCACTCGCTATACGATGACATAGCGCTGGAAATCCTTGAAGATCATCATGAGGGAGAGCACTTAAAACACCTTCACGTGTTAGAACCCATCCTGCACGCATCAATTGAAAGTAAGGGGAAATTTGCACCATTTTTAAATTTTCCAACCTGAATGCAGCGCTGCAATCGCACCGGTGAGATTGCGGTACGATACCCGCGAAAACCCCGCATGCTTGATCATATGGGCAAAATCATCTTGCTTAGGAAATTTGCGGATAGATTCAACCAAATAACGATAAGCATCGCCATCATTTGCGATAAATTGACCCAGCTTAGGGATAGCATGGAAAGACCAAAGATCATAAATTTTATCCAACAGAGGCATCTCGACATTTGAAAATTCTAAACATAAGAAACGTCCACCGGGCTTTAAGACACGAAAAGCTTCTCTAAGGGCTTGATCAATATGAGGAACATTGCGAATTCCAAAAGCAATCGTGTAAGCGTCAAAGCTTTGATCTTCAAAAGGTAGATGTTCTGCATTGGCTTCAACAAAATCAATTAGAGGGGCAAGACCATTTTTTTGTGCGCGTTTTTTACCAACGCTGAGCATTGAGCCATTAATATCAAGCACTGTAGCATGGGCTTTTTGGCGTGAAGCATTAAGAATACGAAAAGCAATATCACCTGTACCGCCAGCGACATCAAGAACTTTCCAATGAGAAAGTGCTGGTGGGGAAAGCCAAGCAATCATGGAATTTTTCCACACACGATGTAGCCCCAATGATAGGATATCATTCATCTTGTCATAATTTTCAGCGACAGAATGAAACACACCATCCACCATGGATTGTTTTTGTGTTTCATCTACTCTTGTAAAACCAAAAGAGTGCTCCATGCCACCCTTGGTTCCTACACGTTCTGTTTCAGCTGTCATATGGATGACCTTTCTTATTTTTCTTTTATCGTAAATGAAAGAGAGATGAAATGTTCAAATACGAAAAAACAACGTATAAAACTACGACGTTTACACAGCCAAAAACAGAAGAGTATCTTTAGATATCAAGATTGGCAACGCTTAAGGCATTGTCTTGAATAAAAATACGTCTAGGTTCAACTTCATCACCCATGAGACGAGAAAAGAGTGAATCTGCATCGGTTGCATCATTAATTTTTACTTGTAAAAGAGAACGTGCATTGGGATCAAGCGTTGTTTCCCAAAGTTGTTCAGCATTCATTTCCCCAAGACCTTTATAACGTTGAAGAGTAACACCTTTTTTACCGTTTGTAAAAATGCTCTCTAAAAGGCTCATAGGACCAAAAATACGCTCTGTTTTATCTTTGCGACGTAAAAGAACAGGAGGATGATATATGTCGATAAAATTTTGGGAAATGCGATCAATTTGGCGTGCGTCAGTTGAATTTATAAGTCCCACATCAAGCGTAACAACATCTTTAACACCACGTAAAATACGCTCAAAACATAAACTTCCATCTGCTGTATATTGTCCACTCCAACCTTGTTCCATATCATCAGCAATCAGATTAAGGCGGAGTGCTACAGTATCTGCTATTTTTTGCGCTTTTTCTTGTGTTGCAAAGACTTCAAGATTAAAAGCGCCAACAATTGCTGCTTGTTCAACAATATTACGGTCATAACGGGTATGAAGACCATTTAAAAGTTGACGTAATATACGAGCATCTTTAGCGAGTTGATACAAATCAGCTCCTGCACGAACTTCTCCCGTTGAAAGCTCAAGCGTTGTTTCTTCTAATCCAGTATCGATCAAGAATTCTTCAAACGCTGCTTCATTTTTAATATATTGGGAAGATTTTCCACGCGATACTTTATAAAGAGGAGGCTGAGCAATATAAAGATGTCCACGTTCAATCAACTCGGGCATTTGTCTAAAAAAGAAAGTGAGCAGCAGCGTACGAATATGGGCTCCATCAACGTCCGCATCTGTCATGATAATAATCTTATGATAACGTAATTTATCGGGTGAAAATTCATCCTTACCGATAGACGTTCCAAGAGCTGTAATAAGTGTTCCAATCATATCAGATGAGAGCATGCGGTCGAAACGTGCTCGTTCAACATTGAGGATTTTACCACGAAGGGGTAAAATTGCTTGATTTTGACGTGAGCGCCCACTTTTTGCTGAACCGCCAGCCGAATCCCCCTCGACAATAAAGATTTCTGATTTTGCGGGATCTCGTTCTTGGCAATCGGCAAGCTTTCCTGGTAGAGAAGTGATATCAAGCGCCCCTTTTCGTCTTGTGAGTTCACGTGCTTTGCGTGCTGCTTCACGTGCTGTTGCAGCTTCTACCACTTTACTAATGAGAAGTTTTGCTTCATGAGGATGTTCTTCCAGCCATATTGAAAGACCTTCATTGACCAAACTTTCAACAATAGGGCGCACTTCAGAAGAGACTAACTTATCCTTTGTTTGTGAAGAAAATTTTGGATCAGGAACTTTGACAGAAAGAATAGCTGTTAATCCTTCACGGCAGTCATCACCGGTTAAGTTCACTTTTTCTTTTTTAGCAATACCTGAAGATTCAGCATAGCCATTAATTTGGCGTGTAAGGGCACTTCTGAAACCTATCAAATGAGTTCCACCGTCACGCTGAGGGATATTATTGGTAAAACACAAGACCTTCTCATGATAGGAATCATTCCACCATAGGGCAACATCAACGCTCATACCATCCTTTTCACTTGTAATATAAATAGGAGTATCAAGCAGCGCTTTTTTTGATTGATCAATATATTTCACAAACTCTATTAATCCACCTTCATAATGCAATTCAACGGATTTAATATCAGCATGACGCTCGTCAACAAGAAGAATATAAACCCCAGAATTTAGAAAGGCTAATTCCCGTAAACGACGCTCTAAAGTTTCAAAATCAAACTCAACCATAGTAAAGGTTTCAGAGCTTGGTAAAAATCTAATTTCTGTTCCACTTTCTTGATCGCAATCGCCAACAACTTTTAATGGAGCATCAGCTACCCCGTGGGTAAATGATATTTCATGAATTTTACCATTGCGTTTGATTTGCAATTTAAGCCAAACAGAGAGTGCATTCACAACAGAGACGCCAACACCGTGTAATCCGCCTGAAACTTTATAAGAGTTTTGATCAAACTTTCCGCCGGCATGAAGCTGTGTCATAATAACTTCAGCTGCAGAAATACCTTCTGTTGGATGGATATCTGTCGGAATTCCACGTCCATTATCACGAACAGAACAAGAACCATCAGCATGGAGTGTGACGTTTACAAGAGTTGCATGACCGGCTAAAGCCTCATCGATAGCATTGTCTACAACTTCATAGACCATATGATGTAACCCCGATCCATCATCAGTGTCACCGATATACATCCCAGGACGTTTGCGTACAGCATCAAGACCTTTGAGAACTTTGATAGAAGCCGCATCATAGTCATGGCTTTGTGCCGGTGAGGTTATTTCATCACTCATAAGTTAGTCCATTCCTGTGTTCAATTTCAATATTTTATCCGCTTTTTTAAAGCTCAATGTTCTGATAAGTTATTTATGGAATAACCACATTAAACATTTACCGTATATCAGATCTAGATTCAATATCTGTCGATATATAATGGAAAGAATGATGAAATGATATGACACAATTATACAGTAAAATACCGTCATTTAGGGTGATAATATAAGACAAGTAAGCACCTCTTTGGTATATTTAAGTATTTTTACAGTGCGTGGTGAATATTCAGGGCAGGGCTTGAACGCCTTTAGTTAAGTGAATCACAATGAGAAGACTAAAGAAATTAAAAGCGTAATTTATCGAGAGAAGCTGACTGTTTACAGAACAACGTTGGTACGAATCCTTTTCCTTTAAAATTTGAGGACGAGGCCAATTATGCTTTACGTAAACTTTAAACGTAAATTTTAAAATTATGTAAAGAGTAGTATTATTGTTTATTTTTGCATATGCATAATATTTCAAAATTAGTTGTGCATCTTTATGTTACACTAATGAGACTTTTACTTTCTTACCTATAAATCAATCTTCAATCTTAATGAAGTTAATATTACGCGTTCTCTAAGTTTTTTAACTTTTTGTATGTTAAATTGAGGTGAGAATATTGTGTATATTTGTTTGTATTATTCCTGTCCATGGAGGTTACATTTCTTATTCAAAATAAAACGCTATTGTGCGGCTTATTCACGCAATTTTTTAAGAAGTATTTTCAATGGTTTCAAAAAAAATATATGAAAACTGTTAAATTTTTTAACAGTTTTAAAAAATAGCAAGAATTTTATTTATTAAACGCCAGATATTTTGGTGAAGTGCGTTAGATAATAATTAAGGAGAGTTGCATCTTAGTTTTGAAAATGGGGGAGAGATTTTGAAAATAAAAAAATCTATATATGTAAAACATCTTCAATTGCGTCTACGGTATCTTTTATTCAATAATCCATACAATATTTTTATTCGTATTTTATTTGTAGCAGGGGGGGTTCTATTTTCCTCTTACGCAGAAGCTGAAAGGCTGCCTTCTTTTTTTGATTCGCATGAACATTTGGTACAACCTGATACAACGGATATCTTTCGTTTGCGTTTTGTAACAACTTTTGATTTTCCTCCTTTTAATTTTCTTGATCAAACGGGGCATCTTGCAGGTTATAATATCGATTTATTGCGTGCTATTTGCTCAAAATTAGAATTAGAGAAGTTTTGTGAAGTAGAAGTTGTTCCTTGGAAAGAGCTTGTAGAACATGTTAACAATGGTGGTGCAGAAGTTATTATTGCAGGTTTAAAAGAAACAAATAAAACCCAGCAAGATCTTGTTTTTACAAAGCCATATTTGCGTTTTCCAGCGCGATTTGTTGCTACTCGACGTTTAAATCTCGATGAGCCAATAAGTGATCAATTGGTACATTTAACCAGTGGTGTTTTATCTAAAAGTGTTCACGAAAAGCTCTTTCATCACTATTTTCCTGAAGCCAAAGGACAAGAATTTAGAGGCAGGGCGGAGCTCTATAAAGCGTTACAGGAGCGTAAAATTGATCTTATTTTTGATGATGGATTTGCTTTATCTTTATGGCTAAACGATTCAAAAACCGCGAATTGCTGTCATTTTGTTGGGGGGGCATATATGGCGCCACAGTTATTGGGGCAAGGAATGCAGCTTGCTGTTGCAAAAAAGAATGAAAAATTGGTTGATATACTCAATTATGCGCTGAAATCTTTAGAAGAGGATGGTAAACTTACAGAACTTTATTTGCGTTATTTTCCAATAAGTTTTTATTGATGAGTAGTTTTTTAGTTAAGGGCTGTTAATCTTTCTGCGCCTAGTCGATAGGAAATAGCTTCTGCGAGATGATAGCGTGAAAGAGTATCTGATCCGTCAAGATCAGCAATTGTGCGTGCAACTTTGAGAATACGATGATAAGCGCGTGCAGAGAGGTGCATTTTTTCACTCACATCTCGTAAGAGTATGGTCGCACTTTTATCAGGAATGGCAATCTGTTCTATAATTTTGGCAGGGCAATCGCCATTGGTACGAATATGATCAAACCCCATTGTTGAAAAACGTTTAGCTTGAATGGTACGGCACCGTGCGACGCGTTTGGCAACGTCGCAGCTTTTTTCTGATTGTTCTGGTTGCATAAGGTCCATAGCCGTCAAAGCAGGGACATCAATCCGTAAATCAATTCGGTCAAGCAGAGGACCAGAAATACGGGACTGATAATCGATTTGACAGCGTATCCCTTTAGGGCAAACATGGTCTTTTTCGCCTGCCATACCACAACGGCAAGGATTCATTGCGGCAATAAGTTGGAATCGAGCAGGATAGCTAATATGGTGATTAGCGCGGGCGATAACTGACTCCCCACTTTCTAAAGGTTGACGAAGAGAATCAAGAACCTGTGGAGAAAATTCAGGCAATTCATCAAGGAATAACACACCATTATGAGCAAGGGAGACCTCTCCCGGTCGTCCTTTAAGCCCTCCACCAATCATTGCGGCCATGGACGCAGAATGATGTGGGGAACGAAAGGGGCAATGAAGTGAAATGGTATTATGAACCGTTTCTCCTGTAATAGAAGCAATCAGAGAGACATCTAAAAGCTCACGGCTATCAAGAGGTGGCAAAATGGAAGGTAAGCGTTGCGCTAGCATAGATTTTCCAGCACCAGGGGGACCTACAAACAAAAGGTTATGGCGTCCAGCAGCACAAACTTCTAAGGCACGTTTGGCTGTTTTTTGTCCTTTGATTTCGCAAAGATCTGGAAGCTCAGTTTCGATAGTATATTGGCGCGGTTGTGGACGTTTTTGAATTTGGGTTCCTTTAAAATGGTTGACTATAGTGAGCAGAGTCTCTGGGGCAAGAATATTTATTTCTGCATTTGCCCATGCTGCCTCAGGTCCACATTGAAAAGGACAAATCAGTCCTTTATCGAGTGATAAAGCTGTCATGGCGGCTGGTAACACACCATGAACAGCGGTAAGTGAACCATCTAATGATAATTCTCCTAAAATGACATAGTCTTCTGCTACTTCAGGAGGGAGGATTTCCATAGCAAGCATTAAGCCTACGGCAATTGGCAAATCATAATGTGATCCCTCTTTAGGTAAATCAGCTGGTGCAAGATTAATCGTAATTCGTTTAGTAGGCATAGAAAGTCCACAAGCGTGGAGGGCTGCTTGTACACGTTCACGGCTTTCTGCAACTGCCTTATCAGCTAATCCAACAATAGCCATTCCTATTTTACCAGACGAAATCATAACCTGTACATCGACAGGGACTGCTTCTAGACCGCGAAAAGCAACAGTTGTAATACGTGCGATCATTTATTTATTTCCCCCCTTTAGACTTGGTAGAGACAATCATATCTATTTATAAAAATCAAGAAGCATCTCTATAGCTTTTTTTATAGAGAGAACTATATACGTGGGCAGTTTTTTAGCATTCCCATGGAAAGTCATTTGTACAAATTTAACCATGATGATATGGGACGCAATAAAACATTTATAATAAGCTAAATAAATATGTTAAGAAAAAAAAGAATGAGGCTGTTCGTGTTATACAACAGTGCAGAATTTTATGAAAATATAAGGGGAGGATAACGTTATGTATCGCAGAGTGTTATTTGATGTGATAAAACGTGTAAAATGTGCAAAGTAATTATATTTACCTTTCTTATTTTTATATTATTTAAAGCGTAGTAGATGCAAAGTGTATTATAAGGTATCTGATTTTATGGTATACCAGACAAGAATTTTGTTAAAATCAGGGACTATGCGCTGTGTATTTATAGGCTTGTGTTTTACTTTTTCTTTTCCACAGCCACTTGCTGCATTTGATTTTTTCGGCATCCCTCTTTTTGGTCAAAAGAAAACAAATTCTTCTTCACATTATGCTAAAAGTACAGAGAAATTTTATAAAGTTGATGTTGTTGCACCGCCAGGCGCACCATTAGAAGGTATAAAAATAGTTAAATCTGTTTCTTCTCTTGTTGCTGATAAAGAGAAAGCATCCGCCAGTTCTTCTGGTTTGCTCGCCAAGGCGCGTTCAGATTATCGAGCAATTCTTTCTGCTCTTTATGCTGATGGACGCTATGGTGGTATTATTAGTATTAAAATTAATGGCTTAGAAGTCGCTGATTTAAGTCCGGTAACTCAACTTCCAGCACGGTCCAATATTGTTATTACAATTAATGCTGGTCCACAATATGTTTTTAGTATTGCAAATATTGATAAAGTAGCTCCGTTTGAAAAACGTAAAGCGCATAAAATGCCCACAATTGAAGAATTGGGCTATAAAGTTGGGGCTATTGCTAAATCTGAAACTATTTTGAAAGCAGAAAAATGGGCGATAGAAGGATGGCGGCAACAAGGTTATGCTAAAGCTAAAATTATGAAGAGTGAGGTCGTGGCTGACCATGCTGCGTTGCGTGTTGAAGGACGGATTGTTGTTGCTCCTGGACAAAAGGCTTATTATGGTCCTTTAAGTGTGCGTAATATAAGTAAGAAACCACGTGTAGATTCAGCTTATATCGCGTGGATGACCGGATTGAAACCAGGGCAGATATACGATTCCGATGCGTTAGCTAAGGGAAATGAACGTCTTGCGCGCCTTGGTGTTTTTCGTGCTATCAATATACGTGAGGCTGATACTATTAATCTAGATGGACGTTTACCGCTTGCACTTGTTGTACAAGAACATAAACCGCGTCGTTTTGGTGTAGGCGGTAGCTATTCAACTTTAGACGGTGCCGGTTTTGAGACTTATTGGATGCATAACAATCTTTTTGGTCATGCAGAGACTCTTAAAATTGAAACAAAAATAACTGGTGTTGGTAGCAATAAAAAGCAATCATATAATTTTAAAAATTTTGATTATCTTTTCGGAGGCACATTTGTAAAGCCCGGTGTACTCACGCCAGATACAGATTTCAGGTCAGAATTAAAAATACAACAAGATGTTTTAGAAAATTATACGACAAAAGCCATCAAAGGAAAATTAGGTATTACGCATATTTTTAATGGTAATCTATCGGGACAGGCTGCTGTAGAAGTTTCAAATGGTTATTCACGTGATGTCTATTTTGGGAGCCGTAATTTTACAACAATCGGTTTCCCTAGCGGCTTGATTTACGATAGTCGTAATAATAAGTTTAATGCAACAAAAGGTTTATATGGTGAAGTTTTCATTGAGCCTTTTTATGAGATGCGTTTTAGCAACTTTGTTGCAAAAGTAACAGCAGAAGGTCGCTCTTATTGGGCGTTGGATGAAGGGGATCGTTTTGTTGTTGCTGCGCGGGCAAAGCTTGGTACAATTCTTGGGAATGATACAGCACAAGTACCCGCAAATACGCTTTTTTTTGCTGGTGGTGGGGGCTCTGTTCGTGGTTATGCTTACCGTAATATTGGTATCAAAACAGAAAATGATGGGGTCGTTGGTGGACGGGCGCTTATTGAGGGGTCAGCAGAATTGCGTGTTTCTTTAAATGATAAAATAGGGTTTGTCAGTTTTCTTGATGGAGGTTTAGTAGGGGAAAAGGCGAATTTTGATTTTTCTCAAAAAATTAAATGGGGAGCCGGTATAGGAGGTCGTTATATGACGGGTCTTGGTCCTTTACGCGTTGATTTAGCCTTTCCTTTAAAGAGAGAGAAGGGTGACCCTCGCATTGGTTTTTATGTGGGTATAGGGCAAGCATTTTAATGAAAAAAGGTGCACGTTTATCAGCTTTCTTCTTTGTATTTTTGTTTTTTGGGGTGGGTTGTTTTGTTTTTGCGCAAAGAGGAGACATTCTTCCCTCTAGCGAAATGAAAACAGATGATCGCTCATGGTTTGTTTCTTTAATTGAACGAAAGCTTTCAGCGCCTAATCGTCAAGTTCGTTTACACAATATGCAAGGGACACTGTCTTCTCAAACATCAATTGATACTATTACTGTCAGTGATAAAAAAGGGGTTTGGCTTAAAATTACCAATGCTAAAATGGATTGGAATCGTCTAGCGTTGCTGAGAGGGCGGATGGATATTAACCAGCTTTCGGCAGAACAGGTTACATTTTTACGCAAACCGCAAGGCAATTCTTCTTTTGTTTCTTCCCTTGAGACAGGTAAGTTCTCTTTACCAAAATTGCCGCTTGCTCTTTCTATCAATACACTTACAGCCCAACATGTGACATTTGAACAGAATCTTTTTGGTTTTTCTGCTGATATATCCTTAAAAGGCAATTTCACCTTGGCTAGTGGTAATTTTGATGTCGATATAGCAGCTCATCGTTTAGATGCACCGGGTTCTTTTTCTGTTCTCACCAAGATATCTGATAGTAATCGTACAGCTCAAATTGATATTTCTGCTAACGAACCACAAAATGGTATTTTGGCGAATATTTTTAACATTGAACAACGTCCAGCATTAAATCTCGTCATGAAAGGTGATGGTACTTTTGATGATTTGGTTATCAAACTTTCTTTAGAGTCTGATCATCATTCTATTGTAGATGGTAATGTTATTCTTGCAAGCGTTCCAGAAGGACAGAGTTTTTCTACGAAACTAGAGGGAACACTGAGCCCTTTAATACCTTCTCAATATCGTAGTCTCTTTGAATCTAATATAACATTAAAAGCAAAGGCAAGAAGAACAAAAGAAGGTGTGACACACCTTGATCAGATGGTTATTCAGAACAAAGCAATGAATGTTATAGCCAATGCTGAAATAACCGCCGATGGATTCTTGCGACGGCTTTTTGTTGATGGCAAAATGGCTCTTGATAACGAAAAGGAGTCTGTTCATTTATCTGTATCAGAAGTGCCAAAACCTGCGAATACTCTTGCTTTGAACATTGACTATGGTCGCGAAGGGCAACAATCTTGGAATGGGCGGTTGGTTGTAAGTCATTTAAGCAATAAAAATATTTATATTCGCGATGCAATTTTTGATATGGGAGGAGTAAGCGAAAATCTTGATAATGTAGCTTCTCGTCATGTTGGTGTTCAGGTTAAAGGGACGCTTCAAGGGGTTAAAAAGATTAAGGGAGCGTTAGTAGAAAATTTAAGCCAAGCGGTTCATGTGCATTTAGATACGGATATTGTTTCGAATAAACCAATTTTGATTCATGATCTGAGTGTTACGGCTCAGGGTTTTTCTTCTTGGTTAAAAGGGACAATGGAGAATTTTGTTTTTAAAGGCGATCTCGGTTTAAAAGCTCAAACATTAACTCCTTTGGAAGTGTTCAGTAAACAATCACTTTCTGGTAATGCAGATATTAAAGCCAAAGGAACGATCAGTTTATTGAGTGGCATTTTTGATCTCCAATTATCAGGAATGGCTGACGATATGAAAATAGGCATGCAGTCTTTTGATCGTTTATTCAAAGGAAATACTAGTCTTTCAGGTGGAGTTGCTCGAAATACAAAGGGCTTCATTTTACGTCATTGGAATTTGAAAAATCAATATACAAACATAAAGGCTAATGGTTATTTTTCAGATGAAAGCGCTAAAATGGACTTATCTGCTCAAATATCTGATTTGTCCAAATTAGACCCAAAGATAAGTGGTGCACTTACAATTCAAAGTACGGCGAGAGGGAGCAATAGCCATATAAAACTAAATACACGTGCTCATGTGGCTGAAGCACTCTTTGTGGGGAAGAAACTTCAAAACACAACGTTTAACATAGAGGCACTTATGGATAATACAGCACCGATTACTTCTTTAACAGGAGTTGTAAAAGGTGAAGGAACTTTTGCTAAGAAACCTTTGCATTTATCGGCCTCTTTTGAAGATTCTCATAAAATTCGAAAACTTGAAAATATCGATATTAGAGGGGGAAATGCAAAAATAACCGGTGGTCTTTCTCAACAACTTGGAGGTTTTTTGAAAGGAGCGCTGCATATTGATGCCGATGATATTTCCGTACTTTCAGCGTTATTTTTGCAGGATGGTAGTGGAAAAGTAAAAGGAGATTTTATTTTTGATGAACAAAATGGCAGACAAAAAACCAATGTGAAGGCGCATGTTAACCATTTGAATTTTTCCAAGAATAAAATAAAAAAATTGGCAATAGATGCTGATATATTCGATCCTTTTGGCATGACTCAGTTTGAAGGAGTTCTCAATGCAGAACATATTCAAACACCTTTGGTAATGGTCAATCGTTTAAATGCTCACGCTGATAGGAATAATGGACAAACGGTTTTTACTGTTCAGGCGATGTTGCATGATACTCTCAATGCACGGCTTTCTGGTCGTTTAATGGTTGAGGAACTTCCAGAAAGTATAAAACGAGAAGTGCAAATTGAAACTGTGGACTTAAAACAACATACTTTTCATGCAACATTGCTGAAGCCATCCATAATTGCTTTTGATAAAGATGGAATGACAATCAATGAATTAGGAATTGCAATAAATGGGGGCAACATCATCTTAGCAGGGAATATTCAAGATACCCTGAATTTACAACTTACAATGAATGCCCTTCCTGCTACTTTAGTCAATTTGTGGAAATCCGATCTTGGAGCAGCAGGGAGTGTAACAGGGCAGGTTATGATTCGTGGTCATTTAAAAAAACCTGATATAAATTACGATATAAAAGGTGAGGGACTGACAACCGTTGCTTTTCAAGATAAAAAAATTATGCCTTTTTCTCTTTCTGCTACGGGAAACACTGTAGATCAAAATCTTACTTTGAATGCAAATTTAACAGGAGAAGGAGTACAAGCACAAGCTCAGGGGCATATATCTCTAGAGAAAAATGCGCTTGATTTTCATATTAATTTGCAAAATTTATCTGCGCGTTTGGCGAATGGTTTTATTGCAGGACAAGCGCTTGATGGGACAGTGATAGGTAAAGTTGATATTGGTGGAACAATGAAGGATCCATCTGCTCATTTTGAGCTTTCTAGTCAAAATTTAACCGCTATGACGCCTAAAGGACCGATGTCAATCAATATAAATGCTCGTGGTTCTTATAAAAAATCGACATTTCATATTGAAAATATGATAGCTACTGGAGATAAAGGATTAGATCTTTCCATCCATGGGCCTGTATCTCTTAATGGTTCAGAGGCAAAATTAAACGTTAAAGGGATAATGCCTCTTGATTTTGTTAATCTCTTATTAGCCAAGCGTGGTGCACATATAACGGGTACAGCAAGAATTGATACAGCTCTTAATGGGGCATTATCAAAGCCACAATTGATAGGAAATATTTCTATAGGCGACGGTAGCTTTTTTGATTCACAAACAAATGTAGGATTGAATAATATAACAATTGAAGGCAAATTGAAAGGTGATCATATCCTTATAGAAAAAGCTTCAGCTTCTTCGTTTGAGGGGGGAGGAATTTCTGCTTCAGGTCGTATTTCTAATGGTCTAGAGACAGATTTGATATTTCATCTTGATAATGCCAATTATAATGATGGTTCTATGATTCTGGCAACATTATCAGGTGAGATGACAATGACAGGTCATTTTTTAAATGATCTTGTTCTTGGTGGTGATATCATCGTTGAAAAAGCTGAAGTTTTTGTTCCTGATCATTTTAAAAGTGCCAAGTTTCTTGATGTTAGAAATAAGAATTTAACTAAATCGATTCAAACAACACTTGAACGTGCTGATGTTAAGAACACGAACAAAAGCAAAAGCCGTATAGTTACACAAGAATCTTCATCTGTCGTGCTATCAAATATGCGTATTACTGCACGCAATCAATTTTTTGTACGCGGAAAAGGCTTAGATGCTGAACTGGGAGGACGCATTAATCTAGCAGGTCCATTGAATGATGTGCATCCAGTTGGTGAATTTAGAATGATTCGTGGACGTTTTGATATCCTGTCGCAACGTCTTAATTTCGATCAAGGACAAGCGAGTTTTAGTGGTAATCTTAATCCTACGATTTATTTTGTAACCAACAATAACAGTGGTGATATTCGCGTCACTGTAACTGTAAGTGGGACGGTTGATAATCTTGATATTAATTTTTCATCACAACCAAATTTGCCTCAGGATGAGATTTTGGCGCGTTTGATTTTTAATCGCTCTCTTAATGAATTATCACCATTTCAGATTGCTCAACTTGCAGCGGCAGCGGCTGATCTTGCAGGTGGTTCTAATACATCTTTGTTGAATACTTTACGAACTAAAATTGGACTTGATGATCTTGATGTTATCGTTAATGAGAAGGGTAATACAGGCTTACGTATTGGACGCTACATACACAATAATATTTATTTGGGCTTTGAAGCAGGGTCTGATGGAACAACGAAAGGGACAATTAATTTAGATATTTCGCGTCATCTCAAAGCTAAAGGTGCCATAGGAAATGAACAAAATTCTAGTATAGGTCTCTTTTATGAAAGAGATTATTAAAGATTGAATTTAAAAAAACAATTTCTTCGTTTTTTGTCTCTCATTTCTAAATCTGAGGAAGAAGACATAGACTAGAAATACTATAAAAGAAGAAGCTTTTTGTTGAGGCTTGAAGAGAACTATCTGAAATATTCGATTTATTCTCTAAAGGGACAAAATCTTCACGAAAGATAGTATGTTATTTTGCTGCTATATATTTATTTCAGAGAAATACCTTATCTTGTTTTCAAGCCCATGTGGTGCTGTTGCCTAAAGAATGTAGTGTGTGCAATATATTGATTTATAAAGATAATTTATCGTTATTCAACTTGAATTAGAACTATGCATATCATACGAATTTCTCTCGCGTTGAATCAATCAAAATCATTCGGCTTGCATGCTACAAGCTGGGAATCCTGTGTGGATAAAACTATTAAGAAATGACTAAAAATGCCTCTTATGAATCATCTCGAGAGCTAAGAGCTGTCGCAACATTAGGGGCTGGAAAATAGTGTAAATGGTGCCGGCTTGTTACTCCATAAGTGTAAAGATGGGGAGCTTAATGGATTTATCATTATACAATTCACGGATGTTATCGCGAAATGGGTTTGGGAAAGACTTTGAGAGAGGTTTCTTTAAAACAAGCAGGTGAATTTGCAACACAATGGCATTCTGTTTTTACGTGAAGGACATGATTCCATTAAAGAACGTGATAAATAAAAGCGTGAGGCAAGCGGAGAATTCATAAGATATTGATTTTATTGTCAAACGCATTTAAAGCAATACTTTTTAATAATAAAAATTACCTATTATTTTAGATTTTTGTTTATTGTATTTTTGAATGAGATCACTTTTCTTATAACAAATAGCCCTCCAAACAGAATACTCCAAAATATAACATTATTGTGTTGCAAGTTCACGTGCTTGTTTTAAAGAAAAATTTCTCAGTGTGCACTTGAGCCTATTTCATAAGATTGCTTGTGAAATGGTATAAAATCCATACTACCGTTATTAATAAAGGTATAAGTATTTATTAAAGATATAAGCCGGCATTATTATCTATTTTTTAGCTTGTCATGTTGACGATAACCTTTGCACTTGAAAGCATAGAGGTATTTTTATTGCTGATCTTAAGAGTTTTTATAAACACGCTAATGTCTCTTATGGCACACAACAAGTGCTTTGGATTGATTCATCCTCAATATAAAGAAGATTTGCAATAAGCAAATTACATCGTATTTTTTATTTGAGATGTAAAATAATAAATTATGATTATAAATAAGTGTTAAGATGTATGTTGACAGGTATTTTTGTAAAAATATTTATCAGAGTTATATGTCGTATTTTTCTATTTTAGCGATTAAAAGAAAGAGGAATGTCATTTTGCTTTTCATCTGTTTTTTTGCATATTGAATCATAGCCTTATATAAGCATTAACGTTGTGCATTTGTAAACTCTTCAAGCAGTTAAGGTATTAGAGGAATATCATTTTAGTTTCTAGATGTAGAAAAAACAGCAAAGCTTGCTTTAAAGCAAGCTACAACAGTAAAGAAATTTTGTAATAAAATCCTCTCTTATTTTTCAATGTTTTTCTTACACGGAGTGTATCTATAATTTGCAGCACAATTTATAATTGTTAGCTTATTCTATTGTACTATAAAAGACCGACATTTGAGGTGAGGTGATATAAGATATGTAATTTTGACACAGTATTCTGAAAACACGTGGTAAATATTTTAGGGTAAGCCTTGTATAAGTGAATCACATAAGTTGTTATCAAGCGGAATGAACTCAATAAAAATCTAGATTGTTACAGATCAGATTGGGTAGAATCTTTGTCCTTTAAAATGTGTAGAGAAAAAAATTATCAGTGCAGGGATAAACACGGATAAAGGTTGTATTAATCCAGATTCCTCCTCCGTAACAATTTTTTCAAATCTTGATGCTCTCTTTTTCAGGGATTCACAACACTTATGAATGTTTCAACACTTATTTGAGGAAGGGAAGGGGTTTTTGAAGTTTCGTGGTTAAAGTCAATTGCATTCAACAAAATAGCGAGTAAAGGTTTCATTTAAATCCAAGAAGTTTATTTTCAATAAACCATAAATTCTTTGCCAATTCTTGATTGAAGTAATGCTTTTTCTTGATAACAAGTCTTTTTTTATAAATGAAGCATTACCTTCTATCCATTTTTTATTTCAAATCTTATTTAAGGATCTAGAAATTAGGGGGTATGTTTTTTGAACTGGATATTATGAAGTTTTTTATAAAACCCATGTTCTTTTGCGAGCAATTCTTTTTGAGTACCTTGTTCAATTAGTTGTCCATTTTGTATGACCACAATTTTATGAGCACGGGCAATTGTTGAAAGGCGATGAGCAATGATAATCGTTGTGCGTCCTTTGGTAAGGTGATGAATAGCTTCATTAATTTGCGCTTCGGTGTGTGAATCGAGCGCACTCGTTGCTTCATCAAGAATCAGAATTTCACTATCGTGAATCATTGCTCTAGCGATAGAAAGTCGTTGTTTTTGCCCCCCTGAAAGATTACAGCCATTATCACCTATCTGTGTATCATAACCATTTGGCAAACGCATAATAAAGTCATGAGCATTTGCTGCTTTTGCTGCTTCGATAATTTCGTCATCACTAGCCCCTTCTTTTCCAAGTCCGATATTATATTTAACAGTTCCTTGAAAGAGAAAAGTATCCTGTCCTACATAGGCCATCAGGTTTCTCAGAGAGCGAAATGTTGTGTAGCGGATGTCTTGATCATTAATTAATATGCGTCCTTTTGTGGGATCATAGAGTCGCATAATAAGGTTAATAAAGGTAGACTTTCCCGAACCTGATGGTCCCACCAATGCTGTCATTTTTCCAGCTTCTATTTCTAGGTTTATGTCTTTCAATACCATTTTGTTCTCAGTGTATGCAAAAGAAACGTGTTCGAAGCGAATAGCTCCTTGCGTTTTATTCAGATCTTTAGCTTCTTTATGTTCTATAACTGTAAGAGGATGGTCGAGTATTTCAAACATCGTACGGATATTGACCAATCCAGATTCAATTTTAACACGTACATTTGCTAGTCTTTTTGCGGGTTCATAAGCTAAAAGTAAAGCAACAATAAAGGACATAAATTCACCTTGAACACCTGCGCGTTGGGTTGCAAGGTAACCGGAAAAACAGATAATACCAGCAATGGCAACACCTGTGAGCGTTTCCATAATCGGATTGGTAATAGCTTCGAGTGTTGCAATATTATTTGTTTGTTTTTCAACATCACAAATGGCTTTGTCCATTCTTTTCTTCATGACTTCTTCTAGTGAAAAAGCCTTAATGACTCGAATACCAACAGCAGTTTCCTGTACGATTTTTATAATTTCACCAAGTGAAAGGAGCTCTTTTTCCATAAGGCGGCGAACGCGTTTTAAAGCCATTCGAACGCCTAAAAAAGCTAGTGGTCCTAGGATTAAAGTAATGGCAACTAATATAAAGTTTTGAATAAACATGACAAGCAACAAACCACTAACGGAAAGCAAATCACGTACAAAAGTTGTGATAATAGTATCAATGATATTACGTACAGCTGTAGCATTGTGGGTTACGCGAACAAGAAGATCAGATGAAGTGTTATTATGATAAAAAGAAACTCCTTGTTCCATAAGTCGGGCAAAAATTTTGCGTTGTTGTTCAGCAATGATACTATTGCCTGCTTTGTTTAGAAAATAAGTTTGGGAAAAAGTTGCAACTCCTTTGAGAATAAAGATAAAAGCAATGATGCTAGAAATCAAAACGATCATAGGAAAATTTTGCGCATCAATAATCTGATTAACAACATCACGCATCATCCATGCACTAGTTGCAGTTGTACCAGAAATGATGATCATTGAGAAAATAGCTGCACTGTACCAACGCGCATGTTTGTGAAAATTTTCTCGCAAAAGACGGATAATAAGATGTTTATCAAAAGAGGAAATTTGTTTTTTGTCCATAAAGTGCTTCTATATTTTCTTGTTGTTTTATGCAAGATTGAAGCACTCTTAGATTAAAAAAATCCATAAATCTTTTGTACAAAAATAGCCTTTTCTTTCAAGGTTCATCCATCAATTTCACGACGGTGAGAGTGAAGAATATAGTGCAAGGTTTCTGTGAAAAGTATAACGAAAATTTGTTGTTTATTACTATCTTTAGTTAAATAAAAAGTACGGGCGAGTCTCATCATTATTATTTACTAATTTCCATATTGTAATAGCCTTTGGCACTTCAAATGGTTCACAAAAGGCATTTCTGCTTTTTTTAATAATTTTATGTATGCATTATCTCTGTTTGTGATGTGCAAGCAGAATTATTTTGTCGGATTCATATAGAAAGAACTTGAAATAATAAGACCTTACGATGTTTGAGCTTTTTCATTTAATATGCAAAATAACGAATTCTTTTTATAAATCAATCAAGCACTGTTAAACTGTTAAAAGGATTTATACACATTTATAAAACCTTAAAAGCACCACAAAAACTCTATGTGGTGCTTCTAAATAACACTATACACATCATTTTGATGAGTTGCATGCGAATATTATTCCAATGCAAAACTATTTAGGTGCTATCACCATCATCATTTGCCTGCCTTCAAGCTTTGGCTCCAATTCGATTTTGGCAATTTCACTTGTATCTTCTTTCACACGCTGAAGAAGCTTTAATCCAAGATCTTGGTGAGCCATCTCACGACCACGAAAACGCAAAGTAATCTTTACTTTATCACCATGATCAATAAAGCGATGAACAGCCTTGAGTTTGACTCCATAATCATGGACATCAACATTTGGGCGCATCTTAATCTCTTTGATTTCGATGACTTTTTGCTTTTTACGTGTTTCAGCAGCTTTTTTTTGGGTTTGATATTTTAATTTTCCCAAATCGATGATTTTACATACAGGTGGCTCCGCATTTGGTACAATTTCAACCAAATCAAGTCCCGCATCTGCAGCCATAGCAAGAGCTTCTTGTATCGCAACAACTCCCTGATGTTGTCCCTCATCATTGATAAGCTGAACATGAGGTACCCGAATATCCTGATTTGAACGTGGTCCGTCTTTTTGGGTAGGTGTCATTTTAAACGGTTTACGAATGGTTTATGCTCCTTAAATTTTGATTCAACTACAGTTAATTTAATATACAATTATGCACCTAAAAACAACAATAATTCGTATCTTTTTCATTATTTGATTTATTACTTTTTGGAATGATTTAGATTATAAAAGTTTTTCTCTTAATTTAAAGAAATTGTTTTATGGAGGATAAAGAATCATGGATCAAAATATTCCTTGTCAGTTTTTTTCGTTTGAGAACACCGCACTTGCGGTACGCTATCGCAAGGGGCGCCAATCTCCAGGTTTGGTTTGGCTTCCTGGCTATCAATCCGATATGTTGGGAAGTAAGGCAACGTTAGTTGATCAGTTTGCTCAGAAGAATGATTTGTCTTGTTTACGTTTTGATTATTCTGGACATGGAGAATCTGAAGGTGATTTTTTTCAAGGAACAATTTCGCGTTGGGTTAAGGAAAGTTTAGCGATTTTTGAAACCTATTGTGAGGGTCCACAAATTTTGATTGGTTCCTCTATGGGTGGGTGGATTGCGCTAAGGCTTGCTATGATGCTAGCACAGAAAAATAAGAAGCTTGCTGGCATGATATTGATTGCTCCAGCGCCTGATTTTACACAAACATTGGTGGAACCAAAATTAGGCCCAGAAGAATGGAAGGTTTTGGAAGAAAAAGGCTATATTGAACGACCTGCAGTTGATGATATAGAGCCAATGCCCTTTACAAAAACATTGATTGAAGATGGACGCGAAAATTGTGTTATGAAAGGATGCATTGATGTTGGGTGTCCTGTCCATATTCTACAAGGGATGGAAGATGAAGATATTCCCTATCATCATACATTGACTTTACTTGATCATTTACCTCTCCATGATGTAACATTGACACTTGTTCGTGATGCAGATCATCGCTTTTCTCGTCCACAAGATTTAGATTGCCTTGAAACAGTATTGAGATCTTTTATTAATCAGATTAATGCAAAATAAGGGGTATATTTATTTATTAATGATGAAGATAAAAATATATGAGCATTTCTAAACAGCATTTTATTTTTTCTGATCGCTCTGTACCTGTACGGGTGCGGGAAAATAAGTATGCGCGCCGTCTTACCTTACGTATCGATGCCAGAAATCAGGAGATTTGTGTAACAACACCACCAGCGATAAATCTCTATGCGGTTGAAAATTTTATTGAAAAACATCGGTCTTGGATTGAGGCACGTCTTGCTCGTGTACAAGTCTCTCCTGAAAATGCTTATCTCAAAGAGGGGGCGACAATACCTTTATTGGGCGTTTCTCATACCATAAAGCATAGAAAGGGACGTGGAGTAACAGAAATTGTTACAGCAGATGCGGAGCAAAGGCCTGAAATTATTGTTTATGGTCAATTAGAATATCTTCCAAGACGCATTGCTGACGTTTTAAAAAAACAAGCGGCGCTTATTATAACGCCTTTGGTGGCACTTTATGCTCATCAGGTAGAACGTAAAGTCAAATCCATTTGTTATAAAGATACGAGAAGTCGTTGGGGCTCTTGTTCAATCGATAAGCGTCTTTCTTTTTCTTGGCGCCTTATTATGGCACCAAAAGAAGTTGTTGAGTATGTTGTTGCCCATGAAGTTGCTCATCTTGTTGAAATGAATCACGGACCAAGATTTTGGGCTCTTTGTGAAGAGCTATGTCCTGATAGTAAAACATATCGAGCTTGGTTGAAAGAAAATGCTCCTAGACTGCATGCAATTAATTTTGATTCATATAAATTAGAGGCGTAAAAAACTTTCAAATGAAGGCAATATTTAACGGAACTTTTTGTTGAGTGTTTTGTTGAGTGTGTGCTTGCTCATGCATCATAATGAGGAAGCCATTGAAGCTCTCAGCACGATTGTTCTCCCCTGCTTGGTTTGCTGAGTGTCTTCAATGTTTTTGCTTTATCTTTTTTGTAATTCAGCGTAATAACTCTAAGTTCCGATGACTTATAAAAAAATGGGAAGGGACCTTATGTCTGTTCTTACAGATCCACTTCAGCTATTACAGGCACTTATTCGTTGTCCTTCTGTTACACCTCATGAAGCAGGGGCTTTATCAACTTTGGAACAATTTTTGAAAAAAATGGGATTTCACGTCGATCGCCCTATTTTTACGGATAAAAATACAGATAATGTTGAAAATCTTTATGCAAAAATGGGAAGTGAAGGACCCCATCTTATGTTTGCGGGTCATACGGATGTCGTACCGCCAGGCGCATTGGAAGATTGGACTTATCCACCTTTTGAAGCTGTTATAGATCAGGGGAAATTATATGGGCGGGGTGCTGTTGATATGAAGGGTGGTATCGCTTGTTTTATTGCGGCTCTAGCGCGAGTTCTTGAGAAACAGTCCATTAAAGGAAGGGTAAGCCTTTTAATTACAGGTGATGAAGAAGGACCTGCCGTTAATGGTACGGTAAAACTTCTCAAATGGGCAGAAAAAAAAGGCGAAAAATGGACTGCGGCTCTTGTGGGAGAACCAACAAGTGTAAAGACTGTTGGTGATATTATCAAAATTGGTCGTCGCGGATCGATTTCTGGTATCATTATCGTGAAAGGTCGCCAAGGCCATGTTGCTTTTCCAGAACGGGCTGCCAATCCCTTGCCTTTGGCAAGTAAGCTGATTCAAGTATTGACACAAACAGCTTTAGATAAAGGGACAGAGAATTTTCAACCGAGTAATTTAGAACTAACAACCATCGATACCGGTAACTTAGCAGTCAATGTTATTCCAGCGCAGACAACGGTTCGTTTTAATATACGCTACAATGATCTTTGGACAAAAGAAACACTGATGGAGGAAATTGAAAAGCGCCTTGCTTTGGTGCAAGCAAAAAACAATAGTGATCAATATCCCTCTTATCAGCTTGAATGGATTCCAAGTTTAGGGGATGTTTTTTTGACTAAAAATGATAAACTCATTCAAACTGTATCTAATGCGATTAAATGTGTAACAGGGAGTATACCAGAATGTTCTACTTCTGGTGGTACTTCAGATGCGCGATTTATTAAGGACTATTGCCCAGTGGTTGAGTTTGGCTTACCAGGGCAAACGATGCATATGGTAGATGAGTGTGTATCTCTTGAAGCCGTGGAAACGCTCACTGCTATTTATGAGCGTTTTATTGTTGATTTTTTTGCATAAAGAAATAATTGTTGGTTCAAAAATACCTTTGTCTTGTTGTGCCATAAGATAAGGTGTGGTGATACGAGACTCGTAAAACTTAATATATTAAGTAGTCTTAGAGTAAGTGATGAATATTCTTAAGTTGGGATTCTTGCCTGTAGAGTCTTTAGTTAAGTGAATTACATAATTGAAAAGCCAAAAGAGACCTGTTTGAAGAAGCAGAACTGTTTAGACCATATTGGATTGAAAATATTCGTTCTTTAAAGTGTAGAAAGTAAGTCACACGCAATCATATATGGAAAACAATGAATATTATATCATCATTGTGTGATGACAGATTGGAGCCATAAAGACACACAAAAACATGCTGCTATTGTAAAAAGTTCGTACAACGTAAATGCATTCATTCATACCACATGTCTTATATGATTTCTGCATGTTCATAAAATGCTTTCCTTGTTTCAATGAACTTCTTTTAAAATAAAGCCTATAGAAATACGCTTCAAGTTTATTTTATCCATATATTTTGCCATACTCTTTGTTACTCCAAAGAACCTTTATTGTAGAAAAAATCATTATGAGATAGAAAGTAAGCTTATCCAATCAGCTTTAATATTTTTTATGATAAAGATATATAGAAATTCTTCTGTAGCATCACATTGACTTTTTTAGTCAAGGATTGTCCTATATTATTATTTTCAATTAGTTATAAAATAACCTTAAAGGACGTGTATAGATAGCCATAAGCATGTACACATACAAGTAAGGTGATATGCAACGAATACCATTTTGCTCGCCAACGAAGCAATGCCGATTCATATTTAGTATATTTGTGATTTTATAGCATTGTATGTTTAATAAAATTCGTGATTTTGCTGTTACCTTATAAATCAATACCCAGCACACAACGGCATGTCTCAAATATTGGTTCACAATTTTCTTTGTTACAACAGTTTTTATATGTCAGGGTGAGATAAAATGTTGCATGTATATCTGTTTTTGTAATCTCTTAAGATACATCACATTGATTTATAAGAATAATTCATTGTTTTGCATGTTGGATAAGAGCCCTAATATTCGAGGATTCTCTCATTTCAAACCTGTTTATCTTAAATCAAGAGAAATCATTTGCTTGCACATAACAAGTGGGGATGAGTGTGTGGGTAAAAACTATAGAATAAAGGAATACAAATGTCTCTTATGAACCGTCTCAAGTGCCAAGGGCCGTCGCAACACCCACGAGCTGGTAAAGTTATGTGCTGGTGCTCGGCTTTGCTTCTTCACAAGCAGACATAGAGTCTCATTGAGGGAGGATATAAAAGCATAAAGGTAAAAATAAATGTACCTTTTTACTATCCTTTTTCATGCGATTTTACAGTTTTCAAAAGAATCTAGAGTAAATAATAGAGATTGTTTCATGCTTATGTCTTTGGTTCTTTAATAGTGCCACGATCTCATAAAGAACAAAAATCATCGTGTTATATATTCATGTGCTTGTTTTAAAGAAATATCTCTCAGTTTTTATCATATTCATGCTACAATGGTTCTTATGAATATGTAATATAGAGTTTTCCATGAAGTGTATAAAGTCTATAGTATTGCATCATCTTTGCGCTTATGAAAAAAGCTAGACCACTATACACTTTCCAGCTCAAAATATTGCGATAGCTTTCATTTGAGAGTGTTCATAAAAGGTATTGCCTCTTTTTTATAGTTTTTATCCACATTCCCTATTTTTAAGGTGTAAGCGAATGGTTGTAATTAATTGACTATAAACAGATTTAAAATAAGGGAATCTTACAATATTTTAGTCTCGCTTTTGCTATGAAAAATGATAATTATGATTAAAATAAGTATGTTGTTATAAAAACTTTAGTTTGCGAGTTGGCTGATGATGTGATCAAGAACAATACGTCCTTTGGTTGTTGCTTTTAAGCGTTGGTTATCCACCATTTCTATCAATTCTTGGTGTTGTAAATCGATCAGTTTTTCCATTGGGATACGTTTAGGGCTTAAGGTTTCATAGCGTATAAGTTCTAAGCCTTCGCAAAGGCGTAATCCCATAAGGAGCATTTCATTTGCCTGTTGTTCAGTGGTTAAATGTTCCGTTTCAATACAGCCATGTCCTGTTGTTTCTACCAAATTAAGCCACTGTTCGGGATGTTTTTCATTTATTGTGACATAACGTTCACGGTTTTTAAGGTGTGATAATGATGTTTTTGAACAGAAAGAGGAATGATTCGGTGTGTGCTCAATGAAACGTCCATGTGCTCCTGGACCAAAGCCTGCATATTGGTGATAACGCCAATAAAGAAGATTGTGTGCTGATTCGGCACCGGGCATTGCATGGTTTGAGATTTCATAGGCAGGAAGTCCATGCAGTGCGGTTATTTCTTGAGTAAGATGGTACAGATCTGCTGCTAGCTCTGATGGGGGAAGGATAAGTCTTCCTGCATCATGAAGCCGTTTAAAGGCAGTTCCTTCTTCGATTGTCAATTGATAAAGAGAAAGATGGTCTGCTGCTAAATCAATTGCTTGTACAAGTTCAGATTTCCATTCTTCAAGAGTTTGTTCAGGGCGGGCATAAATGAGATCAAAGGATAAACGTGGAAAAATTTGTCGCGCTAAAGTAATGGCACAAAGAGCTTGTTCCACATTATGGAGTCGGCCAAGTTTGCGCAATGCTTTATCATTGAGCGCTTGTATTCCTAGAGATAAGCGATTAACACCTGCCGTACGGTATCCACGAAAGCGCTCTGCTTCCACACTGGATGGATTAGCTTCTAATGTAATTTCAACTTTATCATCGACTACCCATTTTTTTGCAAGTGCTTGCAATAGGGCATCGACAGTTTGCGGCTCCATAAGAGAAGGGGTTCCTCCACCAATAAAAATACTTGTAATATGGCGTGGGCCTATTTTGTGGTATTGCGTTTCTATTTCGCGCTTAAAGGCGGTGACAAAACGTGGTTGATCAACACCATGGATGCGAACATGCGAATTAAAGTCACAATAAGGACATTTAGCTGCACAAAAGGGCCAATGAATGTAAATGCCAAAAGGTTCATTCATGAGAATGCTAAAAGGTTTTCTGCCAAAAGTTTGAAAGCACGTGCGCGATGTGAAAGAGGGGGAATATCATTACATTTCCAGTTGTGTTTTTGCTCTGTTGACATTTCTCCAAAGGTATTTTCATATCCATCGGGTAAAAAAATAGGATCAAAACCAAAGCCTTTGTCTCCCCGTGGAGGCCAAATGAACGTTCCTTCAACGCATCCGCGGAAGTAATCTGCATGAGCATCAGGCCATGCAATGCAAATGACGGATATAAAACGGCATTTCCGTTGGTTTTTTTCTCGTGCTCCGACTTTTTGGAGTTCATTTTCTATTTTTTTCATAGCTTTTGGAAAATTACGTGTACCATCGGCTTGAATTGCCCAATCAGCGGTATAAACGCCTGGCGCACCCTCCAATGCATCTACCTCTAATCCTGAATCATCAGAGAGGGCAGGAAGTCCTGTCTTTTTTGCTGCTGAAAAAGCTTTAATATAAGCATTTTCTTCAAATGTTTTTCCTGTTTCTTTTGGTTCTGGCAAGCCCAGTTCTTTTGCCGATTGTATTATTAAACCGAAAGGCGTAATTAAAGTAGTGATTTCATGCAATTTTCCGGTGTTATGTGTAGCAATGACAAGTTTTTTATCTGCTATGCTTCTCATATAGATTTCTCCAAAAATGAAAGGGGAATTATTTTTGTGCTAAAAACCGGCTTAAATGCTCATACACACACATTCTGCTTGATTTTACATGATATGATTATTTTACATGTTTTATGATATTTTGTTCCAATAAAATTTTTTATCTTGTACGAAGATAACCTTGCAAAGATAGGAAAGACATGTCTTTTTTATGATAGCATTTTTATGGTAAATTTCCAATTTTCTGCTTGCTCTAAAGGGTAAAATTTTCTACTTACAGCGGTTTTTAATCAATCTAGATTCTTTTGACAAGTCCCTACAGCAGACCACTTTACAGATCAACTCTTATCTTAAATATTTCTCACACACTCTAACAAAAAATATTTCCTGCGTAATTTATCAAGCATCACTCTGAAAGGTAGCATTTTACAGCTCAATAGGATAATATGTTTTTATACTACTTTAGACTATTTGACCAAACCTTGGCAAAACTTATATAAGAGATGAGGATTTTAAAAATAGTGAAACAATTGTGATGAAACACAAAACTATTGGTAATGAACTAAAATATCTTGATGAGCGTTCGCGTGATATTTTTCGCCATATTGTTGAAGCTTATCTTAATGATGGGGAACCTGTAGGGTCACGTAATCTTTCGCGGCTTTTGCAACAGACATTATCACCTGCAACGATTCGTAACGTGATGAGTGATCTTGAACATCTCGGTTTGATTTATGCACCACATGTTTCTGCGGGTCGAATGCCAACACAATCAGGTTTACGCTTTTTTGTTGATGCATTTATGGAAGCGGGTGATTTGCCAAACGAAGAGCGAGAAAATATTGAAATGCAAGTCAAAGAGGCTGGTCATGCACAATCGGTTGAACATTTTCTTGTTCAAGCAAGCCGAGTTCTTTCAGATCTATCACGTGGGGCAGGGCTTGTTTTAGCAACGAAACAAGAAGGAACATTGAAACATATTGAATTTGTGCGCCTTGATAGGGAGAACGCTCTTGCCGTTTTGGTGACTCAACAAGGTGAAGTTGAAAATCGTATTGTTCATTTACCAGAAGGGGTTACTCATGCACAATTGACGGAAGCAACGAATTTTCTCAATGCCCATATCCAAGGGCGCACACTAAGTGAAGCTAAAGGGGAAATTGCCCGCTTATGTGCAGAAACACGGGCTGCACTTGATGATTTATCGCATCATCTTGTTGAAACGGGATTAGCTCTTTGGGGAGGAGAAGATGCTGATCATAAAATACACCTCATTGTTCGCGGGCGTAGCAATTTGCTTGAAGATGTAAAAGCAGAAGAAGATTTAGAACGGTTGCGCCATTTGTTTGATGATCTTGAAACGCGTGAGAGTATGGCACAGCTTCTCGATTTAACGGATGAAGGTTCTGGGGTTAGAATTTTTATTGGTTCAGAAAATAAGTTATTTTCACTTTCTGGTTCTTCTTTAGTTGTAGCACCTTATCGTGATTCACAACAAAGAGTCATTGGTGCTTTAGGTGTTATTGGTCCTACACGGCTTAATTATGCAAGGATCGTGCCCATGGTTGATTATACAGCTCAACTTGTGTCACAGTTATTGCGTTAAAACGGTGCAAGTAAGTATTTGTACTATAAAAGCTCATTGTATTATATACATCGATACCCCTTGATTTTTGTCTGTAGAATTTCGATATCGAGAATAACGAATCTTATGAAGGAATAAAATTTTTATGTCTGATGAAAAAAACAAATTTACTGACGCTTCATTTGAAAATTGTGATTTAAAAAATCCAGCTGATCGTAATACACTTAAACAGGCAGCCGATGAATTTTTAAAAACACATAAAACAGAGGAACACGAAGTCGTTGAAACAGAAAGCAATGAGGTTAGTGATCTTTTAGCGTCTTTGCAGGATGAAAATAAAGAATTGAAAGATCAACTTTTACGTCTTGTTGCAGATATGGAAAATCTTCGACGCCGTACTATGCGAGATGTGGCGGATGCAAAGGCTTATTCCATTGCTAATTTTGCAAGGGATATGTTATCGGTTTCTGACAATCTCAATCGTGCTTTGGAAGCGATTCCAGAAGGTGCACGGGAGAGTGATGCTGGTTTGAAATCATTAGCAGAAGGCGTTGAAATGACTGAACGTGCCATGATGGCAGCATTAGAACGTCATGGGGTGCAAAAAATTCATCCAGAGGGGCAAAAATTTGATCCTCACTTTCATCAAGCGATGTTTGAAATTCCCAATGCTGATGTTCCAGATAATACTGTTCAACAAGTGGTTCAGGCAGGTTATATTATCGGGGAAAGGGTGCTACGTCCAGCTATAGTGGGTGTAGCTAAAGGAGGAGCAAAAGAAGCTTCTGTTGAAGCTGATTCGGCTTAAAACACATCAATAATAAATCTCCAACATAAAATGCAGTATTCCCTGCAATTACATATATATGAAGTCTTTTTTTAAAGGGTTTTTAAAGGGTGTTTATAACACCCTTTTATCTTTGAAGCGCCCAACTTCCTTTTACAATATAGGGAGTCTTATTTAAGGGAGAGGCCGATAACAATAAAACAAAATGATCAACCTCAAAAGGAGGGAGCGAAAAATCATCTCGAGAAGATAGATAAGAAGAAAGATCTTTAAGATTAATATCAAATATTCGTGCAAGAGTGATATGCGGAATAAATAGTCTTTCATCAGGCTTTAACTCTAATTTATTCCGGATATATTGCATCTTTTCATGTAAAAGAGTAAGCTTTTCACAAGGTTCAATGCAAACCACAAGAGAATGGGGAGCATTTTCTGAACTAAAAACTTCAAAACCCTTTATCTGTAGCGTAAAAGAAGGAAGTTCTATAGTGTTAAAGGTATGCATAATTTCATCTTCTAGGGAGCTTTCAACTTCGCCAAAAAAAGATAAGGTTACATGAAAATTTTGCGGATTGATCCATTGCGCTTTTGGTAAGCCATTTTGCAATGATATGAGGGCTTTTGTTGTTTGTTGAGGAATCTGAAGAGCACTAAATAGACGATCCATGATATTATCTCCTTATAATGAAAGATGTTATCCCAAGCGCAATATAGATAATAAGGGCGGGGCACGTACCACAGAAAACAAGGCAATAGTATAGAAAAAGAATGTCTAAAGAATTCTTACTATAATTATGAGCTTACAAAGCTTATTCGTTTTAAGAAAATGGTTATGACATTGATAAGAATTGCATTTTCATGATCTGTATCACAATGATGTGCAATGGAAGATTACTTGTGTATTATAAAAGCTACAAAGTGAGCAGAAAATAAGAAAGTTGATAGATTTTTGATGTGCGAAATTATTTTGACATTTATCTTTAGCCTAAAATAAAGCATATTCTAATACAAAGGTGAAGAGTTCTCTTTTCTGTAAAGGTCTAATTATATGATTAAGTTGGGGAATAGCCATAATACGCAAAACTATTCAAATGGGCCAAATAATGTTAGGAAAAGGAAAAAATTATTGCATAACAAAATAACTATAAGCTTTTACATTTATGATAATTATACCAATCTATAATGGATATGAATATTGGTATAAAAGCGGGAAGAGAAATTAAAATTCAAAATAATGATGGAAAGTTCCTATTTTCTAAGAATTATCATCCTTGTTTATGATGAAAAAGCACTAGTTTTCCTCTCCAAAGTTGTTATTGATGAGCTTTTCAAGAGCATTAAGAGCATCTGTTGCTTCTGGTCCTGAAACACGAATGGTAAGGTTGCAACCGGATGAAGCCGCTAGCATCATAAGTCCCATAATTGATGATCCGCCAACAATTTTTCCGTCCTTTTCAACTTCAACAGTAACATTAAAATTGTCAACAGTTTGTACAAATTTTGCAGAGGCACGTGCATGCAACCCACGTTTATTACAGATATTGAAATGACGACTTATACATGGGAGGGTATCTTTGGAAAACATTGGTATTTTATTATCCGCTATAAAATTATACTTGGTACATTAATATATTTACGCCCTGCTTCTTGTGCTATTCTTAACGCGTCTGATAATGAAATATCAGGACATTTGCGAATAGAAATCAGTTTAATAAGCATGGGCAAATTAACACCCGCAATCATTTCAACGCGTCCTTTTTCAATAGCAGGAATAGCTATATTTGATGGTGTTCCACCGAACACATCTGTTAATATGATGACGCCATGATCCGTATCTGTATCGGTTACTGCGGCTATAATATCACCTCGGCGCTGATCTATATCGTCATCGGGATAAACGCATATTGTTGCGAACTTTTCTTGTACTCCAACAACATGTTCCACGGCATGTAAAAATTCGACAGCCAGCTCACCGTGCGTTACAAGCACGAGTCCAATCATTTACGCAAACTCCTGTTAACTAATAAGACCCGACCATAGTTGGTGGGAAAGACATTGTACAAGGCTTTATCTTGCTGCCAAGAAAAATTTGCAAAAAAAAGGCAAAAATTGTGATTTTTTTATCTTTAGAAAAAAATTAGACAGATTTTTGCCATATTCTTCTAAACAAAAATGCTTCAATAGCTTGACAAATGGCTGTACAATCGGCTTCACGAAGAGAGGGAAGTTTTAAAAGAGGAATGTGCAAATTTTCAAATTGAAAAGTTTTATTTGTGGAAAAACGTTCATACTTCGGACCGAGAAAAATAACACAATCGATAGTTGTGTGCTTTTCAAATTCTATCATATAAAGACCAACGCCACGAATCTCGATGCCGCCCTCTAAATTATCAGGAGTGTATCCGTGAAGCTTTCCATTTTCCGCACGCAACATTGTATAATCATCACTGATAAGCTTCGCTTCACGTTTTGACCACTCAGCGCGGTCAAGCAAAGAAAGGGTGATGGTTGATTTTCCTGATCCAGATGGACCTATAATTAACAGCCCCTTGCCGCCTAGTTGCAGGCAATTTGCGTGGAGTATTTCACATTTTGTTTTCATGTCTTTTACTTTGGATAAAAGATTTATTTAGCAAGCGGAAGCATAATAGTAAAACGTGCACCAGTTTTACACTTCCCAAGTGTAGGATCAATAATATTTTCGGCTGTAATTGTCCCATTATGAGCTTCGATGATTTGCCGACTAATAGAAAGGCCAAGTCCAGAGTTTTGTCCAAAAGCATCTTCATTTGGTCGATCTGTGTAAAAACGTTCAAAAATGCGTTCAATATTTTCTGAACGAATACCTGGGCCATTATCTTCAATGGTTAAAATAAGGGTTGAAGCATGACTTTTCATAGTAATGCAAATTTTGCCACGATTCCGAGGAATAAAAGAACGCGCATTTTCAAGAAGATTTGAAATCACTTGTCCTAAACGGAGTTCGTGTCCCAATACAAGATAGGCTTTTCCATGAGGACGTGGGACAATATTAAGGCTTATATCAATAGTTTGCGTATTACGATACACTTCCTGAACAGCATGAACAAGACTTTCCAAAAGCGGTGTCATATCAACGATCTCTGCAGTTTCTCGTGCAAGCTCTGCATCGAGCCGCGATGCATCAGAAATATCTGTAATCAACCGATCAAGGCGGCGCACATCATGTTGAATAATTTCAAGCAATTTCTCTTGTGCTTCTTCATTTTTAGCCAGAGGGAGCGTTTCAACAGCACTGCGTAGGGAGGTGAGAGGATTTTTTAATTCGTGGCTTACATCAGCAGCAAAACGTTCAATGGCTTCAATACGCATATAAAGGGCATTGGTCATATCACGAATAGAAGTTGAAAGGTGACCAATTTCATCTTCACGCATTGAAAAATCAGGAATTTCTACACGCTGATTATTGCCATTACGCACTCGATTAGCCGAGGCAGATAATTTACTTAATGGATGGGCAATCGTATGGGCCAAAAAGAGAGAAAGAACCAAAAGTACGCTACCTACAACGGCAAAAACTTTAAAGATAACCAGTCTTTCGCCTTTTACAATGTTATCAATATCGGAACCAGTGGTTGAAAGAAGAAGAGCACCAACCACTGCGCGATAGCGTTGAACAGGAACAGCAACAGAAACAATTAATTGCCCTTGTCTGTTGCGTCTTTTAGCCGTAGCAAGAGATCCGTTTAATGCGCGGTACACTTCTGGATAAGCAATACCACTGGTTTTTGTTTGTTCTCTGTCAAGAGCAATACCTTTGCCATAAAATACGCTTGAATACCATGAAGTAAGGCGATCCCACATGTTTTGTTCTGTTTTAAGTGGGGGTAAATCATAACTAAAAACTTCTCCACTAGAATAAAGAACGCGCGAATCAAGAAGGAGAGTAGCATCACGATCATAGATACGTGCTCTTGTCGTTTTAGGTGTAATAAGACGCCGTAAAAGAGGGGCAACTTGCTCAGGGTTAATAGGAAAATCCCAAGAATCGGTTGATTGAGGAGCGGGTGTAACGCTTTCACCAGTCTGTAACTCTAAGAGTTTTTGAGGGTCAATGAGGATAGAATTTGTATCTACTGTTGCAGAAGCAGCAATAGCCCCAGCAATAATTTTTCCTTGGGTACATAAACTTTTGATTTTTGCTTCAATTAAACCATCGCGAAATTGGTTAAGGTATAAAATGCCTGTAACTAAAACGGCAAGGGCAGCAATGTTTAATATAACAATGCGACGTGTGAGGCTGGAAAAAAGCAATTGTCTAAAGAGACGTTGTGTTCGAAGATGCAAACCAGCGAACATAAGAAATGGCGTTGAGGAGGTACCATTAACGGTTGTTTTTTGTAAAGTTTCCAGTTGAGAATTGTCTGTCATCGATTTGATTGCCATTCAAATTTTTGCGACAAAGTAGTTTTATACCTCGTGGAAACGATAACCTACACCATAAAGTGTTTCAATCATTGCAAAATCATCATCCACTTGTTTAAACTTTTTACGCAGACGTTTAATGTGACTATCAATGGTGCGATCATCTACGTAGACTTGATCACTATAAGCAGCATCCATTAAAGCATCACGACTTTTTACAACTCCTGGTCTTTGTGCTAAGGTTTGCAGAATCAAAAATTCCGTAACGGTTAAAATAACAGGTTTATCTTTCCATGTACAGGTGTGGCGTTCTTGATCCATCACAAGATCTCCACGTTTGAGAGAAGAGGTGGAAGAAGTTCCTGTAGAAAGCGGTTGGTTACGTGCATTAGAACGGCGTAAAATAGCTTTCACTCGTTCAATAAGAAGACGTTGGGAGAAAGGTTTAGTAATAAAATCATCAGCTCCCATTTTGAGACCAAATAATTCATCAATTTCATCATCTTTAGAGGTAAGAAAAATAACTGGAAGATCAGATTTTTGACGCAAACGACGCAAAAGTTCCATCCCATCCATTCGGGGCATTTTAATATCAAAAATAGCTAAGTGTGGAGGGTGAAGTGTGAGACCCTTGAGTGCAGATGCTCCATCTGTATAGCTTTCAACCCGATATCCTTCTGTCTCAAGCGCAAAAGATAAAGATGTCAAAATATTGCGATCATCATCAACAAGTACGATCGTTTGCGTGATTGTTGGTGTATCTTTCATGGTTTCTTAGACCTTTCTATTGCTGTGGTAGCAAATTACCCACACTTATTTATATGGGAGTTCATATTTTTTTTGCAAAACAAATATGATACAAATTGTAGCAAAGTAAAAAACCTTTTGTCATTACTGTAAAATCTTGTTTTGCTTTCATAATTTATAATGTTTCTACGTCTATTAAGATCCCTTCATTTGAGAGAAAATTTTCATAAAGGCTTTTTTTATCAAGGTTTATTACAAAGTTTATTATTGTATTTGTCTCATAATTGAACAGATGTAGTTTTGATTGTTGAAGTTTAGAAAATCTGCCTATGTGTTTTAAGAGCAAAGAAAAGAATGTGGCAATATATGCACAAAAATTTGTTTCTGCTACACGAAAGGAGGTCGTAATGGGATTTTTTAATTTTATTAAAACTGTAGGGGAAAAGTTAGGTATTGGGGACCATGAACCAAAAGAAAAGGATTTTAAGAGAGCATTTGATCATTTTCAACTCGGTACAGAAAAAGTCAATATTCAAGTTGAAGACGGTAAAGCTATTTTAAGCGGTGAAGTTCCAGATAGGGAAACACTTGAAAAAGCACTGCTGGTTGTTGGCAATTCACAAGGTATCTCTTCTGTAGATGTTGATCAATTAAAGGTTATAGATACAACGCCTAGAAAAACTTCTCGCTTTTATGAGGTTAAATCTGGTGATAATCTTTGGAAAATTGCTGAAGAGGTTTATGGAAAAGGGCAAGGTAATAAAAACACATTTATTTTTGAAGCCAATAAGCCAATGCTAAAATCTCCCGATAAAATTTATCCTGGTCAAGTTTTACGTATTCCTGAAATTGACCATAGTTAATTCATCAAAGGGGATAATTTTTTACTGATGGCATTAAACAAAAAATAAAGAAGCGTAAAAAATTTCACACTTCTTCATTTTATAAAGTGTGTATTTATAATAAAAGGAGCTTAGTGAACAGGAGAGGATTTAGAAGGTGATGGTACTTTCATAGCGTTTACAGAGAAATCAACATCAATGGTTCCTGCTTTCTCAAATGTTAATTTTGCGCTAATTTTATCACCTAACTTAAATGGTTGTGAAAGCCCCATGAACATAATATGATCACCGCCAGGCTTAAGCGTGATTTCGCCATTTCCCGGAATTTCAATGCCATTGTGCATTTTTTCCATTTTCATAATATCGTTAACGACAGCCATAGAGTGTATCTCTGTTGTTTTTACTCCGTTTGTGGAAATAGAAACCAAACGGTCTGGGGTATTACTGTGATTAATAATGTAGAGATAACCGCTACCAACTCTTATACCTCTAGGTGTTTCGCGTGTCCAAGGATTGAGAATTTCTATGTCGCCAAGTTTATATTGCTGAGCACCTGCTGGCAGGATTATACCAGCAAAGAGAAGAGTACACACGATATTTATGATAACCTTTTTATATGGATATTGTGTATGTATTATATTCTTAAAGATGAGATTTGTTATTTTCTTAATAATAGATGTCATCATTGATTTACCCTCCTTCATAAGATTCACACTTTGAATATTTTTTATTTTAGCAGAGCTTTTATTTAAAATAAAAGAAAGAAATACTAAAATGAAATTGATTTGAATATAAAAATCATAGAATTCTTGAAATTTAAAAGAAGACAGTAAGATTTACAATGACAACACACCTCTTAACGCTTCCGTGTTCATCTCATAAATAGTATTTGCAAATGGTATAAAATCTATGATGCACTACTATTTTACTTAATGAAGATATAATACAGAACAATCATTAACCACTTTACCAATTTTTAATATTATGACAGCTTTTGGCATTTTAAAGCGTTTATACAGAGGTATTTTTATATATTTTCAAAGTTCAAAATTATACAGTTAAGAAAAAACGCTTTAGGTGAATTTAAAGCACAGATTTCAAATAGCCGCAAACAATGAGACCGTTAGAGGGAGAATTTTTGAAAGGAGATTGATAGATAATACCTTTACTGATACGAGCATTAGATATGATGACTATTTTAGTCCAAGAAAAATCTATAATATTTGTGATATAAATTATTCGCCTTTTAAAAAGCTTTTACGTGAGTACGATTTTATCAATGATGAGAAGATCAAGAGCGAGAGTGCAATCATTCTTTTATTTTTTAATTTTTATAGAAAGATATATTTTTTGAGAATTGCAAGAAAAATATATTATGCTCTCAAGTCTCTCATAAATATGGTATTTATGGGTCATTAGAGTGCCTATTTTAAAATAAATTTTTTATTTTGGAGATGTTTCTCTCATTATTCTCTTGTAGCAATAAAAGCCTGTTCTTATATACGAGGCAGCAAGGCTTGTTGCGACTTGCAGTTTATTATTATTTATGTTGCTTGAAGCAATATACGGGCTTTAGGTGTTATGAGGAGCTATCTTAAAAAGATGCTTTATGAAGGTTGAGGTAGCTTGCTGAATGGAGATTATAATATGGCAAAAGTAATTGGTATTGATTTGGGGACAACGAACTCTTGTGTGGCTGTTATGGATGGCAAAAATGCAAAAGTTATTGAAAACTCAGAAGGAGCGCGAACAACACCTTCCGTTGTTGCCTTTACTGATGGGGGGGAGCGGCTTGTTGGGCAACCTGCTAAACGGCAGGCGGTGACAAATCCTGAAGGGACAGTTTTTGCAGTTAAACGTTTGATAGGGCGCCGCTTTGATGACCCTATGGTTGAAAAAGATAAAGCGCTTGTTCCTTATAAAATTGTTAAAGGTGACAATGGTGATGCATGGGTTGAAGAGGCGGGAAAGAAATATTCTCCGTCACAAATTTCAGCTATGATTTTGCAAAAGATGAAGGAAACAGCAGAATCTTATCTTGGTGAAAAAGTTGAACAAGCCGTTATTACGGTTCCTGCTTATTTTAATGATGCGCAACGTCAAGCCACGAAAGATGCAGGTAAAATTGCTGGACTTGAAGTTTTACGGATTATTAATGAGCCAACTGCTGCTGCTTTAGCTTATGGTTTGGACAAAAAGGATGGAAAAACAATTGCTGTTTACGACCTTGGTGGTGGTACATTTGATATTTCAGTCCTTGAAATTGGAGATGGCGTTTTTGAGGTTAAGTCAACCAATGGGGATACATTTTTAGGGGGTGAAGACTTTGACATGCGCTTGGTTGGTTATTTTGCCGATGAATTCAAAAAAGAGCAAGGAATTGATCTGAAAAATGATAAACTCGCTTTACAGCGCTTAAAAGAAGCAGCAGAAAAAGCAAAGATTGAGCTTTCTTCGTCACAGCAAACAGAAATTAATTTACCATTTATCACGGCAGATCAATCAGGTCCCAAGCACTTAACAATGAAATTGACTCGGGCAAAATTTGAATCTCTCGTTGACGATTTAGTCCAGCGTACCATCGAACCTTGTAAAGCTGCGTTGAAAGATGCTGGATTAAAGGCTGGTGAGATTGACGAAGTTGTTTTAGTGGGTGGTATGACACGTATGCCTAAGATTCAGCAAGTTGTGCAGAACTTCTTTGGTAAGGATCCACACAAAGGCGTTAACCCTGATGAAGTGGTTGCAATGGGCGCTGCCATCCAAGGAGGTGTATTGCAAGGCGATGTCAAAGACGTATTGCTGCTAGATGTAACACCTTTATCTTTGGGTATTGAAACCTTGGGTGGGGTTTTCACACGCCTTATTGAGCGCAATACCACTATCCCGACGAAAAAATCGCAAGTTTTTTCGACAGCTGATGATAACCAGAGTGCTGTAACGATTCGTGTTTTCCAAGGTGAACGGGAAATGGCAAGTGATAATAAGTTATTGGCTCAATTTGATCTTGTTGGTATTCCTCCAGCACCACGTGGTATACCTCAAATTGAAGTTACTTTTGATATCGATGCGAATGGTATTGTTAATGTTTCGGCCAAGGATAAGGGAACAGGGAAAGAGCATCAAATTCGTATTCAGGCATCAGGTGGTTTAAGTGATGCTGATATTGAAAAAATGGTAAAGGATGCAGAAGAGCACGCGGCTGAGGATAAAAAACGCCGTGAAGGTGTTGAAGCTAGAAATCAAGCGGAGGCTCTTATTCATTCAACTGAAAAGTCGCTCAATGAATATGGCGATAAAGTATCAGCTGAAGAAAAGGGACAGATTGAAACAGCAATCTCTGATTTGAAATCTGCGCTTGAAGGCAGTGATACGGAAGAGATAGCAACAAAGATGCAAAAATTAGCAGAAGTTAGTATGAAGTTGGGACAGGCTATGTATGAAGCTTCACAAGCAGAAACTGCTGATACTGAAACAGAAACAAAGAATGATGATGTTGTCGATGCTGATTTTGAAGAAGTTAATGATAAGAAGAAATAGTGTCAGCGTATGTGTTGATTAATTTATAAACCCGGCCTTTGAAATATAAGGCTGGGCTTTATTATTTGAGATAAGTTGCAACTTTGTTGCTAAAAATATAAATTAAAAGCAATATTATCCATAAAGTTGGATGACAGAAAAATTATCAGGAATACATGATGAAGGTTGACTATTATGAAATTCTTGGCGTGACTCGCGAATGTGATGATAAAAAGTTGAAATCTGCTTTTCGTAAGTTGGCAATGCAATATCATCCTGATCGCAATGCGGGGGATAAAGAGGCAGAGCGAAAATTCAAAGAAATTGGCGAAGCCTATGAAGTTCTTAAAGATCCCCAGAAGCGTGCTGCTTATGATCGATTTGGCCATGCGGCCTTTGAAAATAGTGGTGGTCAAGGGGGAGCAAATCCCTTTAGTGGTTTTGCTGCTGGTGGTGGATTTGCGGATATTTTCGAAGACTTTTTTGGTGAGATTATGGGAGGGACCCACCGTAAGCGTGGTGATAGTCGCGAACGTGGTGCAGATTTGAGTTATAATATGGAAGTGACTTTAGAAGAGGCATTTTCAGGAAAAACTGCAGAAATTAATATTCCCAGTTCCGTTACGTGTGATGTTTGTGAAGGATCAGGAGCGAGAAAGGGTTCTAAGCCGCAAGTTTGTGGAACATGCCATGGATCTGGACGTGTGCGTGCTGCACAGGGTTTCTTTTCTATTGAGCGGACATGTCCTACATGTCATGGACGGGGTGAAACTATTACCGATCCATGCCCCAAATGTCAGGGGACACGGCGTATAGAGAAAAAACGTTCATTGAGCGTAAATGTTCCAGCTGGTATTGAAGATGGAACGCGTATTCGCCTTTCTGGTGAGGGTGATGCTGGTATTCGTGGTGGCCCCAATGGTGATCTTTATATTTTTCTTTCCATTAAACCGCATGAGTTTTTTCAGCGAGAAGGAGCAGATCTTCACTGTCGCGTTCCTATTTCAATGGTAACAGCTGCTTTAGGAGGAGAGTTTGAAGTTTCCGACCTTGATGGTGTTAAAGCACGTGTTAAGATCCCAGAAGGAACACAAAATGGACGTCAATTCCGCCTTAGAGGCAAAGGTATGCCCATGTTGCGCCGTCAGCAAGCAAGGGGTGATCTTTACATCCATATCACAATTGAGACACCGCAGAAATTAACGCAAGAACAACGTGAATTGTTGCAAAAATTTGAAAAGCTCTCAAATCATGAAAATTCACCGCAATCACATGGTTTTTTTTCACGGATGAAAGAATTTTTTGAAAATATTTCTGGTTAAAATATGTGAATGTTCTCAGAATAATTAGAGAGAACTGTGGGAAAGTTATTTTCATTAAGTGTTCTATTGTCTCATTATCTTTGAACAGCATTTTTTTCTTTAAAAAGAAAAGAGAGAGACAGCTAATTTAGGATAAACTCCTGCTGCTGATAGTTTTTATATTTCATGAGTTTTATGGATAAGTCTTATTTTTGAATGTCTATGACATTTTAAAAAGGGCTTATCCATATAAGAACGCAATTGAGTGATTGATAATAAATATTGCCAGTGTCATGATGGCTGTCTTTATGCATTCAGTATTTTTTGTATTTATTTTTTCACTCAAAATTTCTTTTTAAAGGCTCTATAATAAAACTGTAAAATAGACAAGAGCTTACAAAGCAACGCTCAATAAGCTGTTAGGCAATTCATCTTTTTCAAATAAAGTATCAACTTCTCATAACCGATTTTATTTCTGGCATTTTCATAGCCTTAAACCACTGCTTTCCTTAAAATAAGGGTTATTCTTATTCAAAATAACTTTTACATGCCTTATCTCAGCTTTTAGCAGTAATCATGTCTTTTTAGATTGTGGATTTGGTTTTGTATTTTAATAAAGCGCTTACTTTTGCTGTTATCTGTAAATCAATTCAGATCTCATAGAGCACTATGTTTGAGATAAATGGATAAATATTAAGGCAGTTCAGTATGTTCTTTACTGTTGCAACTTTTTTTATGTCGGAGTGAAACAAGAGTATTGTATATATCTGTTTAAGTAATTTTTGCAACGAGGATATAGCTAAAGTTGAGGAGAATATAAAAGCATAAAAGTAGAAAATTCAAGCTTTGCCACCTCTTTTTCACTTAGCTTTGCGCCTTTCAGAAATATTCAAAGTAGTATTTAAATAATGGAATACATAGTCCCTCACGCTTTTGTTTTCGCGATCTTTAATAGAGGTAAATCTCTTACGCCCATACAGAAGATCATTGTGTTACAAATCTATACGCTTATTTTGAAGAAACATTTCCTAATGGATGTACCCCTATTGCATGCGATGGTGCTTGAAAGGGTATAAAACTTCATTGTACACCACTCTTTTTACGCTCATGTATGCGTAAGTTAACACTATCATTCCTCGTTTCAAACATTGCTGCATCTCTTGCTATTGAGAGCATTAATAAGAGGTATTTTAAGCCTTCTATAGTATTTATATACCAAGTTCATTTGTAACGTACAAGCCAACGGTTTTTATTGATTTGAAATGTGAGAGTTAAAATGACAAAATATTCTTATATTCAGACTTCTCATTTAGGGTTTTACGCTATAAATATATAAAATTATTATTATAAATCAACGTATTATAATTCTTCATAAAGGGATATTTAATTGACATTTTCTCATGTTTAACGATTGAAAAAAGTCAAATTTTTAAAACCAAAGTTATAGTCTCCGGTCGAACTTCGTTTGACAATTTCATTAAAGAAAAATTGAGATAGGTTACTAAAGCGGTTGAGTGGTTTCTTATCTTGGCGATAGGTTAATTTTATTATGATAAGAAAATTTTGCTTTTATCTTATAAAATCAATGGTTGTATATATTTCTATTCATTGTTAAGTATCCATAGGTATAAATTAATGAATTGAATATAGGGCGTCGCTTAAAAAATTTTCAAAATTTTGCTTTTCAATTTTATACATAAGATCATAAAGTAATGACGTTTTTTGACACCTATTTTGTTTAATTTTTTACGGTCAATTTTTAAAGGATATTTTTTGTGTTTCATCTTCGTAAATTAAAAGAAAATTGACGATTTTCAGGGGGATGGATAGAGTAAAGCTTGGTTTTATTGTTTTCACTTTTCCTAAGTTTCATTAAGAGATGGTAAAAAGTGATGAGGAGGCTCTATTGATGGATGATGCTAAAAACGATGATGTAGATGTTTTGGAAAAACAAGCAGCATTTTTATCGTCTGCTTTACCTTATATGCAAAAATATGAAAATGAAACGGTCGTGGTAAAATATGGCGGCCATGCTATGGGTGATCCCGCTTTGGGACGAGCATTTGCGCGTGATATTGCTCTATTAAAGCAATCAGGGATTAATCCTATTGTTGTTCATGGTGGTGGACCTCAAATTGCTAAAATTTTAATGAAAATGGGGATTGAATCACGATTTGAAAACGGTTTACGGGTAACCGATGAACGGATTGTTGAAGTTGTTGAAATGGTTTTAGCGGGATCCATAAACAAAGAAATTGTTGCTCTCATCAACGCTGAGGGTGAATGGGCAATAGGATTATGCGGCAAGGATGGCAATATGGTTTTTGCCGAAAAGGCTTATAAAACTGTCATTGATCCTGATTCTCATATTGAACGTGTTTTAGATTTGGGGTTTGTTGGTGAGCCTATTGAAGTTGATCGCACATTGCTAGATCTCTTAGCATGTTCTGAAATGATACCAGTTCTTGCTCCTGTGGCTCCAGGACGCGATGGTAAAACTTACAATATTAATGCTGATATTTTTGCTGGAGCTATTGCTGGTGCATTAGAGGCTAAACGCCTTTTATTTCTCACTGATGTTCCTGGTGTTTTGGATAAACAGGGTAAACTTTTAAAAGAATTGACAGTTTCTGAAGCTGAGAAACTTATCAAAAATGGAACAATTTCAGGAGGCATGATCCCAAAAGTAGAGACTTGTATAAAAGCCCTTCAAAATGGTGTGGAAGGTGTTGTCATTTTAAACGGTAAAACCCCTCATCCTGTTTTACTAGAACTGTTTACCGAACAGGGAATTGGAACGCTTATTGTTTCATAAATTGTGCGGAAAATTGAAGGAGAAGGCTTTTCATGAAAAGTATAAAACAGTTTAAATATCCTTTATTAAGTAAACCAGAATTGGCACTATTTGCTGCGACAATATTGTGGGGCATTACATTTTTAGTCATTCACATTGCGGTACGCTATAGCGGTCCTCTATTTTTTGTTGGATTTCGTTTTATTGTTGCATCTCTTATATGTGGGGCAATTTTTTGGCGCTCTATAAAAAGGATAACTGTTTATGAAGTTTTTGCTGGGATGGCGATTGGTTTAGCCATGTTTTTGGGGTATGCTTTTCAAGCAGCTGGACTTCAAACGATTATTAGTAGTCAGTCGGCTTTTATCACAGCGCTTTATGTACCGATGGTTCCAATCTTGCAATGGATTGTGTTTAAAAAACCTCCCCGTTTAGCCTGTTGGATTGGTATTGTTTTCGCTTTTATTGGGCTTGTATTCATTTCAGGACAAAAGCCTGGAAGTTTTGATTTTTCAAAAGGTGAAATTTTGACTTTGTTAGGTGCATTAGCGATTGCTGGAGAAGTCATACTCATCGGAATTTTTGCGAACAAGGTTGATAGTCGGCGTGTAACCATTATTCAGTTATTTTTTAGTGGTTTTTTTTCATTTGCTTGTATGCCTTTGATGGGTGAAAGCATTCCTGAATTTTCGTGGGTGTGGTTTAATATTGGTATAGGATTGGCATTAATGAGTGCCATCATTCAATTAGCTATGAATTGGGCACAAAAGTCTATTTCCCCTACGCGTGCGACACTCATTTACGCAGGTGAACCGGTATGGGCTGGTATTGTTGGGCGTTTGGCTGGAGAACGTTTATCTCCCTTAGCTTTATTGGGCGGTTTGCTTATTCTTATTGGGATCATTGTGGCTGAATTACAACCTTCACAATGGCGTAAAAAAAATAAAGCAATTAAAAAAATTGATTAGCTATACATTTTTTTATTATGATTTTATTGCACGAGATTTTTGCTTGTAGAGTTTTCATTTTTAAAGTTTTTTTTAATATTAAGATGATTAAGAATTCTATAAATTATTCCAGCTTTTGCATGCCAAATTGGAGCAAGAGTATGCTTCTATCTGTTTTCTAACCTCTGAAAAGGAAAAACAAACTTCATTGAGCTAAGCATTAAGTTGTAAAAGTGAAAATTAATACGCATCTTTACGATCATTTTTAAATTCGGCTTTAACAACTTTCAAAAACATCTACGGTAATATTTTTGAATAATGAAAACTATGCACTGTCGCACGTTATTCCTTTTATTCTTTAACTCCCATGCAAAATAGAAACGCTCAAAGCAACCCCCATAATGGTGTACATTAACGCACTTTTTTAAAAGACATATTTTCTCAATGGATATTGTACCCATTGATGGTCCATGTGAAATGTATAAAGGCCATGAAATATCACCATTTTTACTTAAAATAAAAAATTAAAGTTAATAGCATTATTTTCTTTATTAATTACCATTACGACAAGTTTTGGTACTTGAAAGAGTTTATTAAGAGGTATTTTAATCATTCCTTAAACGGCTTTATCCATACACCAGTCCTGTTTGTCCAGTTCTGTTTGTAATGTGTAAAAAATTTGACTAATTTACTATAAGCAAGCTTAAGATGAAAAAGGCTCGCGATGGTCAGGGGTTTCATTTAAATTGCAAAGCAATAAATAGTCATTATAAATCAAAGCACTAACAAATTAATAGAAGAGATTTGATGTTTTTTATCTTTAATAAAAGAAGAAAGGCGTTGTATAAAAGGGCATAAAAACTTTACTCAATAAAGCCAATTTCTAAAGTTTTAAACATTGAGAAAAAAATTATCTCTCTCAATATCTATTTTATTTTATAAGATTGCTGAAAAAAACAGATTATTGCGTACAAATAAAAAAGCATTTCTTGTGCATTTTATTGAAAGTCTTAGTGATATACGCATCCATCATTGCGTTGTATATTCACGGGCTTGTTTTAAAGAAACATCTCTTAACGCTCTCAATCCCATTTCACGACGGTGCCTATGAATAGTATAACGGTAAATCCATTGAGCACCTACATCTTTACGCTTATGAAAAAGTAAGTCGGCACAATCACACTATTTGCCAGTTCGTGGGTGTTGCCGACAGCTTTTGCATTAAAACGGGTTCATAAGAGCCATTTTTAGTTCTTTCTTATATAAATTTTATCCACACACTTATGCCGCTTGTAATGTGCAAGCAAGTGATTTTAATTAATTCAAGATATACAGATTTGAAATGAGAGAATCTTACGGTACTCAAGGTTCTAATTCAATATAAATAATGTTAAATTATATTTATAAATCAATATCTTATTATATAATGCCAGCATATGAGTTATCAAACAAGATGTGAAAAGGTCATTTTAGAACCTTTTGTATTTAATTTAGCAAACAAAAGCCTCATTTTTTAGGCTATGAAAAGTTGTGTTTTGAGAAGCTTGTTAGGTTTATATTCTTTGATAGAAGCCGGAGCATAATTGGTCTTTGCGTTTTGTATTATTCTTTGCTAAATCGGCTTATATGACAATAGATCGTAATTATATTCGTAATTTTTCCATCGTGGCGCATATTGATCACGGCAAATCCACTTTAGCTGATCGTTTGATTCAAATAACAGGTGGGCTTGAAACACGTGAGATGAAAGAACAAGTACTCGATTCCATGGATATTGAGCGTGAACGTGGAATTACTATTAAAGCACAAACGGTACGTTTACACTATAAGGCAAAGAATGGTGAAACATATATTTTAAATCTTATGGATACACCTGGTCATGTGGATTTTGCTTATGAGGTTTCGCGTTCATTGGCAGCTTGTGAAGGTTCTTTGTTGGTGGTGGATGCAAGCCAAGGCGTAGAGGCACAGACGTTAGCAAATGTTTATCAAGCCATTGATAATTCCCATGAGTTAGTTGTTGTTCTCAATAAAGTTGATCTTCCAGCAGCAGAACCTGAGCGTGTTAAAGAACAAATTGAAGATGTGATAGGCATTGATACATCTCAAGCAGTAGAAATATCAGCAAAAACAGGTTTGGGTGTTCCTGATGTTTTGGAGGCAATTGTTGCACAATTACCACCTCCACGTATAGGCGATGTTGCAAATCCCTTGAAAGCAATGTTGGTTGATAGCTGGTATGATGCATATCTTGGTGTCATTGTTTTGGTACGGGTGATAGATGGTATTTTAAAAAAAGGCCAAACCATTCGTATGATGGGTACAGGAGCAAAATATCCAGTTGAGCGCGTTGGGGTTTTTACACCTAAAATGGTACAGGTTGATGAATTAGGACCAGGTGAGATTGGTTTTATCACTGCTTCTATCAAAGAGGTAGCAGATACACGGGTTGGGGATACGATTACTGAAGAGCGTCGTCCTTGTGAAAATGCTTTGCCTGGTTTTAAGCCGGCGCAACCGGTTGTCTTTTGTGGACTTTTTCCAATAGATGCTGCCGATTTTGATGATTTGCGTGCAGCCATGGGCAAATTACGCTTAAATGATGCGAGTTTTTCTTTTGAAATGGAAACATCCGCGGCTTTGGGTTTTGGTTTTCGCTGTGGCTTTTTGGGACTTCTGCATCTTGAAATTATTCAAGAGCGGTTAGAGCGTGAGTTTAATTTGGATTTAATTGCGACAGCACCTTCGGTTGTTTATCGCATGAATATGAATGATGGTTCTGTTAAAGAGTTGCACAATCCAGCAGATATGCCGGATGTGGTTAAAATTTCTTCCATAGAAGAACCATGGATTCGGGCGACAATCATGACTCCTGATAATTATCTTGGGTCAATTTTAGAGCTATGCCAAGAGCGGCGCGGGGTACAGGTTGGTTTGTCCTATGTTGGAACCCGTGCTATGGTAACGTATGATTTACCACTGAATGAAGTTGTTTTTGATTTTTATGATCGGCTAAAATCAGTCTCAAAGGGTTATGCTTCTTTTGATTATCAAATGACAGATTATGCAGAAGGGGATTTAGTTAAAATGTCTATTTTGGTAAATGGAGAGTCTATAGATGCATTGTCTATGCTTGTGCACCGCACGATTGCAGAAAAGCGCGGGCGTTCCATGTGTGAAAAACTGAAAGATCTTATTCCCCAGCATATGTTTCAGATTCCAGTTCAAGCGGCTATTGGTGGTAAAATTATAGCGCGCGAAACAATTCGTGCTTTGCGTAAAGATGTAACAGCGAAATGTTACGGGGGTGATGTTACGCGTAAGCGCAAACTTTTGGAAAAGCAAAAAGAAGGCAAAAAGCGGATGCGCCAATTTGGAAAAGTAGAAATTCCACAATCGGCATTTATCCAAGCGCTCAAAATGAATAAATAATGGAAAAAGGAATATTTTCTCTCATTAGTTGCGCTTTTGCTTTTGTCGATTGGTTCAGGTGCTTAAAGAACACTTTTAAATAGAATCGCACTGTGCTTCATGTTTTTGTGTATTGCGAATGGTGTCACTTTCTCATGTAAAACAGAATGCTTTAAACAAAATACATTTGTTGTGTTGCACGTTTGTGCACTTGTTTCAAAGAAACATCTCTCAATACATCAAACTTCATTTCACAACGGGGGCTGCAACAAAATATAATGTGAAATTCATTGTAAATTACATGAAACCCATTTGGCGCCACATCTTTATGCGTCAGAAAGGTGCAAAGCGCACCCATCATACTCTTTTTCAGCTCAAAATATTATGATAGCTCTTGGCGATAGAGAGAATTCATTAAAGGTATTTCACTCTTTTCTTGAAGTGTTTCTTACCCACACACCAACAGCATTTGTGACGAGCAAGGAAATGATAGTGATTGATTCACTATGAAAGGATTTGAAATGAGAGAATCCTTGTATTCGAGGTTATTATTCAAGTTAAAAAACGAGAAAATATTATTATGCATTAATCTTGTGTCTAAGAACGTAAAAGATCATTAATGGATGTTTTTTCTCGTGTTTTTTGATCAACGCGTTTTACAATAACAGCACAATAAAGGTTTGGGCCTGCTTCACCATTTGGTAAAGGTTTTCCGGGGAGAGAACCCGGTACAACCACTGAATAGGCTGGTACTTCACCAATAAAAATTTCACCTGTTGTACGATCAATAATCTTTGTTGATTTTCCAATAAAGACTCCCATTCCTAAAACAGCGCCTTCACGAATAATACAGCCTTCAACAATTTCAGAGCGTGCACCGATAAAGCAGTGATCTTCAATGATTGTTGGATTTGCTTGCAGGGGTTCCAAAACACCTCCAATACCAACACCGCCAGAAAGATGAACATGTTTACCAATTTGTGCACAAGAACCAACGGTGGTCCATGTATCAACCATTGTTCCTTCATCGATAAAGGCGCCGAGATTGACAAAGGATGGCATCAATATAACATTGGGTGCAATGTAAGCAGAATGACGTACAATGGCTCCAGGAACAGAACGGAAATTAGCGCTTTTAAAATCTGCCTCTTGCCAACCAGAGAATTTTGAAGGAACTTTATCCCACCAATGTGTTCCATTTACACCACCAGCAATAATTTGCATAGGGTTAAGCCGAAAAGAGAGCAAAACAGCTTTTTTCAACCATTGATGAACATGCCATTGTCCGTTTTTTTGCCGTTCTGCGACGCGAATTGCACCTTTATCGAGAAGATTCAATGCGTGTTCGACACTCTCACGAATTTCACCTTTTGTGGTAGTATCAATAGAATCACGATCATCAAATGCTTTTTCGATAATGATTTCAAGTTGTGTGAGATTGATCATGAACATAGTTCCGTTAAACAAGTTGAAAGCTTCAAGATTTATTCTCTATGACTTACGCGAAGAAATGTTTTCAGTCAATAAAACGATGAGGAAGTAGGACAGGTGCATGAAAAAAGGCTGTAAAGAAAAAAGAAAAGCAGAGCAAGAAAACTGGACACCACTTCTCCATACGAAGGATGCTCTACAACAAATATATAAAGTCTCTAATTCAGCACAGGTGCGTTCGTCTACTTATCGTTTAGCCTATATCGATCAAGAGTTTATGATGCGTCCAGAGCTGCGCTCACAACGTATTGGTCTTGAATTTTTAAAGCCGGAAATAACTCTTAAAGAATATAATATTCAATCGACAGTTGTTTTGTTTGGTGGTGCGCGCATTCCTGAACCTAGGCAAGCTGCGTGGGCAGCAAAAAATGAAACACAAAAGAAAAATTTGCGTGCTATGTCACATTATTACGATGAAGCAAGAGAGTTTGCGCGTTTGTGCTCACTCTATTCTGCTACGACAGAATATCGTGAATTTGTGGTTGTTACGGGGGGCGGACCAGGGATCATGGAGGCGGGAAATCGTGGTGCTTGTGATGTTGGGGCTCCAACAATTGGCTTGAATATTATTTTACCGCATGAGCAAGAGCCTAATTCATATGTTTCGCCGCATTTGTGTTTTAATTTTCACTATTTAGGGATGCGAAAAATGCATTTTTTATTACGAGCGAAAGCATTAGCCATTTTTCCTGGAGGATTTGGGACTCTGGATGAACTGTTTGAGACGTTAACTTTAGTACAGACGGGGCGTATGAAACAGGTACCAATTTTATTGTTTGGCAAAGAATTTTGGAGCAATGCTATCAACTTTGAGTATCTATCTGCACAAGGTACGATCTCTCCCAGTGATGTTAATTTTGTGAAATTTGTCAATACAGCAGCAGAAGCGTTTGAAGAAATTCGTTCTTTTTATATGCTGCCTTAACAGTTTTTGAGGCGTTAACGCTTGAAGGATCATTAATATTCTACTTTGGTTAAATAAAGTCCTGAGGGGGGGGCAACAACACCACAGCGTTTGCGATCTTTAGCGTGAAGAGCTGCTTCAAGATCTTGTGTTGTCCAACGTCCAATACCCACTTCCATGAGGCTTCCTGCGAATGAACGGATTTGATGATGAAGAAAAGAACGAGCTTGTGCATAAAGGAAGATTTCCTCTCCTTCTCTTTGAACATCAAGGCGTTCAAGGGTACGAATAGGGCTTTTGGCTTGGCAATGTGCTGAACGGAAAGTTGTAAAATCATGTTGTCCAACAAGCTTTTGCGCAGCTTCATGCATAGCTTCAGCATTAAGAGGTTTTGGTATCCACCATACGCGTTTGGCATTTAGAGCTGGTGGAGAGCGGCGATTGAGAATTTTAAAAAGATAATGGCGCTTTACAGCGGAAAATCGTGCATCAAAGTCATCAGGGACATTTTGTACGTTTAGGATTGAAATCGCTTCTCCCTGTTTACGTAAAAGAGCATTGAGTGCGTCACGCACAGTATGGGGGGGCCAGTTTTTTTCAAAATCAACATGGGCAACTTGTCCCGTGGCATGCACCCCTGCATCCGTTCGTCCTGCTGTTGTTATGGTCAATTGTTGTCCACTGAAGGAAAAGAGTACCTGTTCAAGAGTTCCTTGTATCGTGTGAAGCTCCACTTGACGCTGCCAACCAGCATAATTTGAACCATCGTATTCAAGAGTGAGTTTAAAACGTGGCATATTAAAAAACAGCAGAAATATGAGCGCCTCGCAAGAATGTTGCGCTATCAAGAATTTTACCGCCAGATCTTTGGAGAGAGGTTATTTCTATCCGTCCTTGTCCACAATGAATAATCAAAGAATTTGGTTCTATCCTCCCAATTTCAAAAGAAGCTCCTGTTGTTAAGCGACTTTCAATAATTTTTACGCGTTCTTCTCGTCCACCGATATTCATATTGCACCAGCAACTAGGAGAGGGAGAGAGCGCGCGAATATGCCTATGAATAAACTCTGCAGGTTTTGTCCAATCAATGCGGGTTTCTTCTTTCCTAATTTTGGCTGCATAGGTGATGCCTTCCTCTGATTGTGGGGTCAGTTTAAGTTGTCCTTTTTCAAGAGTTGATAGAGCTTCTATCATAAGTTCTGCGGCTATATTTGAAAGTTTATTTGAAAGCTCAGCGCTGGTGGCGCTATCAGTAATAGGGAGAGAACGAGAAAGAGCAATAGGTCCTGTATCAAGTCCTTCATCCATTTTCATGATCATGATACCTGTTTCCTTATCACCGGCCATAATTGCTCGTTGAATAGGTGCAGCACCACGCCAACGTGGTAAGAGTGAAGCGTGGGCATTAAAACAACCAAAACGCGGTGCTTCGAGAATAGCTTTGGGTAACAGGAGTCCATAAGCCACGACAATAGCAGCATCAACAGAAAGTGCTGCAAATTTTTCTTGTTGTTCGGCTGTTTTAAGTGTTTGAGGCGTAAAGATAGGAATAGATTTTTCTTTTGCTACCGTGTGAACAGCTGAGGGGATTAATTTAAGCCCCCGACGTCCTGCTGGACGAGGGGGTTGACTATAAACAGCGACAACATCATGACCAGCATTCAATAAAGCATGTAAAATGGGAACAGAAAAATCTGGTGTTCCCATAAAACTTAACCGTAATGCCATTACAAAACTGCTTCCTGTGTGTTTTTTTCTTTTGCGCGTTTTTTAAATTTCCGTATCACCATATCGCGTTTGATCTTTGAAATGTAATCAATAAAAAGACGCCCATTTAAATGATCAATTTCATGCTGTAAGCAAGTCGCCAAGAGATCATCTGCTTCAATTTCTGTCTGTTTTCCTTCACGGTCCTGATAGCGAACACGCAGACGTTTAGGGCGTTCAACTTCCGCAAAATAGTCAGGAATAGAAAGACAACCTTCTTTATAAATATTGCGCTCATCTGAAAGCCATAAAATCTCAGGGTTGATAATAACAAGCGGTTTTTTCTGCTCATCTTCAGAATTTCCAGAGACATCCATAACCAACATACGTAGTGGTATACCAATTTGAATAGCAGCAAGACCAACACCTTTAGAATGATACATGGTCTCCAACATATCATCTGCGAGCTTTTGGAGAGCTGAATCGACCTGCTCAACGGGTTTGGACTCTTCCCGTAAAATCGGATCAGGTAAAATAACTAAAGATCTTATTGGCATAAGAAGAGATTAATCAAAGGTTTGTTATTGGTCAATATTGAATAACGGATTCTTGCATTTTTTTACCATAAGAGCGTTATATTACCTTTTATGTTTGATTCGTTTTTTTCTATACTCACTGGTGAGTTTTTTTCTAAATTAATCGTTTTACTTTTATTTACACTTGTCTGTTTGGCATTTTTTATGCTGATACATTCTCATCGAAAAAGAACATTTTTGGAACAAGAAACTGCTGAACGTGCGCGTGAGGCACAAATGCAGATGGCTACCTTGCTAAAAACACAAGCTGAAATGCAAGGGCGAATGCAAACGATGGCGGAAATTTTTGGTCAACGGCAAGCTGAATTGAATAAATCGCTCAGTGAGCAACTCAATGGAATGACAACAAGCTTAGGTCAAACACTTCAGGTACAAACTAAATCCACTTATGAAAATTTGAATCGTTTGCAAGAACGTTTAGCAGTGATTGATGCGGCACAAAATAATATTCAATCGCTTACGGGACAAGTTGTTCAGTTACAATCCATTTTAAGCAATAAGCAGACACGTGGTACCTTTGGTCAGGGGCGGATGGAAGCAATTATTGCTGATGCCTTACCAGCAAATGCCTATGCTTTTCAGGCTGCTCTTTCCAACGGAAAGCGCCCAGATTGTCTTATTCATATGCCCAATAAAGCACCTTCTCTTGTTGTTGATGCTAAATTCCCTCTAGAGGCTTGGAATGCTATGCGTAAAGCCGCATCAACGCAAGAGCGTCAAGAGGCAGAACGCCAATTTCGTACCGATATGGAAGTCCATATCCGTGATATTGCGCAGAAATATTTAATTCCTGGAGAAACCCATGACACTGCTTTCCTTTTTGTGCCATCGGAATCAATTTTTGCAACAATTTATGAGGACTTTGAGGCATTGGTACAAAAAGCCAATAGAGCCCATGTGATTATTGTTTCACCATCTTTGTTGATGCTCTCTGTCCAGGTTGTACAAACCATTATGAAAGATGCGCGGATGCGTGAACAAGCGCATTTAATTCAATCGGAAGTGGCAAAACTGATGGAAGATTTTGGACGAATGGATATGCGTGTTCGCGCCCTACAGAAGCACTTTTACAAAGCAGGTGAAGATATAGAGGGAATTTTAATATCATCTTCCAAAATTATGAAACGGGCAAATCGCATTGAAACTTTCGAATTAAAAGAAAATTACTCTGAGCCAACAAAAATGACAACATCCGCTCAGTCACAAACATTGCGTTTAGTTGATGAGGAATAACGCAAAACAATTTTCTTAAATATCACAAGTTAGATCACGCTCTTTATTGATTGGTAATCATTTTTTAGTATCTTTATCTTGTTTTATTTCTTAAACGAGAGGAATAGAGAATATGCGACACCTTTTGTTTTTAGGGGCATTGGTGTTTCTGCTAGGGGGCTGTGCAACAACCACTCCCACTCACACAAACAATGCTTGCGCTATTTTAGCACAAAAAAATGGTTTTTTTGATAATTGGGGAAAGGCGTCTCAAAAGGCAGAAATGCGCTATGGGATTCCTATGCCTATTATTCTTGCAACCATTAATATGGAATCAAGTTTTCGTCATAATGCACGTCCTCCACGCAAAAAACTACTTGGTTTTATCCCATGGAAGCGTCGGTCGACAGCTTATGGTTATGCTCAAGCGCTTGACAGTACATGGGCAATGTATCTTCGCTCTACAGGAAAGTCTTTTGCATGGCGTACGAATTTCGCAGATGCTGCTGATTTTGTTGCTTGGTATCATCGCCAAAGTGTTCAACGCAATGGCGTGAGGTTTGATGATGCATATAGCCTTTATTTAAATTATCATATGGGACATGGTGCTTATGCGCGTAGTGGCGGGCATGTCACTGTTGCACTTTCACAGGCAGCACAGCGCATGGCGAGAATATCGAAGCTCTATGAACAGCAATTAAAGAGATGTGGGTGGCGTTAGGGAGGATTTTGAAAATCTCAATCAGAGAATTGATGTGGTGAAATTATTCGAAAGAAAAAACCCTTATGATATGATAAAATAGTGTCGTTTTTCCGATCGTTCAATGAAATAAATTGTTTCTTTAGAATAAACTCAAGCGACAGAAAGCTTTTGCAATACACAATGTGTTTGAAGATACTCTCGACATTTTTACCTCCTTTGTTTAAAAAATTTACAATGGAAATTATCTTCTATTTAGCGCTGGCATTTCGCATTGGGCTAAGTACCAGAGATTATGAAAATTTTAAAATATAATATCATTTTTATTTTCATTATGCGTATTACTGGCTGATTATTACATGAATATTTTCTTTACTAAGCGTATAAAATAGCAATTAAAACAAATGCAATTCGGGCATTATAAAAAGGGTAAAATATTCGATATAAAAAAACGAGAAATGCATTAAACGAAAAAACGTTATTTTGTATAAAGAGGGCAATACAGTCTTCAAAAGAACTAAGTGTATTTAGTATTGTATGAAATAAAACATACTCGTCCATCCAGTCCATCTTAATTGAAAGAAGTTATCTTATTGTATTGTAAAAACACTCCCGTTTATAGGATGATAAGGTATATGCAACTTTACACACAATGAATACTCAGGGTAGGGAGTATTCAGAGAAAGATTTGTAGCGCCTATGAAGTAACAAGTCAGCCTCCAATGCTGTGATAGCTTTTGCATTTGAGAATATTTATGAGAAGCATTTTAATTCTTTTTCTTAAATGGTTTAAGCATATTGATTTATAAAGATAATATATCGTTATTTATATTAAAGTAAGAATCTCGAATGGCGTAGGGTTTTATCGTTTCAGATCTCTTGAGGTTGAATCAATAAAACCATTGGCTTGCACATAACAAGCACAATGGGCATGTGGATAAGAACTGTGAAAGAAAAGACTAAAAATGTTTTTTATGAACATACATTCTCAAATATAAGAATTTTTGCAACATTAGGGATTGAAAAGTATAATGATGGTACTGCTTTACTCCTACATCTCAAACATCGTTTGTGATGTGTAAGGAAGGAATCCAATTGATTCAATGCGTTATGGCTTATGGTGAGAGAAGTTTATTTTGTTTAGAGTTATCACTTAATAATATAAATAATTTATAATGATAACAATACGTTATTTAAGATTTAACATGCTTCAGTATTGAGTTGGTGAATGCTACTCAAGGGGATAATTTTTTAAATTGCTAGGACATCTGATAAGACTAAAAATATTCAACAAAAGTCCTGCTTCGCAATAATTGGAAAATATATCTTAGTCTTCTATTCCCAAATCTTTGTTTAGGAACTTCTTACCTTTTAAAAGGATATCGATAATTAACAGATTATGATTTTGTGGTGAAGAAGGATTCAAATTTTGTCCTTTGAAAATATAAGGTGTCAGTTAAATAGCCCCTTTTTTATTTCTATATAAAGCATAAAAAATGATCTCTTTCCATTGTTATGTAAAGTAAAACTTTACAATCCAACAAATGATTAGAAACGCATAATGATAGCATTAAAGCAAGGAACGCGCTACTGGATCAATGGTTACAGAGCACATAAACCTTTTAAATTGATGCACACATCTTTTATTATAATTAATTCCCTTGATAGAACAGTTAGCCCTTTTGGTGGAGCTAAGCGGGATCGAACCGCTGACCTCTTGCATGCCATGCAAGCGCTCTCCCAGCTGAGCTATAGCCCCTATAAAAACAAATTGTCCCAAAAGGACAGTATACAATTCCAGCTTTTCTAGAACGATCAAACTTGAAGATCAAGAAGAATTTACATTTAATGGAAAAGATGTCCTCTTTTACTTCTTTTAAGCATCATCATCATTAGAAACACCGCCTCCGAGAATATCAGTAACGTCATCATCTTCATCGTCACCATCATGAGACAAAAATGTATCATCATCATCATCACCAAGATCTACATCACTATCTTCTAAATCAGGAAGATCGTCATCTTTAGAATCCACATCATCATCTTCAAGAAGCATAAAAGCAGATTTTTCAAGTGCTGTATCAAGCTCTTCAGTATCAACTTCTTCTTCATTATTTGCTTCAGCTGCTGCAACTTCAAAGTAAGAACGCGGATAAGAAATTCCTGTATAGGGCGACACAATAGGATCGCGATTTAGATCGTAAAATTTTTTTCCTGTTTCTGGATCAACACGTTTAGTTCCGAGTTCTTGTTTTGCCATAAGCCGTGCCTCTTTGATTAACTATTATTCCATTAAAAGATAAATTTTATGGTGCTTAATCGAAAAATAATACCTTTGTCAAAGATAAATACACTGTTCCACAGTGATTTTTTCATGACGTCTTTTAAAGCATGTGCTAAAGGATGCACAATTTCATAAAAGTTAGATAGAATTAAATAGAATTTCCATGCAAAAAGCAATCCCTATAACCACCTATAAATCGAGTAGTCTCTCTGGAAAAATTCAAATACCAGGAGATAAATCAATCTCTCATCGCTCTCTTATATTGGGAGGATTAGCAAGTGGTGAGACATATATTCATGGATTACTTGAAAGCGCTGATGTACTCAATACAGCTGCTGCTATGCAAGCTATGGGTGCCTGTATTATTAAAAAAGAAGACTTCTGGATCATACGAGGAACAGGGAATGGTTGCCTTTTAGCTGCACAAAAACCTTTAGACTTTGGAAACGCTGGAACAGGTGCTCGTTTGGTTATGGGAATGGTTGGTCCGTATCATATGAAAACAACCTTTATTGGTGATTCTTCTCTCTCTAAACGTCCAATGGGACGTATCCTTGATCCACTGCGTCTCATGGGGGTTGAAATTGAGGCAACGCGCGACGATCACCTTCCTTTAACGCTTTATGGTCCGAAAATGGCTAATCCGATACGTTACCGTGTTCCAATAGCTTCCTCCCAAATTAAATCAGCAATCCTGCTTGCTGGACTCAACACCGCCGGCACTACAACTGTTATTGAACCAGTTCTGACACGAGATCATACGGAAAAAATGTTAAAAGCATTCGGTGCGCAACTTGAAATAGAAAAAGATAACGAAGGTGCGCGTTTGATTCATCTTAATGGTCAACCCCATCTTACTGGACAAACGATTCATATTCCGGGTGATCCTTCTTCTGCTGCTTTTCCAATTATCGCAGCCCTTCTTGTAGAAGACTCTGATATCACCATTGAAAATGTTTTGATAAATAACTCTCGAATAGGACTTATCGAAACATTGTGGGAAATGGGTGCTCAAATTGAATTTTTGAACCGACGTCAAACAGGTGGAGAGGATGTTGCTGATCTACGGATAAAATCATCGGTCCTTAGAGGCGTTACGGTGCCCAAAGAACGTGCTCCATCGATGATAGATGAATATCCTGCTTTGGCAGTAGCAGCAGCCTTTGCAGAAGGCAAAACAGTTATGCTAGGCATTGAAGAATTGCGTGTAAAAGAATCAGATCGATTGTCTGCTGTTGCTCAAGGATTAAAAATTAATGGCGTAGACTGTGAAGAAGGTCAAGATTTTCTTGTTGTTTATGGAAAAGGTTCTGCCAAAGGTTTGGGGGGTGGGTATGTTGCCACACATCTTGATCATCGAATTGCTATGTGTTTTCTCATTTTTGGGCTTGTGTCAGAAAAACCTGTTACCATTGATGATAAACGAATGATCGCTACGAGCTTTCCAGAATTTATTCCTTTTATAAAAAAACTTGGGGGGAGAATCGCTTGAAGCCTTTTGTTATTGCTATTGATGGACCTGCAGCCTCAGGCAAAGGAACCTTAGCACGTAAAATTGCTGCACATTATCATCTTCATCATCTCGATACTGGTCTCACTTATCGTGGTGTTGCTTATGCGCTTTTACAACAAAATTTATCTCTTCATGATGAAAGTAATGCTATTATTTATGCTAAAGAACTTGATTTTAATACCTTAAATCCTTCTCTTCTTTCTTCTCATGAACTTGGTGAAGCGGCTTCAAAAATAGCAATTAACCCTGCTGTACGCAAAATTCTTGTCAAAAAACAACGCAACTTTGCTAAAGTTTTGCCCGGCTGTGTGCTTGATGGGCGTGATATCGGAACGATTGTTTGTCCTGATGCCGATATCAAGTTTTATATTCTAGCCAATGTTCAAACACGCGCCAAACGCCGCTACCAAGAGATTTTAAAAAAAGGTGTTCAAGCAAATTATCATGAAATCCTAGCTCAACTTGAACAGCGCGACAGTCGCGATATAACGCGCAAACAAAGCCCACTAAAACCAGCAAAAAACGCCCACTTGCTTGATACGTCAGAATTGAGTATAGAAGCAACATTTGAAATTGCATGTAGTTTTATTGATCCAATCATAAAAATGCATATAATTGGATAAATTCGTCAAGGTGACTTCCGGCCTAGCGCTAACTTTTTTTCCTGTATTTAAAAGGAAAAAGGCAAGAAGTTGCTTATGTTAACACTAACCTAGCGCTCATACCTTATAATACAAGGTATATATTAGGAGTTCTTATGTCACAATACAATCCCACAACAGCGGATTTTGAAGCCCTTTTAACAGAATCTTTTCAAACTAATGATCTTAATGAAGGATCTGTTGTTAAAGGTCGTGTTATTGCAATCGAAAAAGACATGGCCATTATTGATGCTGGTCTTAAAGTCGAAGGACGTATTCCTCTCAAAGAATTTGGAGCTAAAGCAAAAGATGGTTCTTTGCAAGTTGGCGATGAAGTTGAGGTTTACATTGAACGCATTGAAAATGCGATGGGTGAAGCTGTTTTATCGCGTGAAAAAGCACGGCGCGAAGAAAGTTGGGTCCGTTTGGAGGAAAAATTCAATGCTGGTGCGCGCGTTGATGGAGTGATCTTTAGCCAAGTAAAAGGTGGTTTTACAGTCGATCTTGATGGTGCCGTTGCTTTCTTACCTCGCAGCCAAGTTGATATTCGTCCCATTCGTGATGTTTCACCTCTCATGCATAATTCACAGTCCTTTGAAATTTTGAAGATGGATCGTCGTCGTGGCAATATTGTGGTCTCACGCCGCACTGTTTTAGAAGAAAGTCGCGCTGAGCAACGTTCAGAAATCGTACAAAATCTTGAAGAAAACCAAATCGTTGAAGGTGTGGTGAAAAATATTACAGATTATGGTGCCTTTGTTGATCTTGGTGGGATTGATGGTCTCTTGCACGTTACAGATATGGCATGGCGGCGTGTTAATCACCCATCTGAAGTGCTCACAATTGGCCAAACGATTAAAGTGCAGATTATTCGCATTAATCAAGATACGCACCGTATTTCTCTTGGAATGAAACAGCTTGAAAGTGATCCTTGGGAAAGTATCAGTGTCCGGTATCCGATTGGTAAAAAAATTACGGGTGCTGTTACCAACATTACTGATTACGGTGGTTTTGTTGAAATTGAACCAGGAATCGAAGGGCTGATCCATGTTTCTGAAATGAGCTGGACAAAGAAAAATGTTCATCCTGGAAAAATTCTGTCTACATCACAAGAAGTAGAAGTGGTTGTTCTTGAGATTGATCCTTCTAAACGGCGTATTTCTCTTGGCTTAAAACAAACATTTGAAAATCCATGGGAAGCTTTTGCCAATAAATTTCCTGTCAATTCGCAAATTGAAGGAGAGGTTAAAAATAAAACAGAATTTGGTCTCTTTATTGGGCTTGAAGGCGATGTTGACGGTATGGTTCATCTGTCTGATCTTGATTGGAACCGTCCTGGTGAACAAGTCATTGATACTTACAATAAAGGCGATATCGTTAAAGCTGTGGTTCTTGATGTTGACATTGAAAAAGAGCGCATTTCTCTTGGAATTAAGCAGCTTTCCAGCGATAAAGTTGGAGAAGCAGCTGCTTCTGGCGAATTGCGAAAAGGTGCAGTTGTAACATGCGAAGTGATTGCTGTTAACGACAATGACATTGGTGTGAAATTGATTGACCACAACCTTGAGACAACTATTCGGCGTGCTGATCTTGCGCGTGATCGTGATGAGCAACGTCCTGAGCGTTTCGCAATTGGGCAAAAGGTTGATGCTCGCATCACAGCATTTGATAAAAAAACACGTAAAATTTCAGTATCAATCAAAGCTTTAGAAATTGCAGAGGAAAAAGAAGCTGTTGCACAATATGGTTCTACAGATTCAGGTGCTTCTCTTGGTGATATTCTGGGTGCAGCTTTGAAAAAACAAGAACAAGATTAATCATCAATCATTAAAGTTGATGTTGTTATTAAGGTCACTCATTTTAAGAGTGACCTTTTTATTTTCTAAAGAAATTGTCTACTTATTTTTTAATTATTGCGTCAAAAATTGCAAATGCTTGCAAATAAAAACAAAAAGTTTGTTTTTTTGTCTATCAACGGTTCACTATTCAGATAAAATGCTTACAATTTAAATAAAAAACGATGTAATTAAATAACAATGGGACATGGCGTGCATAATATCCTTCATAAAATACTTTTTTCTCAAACAGAGAGAAAAGATCATTTTACTAATACGGATTTTCCTCTTCGTGCAATTTATAAAGTACAGGAAGATCTTTATAATTTAGGGCATGATATAGCTTCTGGTAAAGAAGTTTTACTCCCTGAATATGAGGGAGTAGAAGATTTTCGCAAGAGATTGAATGAAAGTGCTAAACTTATTCTTCATGCCTTTCATACCAGTGATTTTGCTGCCCAAAATGATGAGACCATCGCACCGTCTGCTCAATGGCTCATTGATAATTATTACGCCATTGATAAAACCATACAACAGCTACGCCGTAACCTCCCCAAGTCCTTTATAAAGCAACTTCCTCTTTCTAGACAAAAAGCAGGAATGCCACGAATTTTTATTTTAACTTGGCTTTATATCGCGCATACTGATAGTAGTTTTTCACAAGAAACACTGACTGCTATGATTAATGGATTTCAAGAAGTTTGTGCGCTCACAATTGGTGAATTGTGGGCTCTTCCTTCTGTGATGCAGATGCTGCTCATTGAAAATGTCCGTCGTCTTTCAGTCCGTATTGAAAAAGCGCGGCGTATGCGTCATCTTGCTAGTCAAGTGGCTGATAAAATTTCTCTTGTAGAAAATAAACCAAAACTCCATTCTATTTTTACGCAGTATCAACCACTTACTATTGATCCAACCTTTTCAGCGCATTTATTTTATCGTTTGCGCAGTGCATCTATTGATTCAACCGTAGCATTAACTTGGCTTGAAAAACAATTGGAAAGCCAAGGCAGTAGCTTAGAGATTGCAACAGCCGATGAACACACCCGACAAGCAGCAGATGGTGTGACCATGGGTAATATTATCAGTGCTCTTAAAGCTATAGATGATGTTGATTGGACAGCATGGTTTGAAACAGTAAGTTGTGTTGATTCTATTTTGCGTAAAAATAGTGATTTTTCTGAAATTGATGCTCACTCACGCAATATTTATCGACAAGTCATTGAAAAAGTTTCACGCTTTTCACCTCTTAGTGAACTGGAAGTTGCACATAAAGTTGTAGAAATGGCAAATTCCACTTCTAAAGATATGCCTCATCATTCTTGTGTGGGGTGGTACCTTGTTGATGATGGTTGTGGTATATTTGAAAAGGCTTGTGGATATATTCCGCCCTTTCTCATAAAATGGACACGCGCTTCCTGTTGCTCAAAATTGAGAGTCATGGCCGTTCCTGTCTCTTTTCTAACGCTTGCTCTTTTGCTTGTAATTTACGCTTTTTTACAAGTGTCTGGCATGACACAATGGATGTCTTTTTGCTTTACTGTATTGGCGCTTTTTCCTGCTATCGATGCTGCTTTTGCTTTATTTAACACTGTTGTTTCTTGGTTTGTCCCATCAAAACAACTCATTGGTTATGAATATAAAGAAGGTATTCCGGGATATGCGCGGACAATGGTTGTTGTACCTACTTTGATGACATCACGCGATGATATTGATGAACAAGTGCGCAATCTTGAAGTGCACTATCTTTCCAATCCTAAAGGTGCCATTCATTTTGCACTCATTACAGATTGGGTGGATGCTCCATTAAGAGAAACGCAAGATGATCTTGATTTATTACACTATGCGCAAAAGAGTATTGATAAACTCAATAGTCGTTATCATCGTGATGAACTTCCGCTTTTTTTCCTTTTACATCGCCGACGCCTTTATAATACAAGCGAAAAATGTTGGATGGGATGGGAACGAAAGCGAGGAAAACTTCATGAACTCAATCGACTCTTAAGAGGCGATAAAAACACGAGCTTTTATCCTCCCAATCCACGTCTTCCTATGGATTGCCGTTTTGTTATGACTCTGGATTGTGATACACGTCTTACTCCAGAGAGCGTCACACAACTTGTTGGAAAGCTTAACCATCCACTCAATCATCCCATTTTTGATCCACAAAGTGGAAAGGTTGTAAAGGGCTATAGCATTTTACAACCACGCATTATTCCTTCTCTTACAACAGAAAAAAAAACATCAATTCTCCAACGCGTTTTTTCTACCAACCGTGGTATTGATCCTTATGTTTTTGCTGTTTTTGATACGTATCAAGATCTTTTAGGAGAAGGCACCTTTATCGGTAAAGGGCTTTATAATATTGATGCATTTGAACGAGCACTTTACGGCAAAATTAAAGAAAATACTGTTCTCAGTCATGATCTCTTAGAAGGAGGATATGCTCGTACTGCTTTTGTAAGTAGCGTAGAAATTGTTGAAGATTATCCGACAGCTTATAATATTGATGTTATGCGGTATCATCGCTGGATCCGCGGTGATTGGCAACTTTTACCTTATCTTTTTTTTCCTCGTCAAATAAGCTTTGTAACGCGTTGGAAAATGCAGGATAATTTACGTCGTTCTCTCATGCCACTTATGTGGTTAATCGCAGCATTTTCAGGCTGGACTCTTTTGCCATTAAAGAGTGCAATCGTCTGGCAACTATTCTTGTTGTTTAGCTCCTTCATTTCACCCATTCTATGTGTATTAAAAACGTTTGTCTCATCCAATATAGATCATTCTTTGCGTGGACATTTTCAATTAATTTGGAACAAAATTGCTCTTACAAGCGCTGATATATTTCTTAAAACGACGTTTCTTGCGCATTCGGCGTATTTTATGACCGATGCGATTATTCGTACACTCTATCGTATGACGATTTCAAAACGGCATCTTCTTGAATGGAAAACTTCTGCCGCAACAAAATCAATACCCAATAGTTTGCGTTTCTATGTTTTTACAATGGCACCAGCATCGCTTATTGGTATTCTTACTATAGCACTCCCCCTTTTTTCTGATAGTTTTGCAAGCTTGGTTGCTTTGCCTTTTGGGATAGCATGGTTTTTTTCACCCTTCATTGCTTGGATTGTGAGTCAACCTTCAACCTTTCAAGATAGCCTTTATCTTTCTTCAAAAGATGAAAAAAAACTCCGTTCTATTGCACGGCGGACATGGCTTTATTATGCAACTTTTGTCAATGCACAAAACAACCATTTGCCTCCTGATAATTTTCAAGAAGATCCTGAACCTCTTGTTGCTCAACGTACATCGCCTACGAATATTGGCGTTTATCTCCTTTCTATTATTGCAGCACGTGATTTTGGCTGGATTGGTTTTGAAGAGACCATCACACGTATTGAATGTACATTACACTCTCTTGCAAAAATGGAAAAGTTTCGTGGTCATCTCTATAATTGGTATGAAACGGATACACTCAGACCTCTTTTACCTACTTATGTATCAACCGTTGATTCAGGGAATCTTGCCGGTCATTTGGTAACACTCTCTTCTGCTTTAAGTGAATGGGCTGAAAAACCTCATATTTTTTTTCAAAGTGACCGAGAAGGCTTATCGGATGTTCTTGCTATTCTTGAAGAAACTGTCAGAGAAATTCCAGATCATAAACCCAGTTTACGATCTTTACGCCAAAAAATCGAAGAAAACATTACTCGTTTTCATGATTCTGTCTTCACTTTTATAGAACAAGAAAATACGATCTCTTCTCACGTCATGGAGCTTTCACAGGCAGCTCACGATATTGTGCACTTAGTCGGTGAATTTGATCAAAAAATTCAAACGATAGAATCTGCTCGTGCGCTCTCTTGGGCTAAATGCCTTCTCGACACCTGCAACGCTCATCATCATGATGCTACTGATAATTGTGATACTGAAAAATTATGTAAAAAACTAAACCAGTTGGCTATAGCAGCACGGCAAATAGCCTTTGAGATGGAATTTGACTTTTTAGAACAGCCTAAACGGCACCTTTTATCCATTGGATATCGTGTGCAAGAAAACAAACTCGATGAAAATTGTTATGATCTGCTTGCTTCAGAAGCACGTCTTGCAAGCTTTTTTGCTATCGCAAAGGGAGATATAAAACTTAAACATTGGTTTCATCTTGGTCGACTCCTTGTACCGATAGGTTGGAAAGGTGCGCTCCTATCATGGTCTGGTTCCATGTTTGAATACCTTATGCCCTCTCTTGTGATGCATGAACCGTTAGGATCTCTACTAGATCAAACAAATCGATTAATTATTCGATGTCAAATACAATATGCCCATAAACGAGAATTGCCATGGGGTATTTCAGAGGCCGCATTTAATGCTCGCGATCATTTAATGAACTATCAATATGCTCATTTTGGTGTTCCAAGTCTCGGCCTCCAACGTGGACTCTCACGCAATGCTGTCATTGCTCCCTATGCCAGTCTTCTAGCGGCACAATATGCACCTTCTTGCGCTGTCGCTAATTTAAAACGACTCCGTGATCTTGGAGCTTTAGGGACATATGGTTATTATGACTCTATTGATTTTACTCCTTCACGCGTGAAGATAGGGGAAAAATACGCCATTGTACGCAATTATTATGCGCACCATCATGGCATGTCTATCCTTGCTCTTAACAATGTTATTTTTCAAGGGCGAATGCGTGATCGTTTTCACAGAGATCCCGTTATTGAAGCAACACAATTGCTCTTACAGGAAAGAGCGCCTCATCTCATTCCTATTATTCATACCAAAGCTGTTAATCGTATGCGCAATAAGTCTCAAGCATTTGACGCTGCCCTTTTGCGTATTATTAAAAATCCGTTGCTCAAACCACGAGCAACTTTGCTTTTGTCTAATGGCTCTTATTCTACCATGTTAACAGCTAATGGTTCTGGTTACAGCCGTTGGCACGATTATGCGATTACGCGCTTTATTCCTGATGCAACAGAAGATCAACAAGGTACTTTATTCTTTCTACGTGATACGCATAGTGGACGCTGGTGGTCTGTTACTGGTGAACCAACACGCGTTATTGAAGAAGAAGCTGTCAGCATTTTTACAGATGAAAAGGCTGAATATACAAAAATAGTTGATGGTATTAAATCAACACTTGAATGTCTTATTACATCTGAAGGATGTGGCGAAGGGAGACGTCTTCAACTGATGAATACGACACATAAAGATTGTCTTATTGAAGTTACTTCTTATGGTGAACTGGCACTCGCAACAATGGACGTAGATAGTGCTCATCCTGTTTTTTCTCGTATGTTTATAGAGACAGAAATTGCTGAGGAAGGCAAAACAATTTTTGCCAAAAGGCGTAAACGCTCACCTAGCGACCCTGATATTCATATTGCTCATTTTGTTTCTAGTACAACAGATACTCTCCAAGAGACAGAAGCTGAAACAGATCGCTCTCTATTTATTGGTCGGGGGCGATCTATTCATCGTCCCGCTGCATTTGACCAAAATACTCGTTTTAGTAACAGTCAAGGTTGTGTTCTAGATCCTATTATGTCATTGCGCTGCTGTGTACAAATTCCAGCCCATGGCAAAGCAGAACTTATTTTTTGGACTTTCGCTGCTCATACAAAAGAAGCGCTAAATAATCATATTAAACATTATCGACAACCTGATATGTTTCAAAAAGAACTTTCAATGGCATGGACGCGCTCACAAGTTGCACTGTATCAGAGTGGAACTCAGCTTAAAGAAGCTATTGTTTATCAAAAATATGCAACACCGCTTATTTATCCAGAAAGAACGTGGCGTCTTCCTTCTGAAATATTAGCAAAAACGCTAGGAAAACAGTCTGATCTTTGGCCCATGTCCATTTCAGGAGACAATCCACTCTGTCTTCTTAGATTAAATAACGAGGGAAATATAGCTGTACTGCGTGAGCTTCTTAAAGCACACGAATATTGGCGTATGCGCGGTCTTATTGTTGATTTGGTCATTCTCAATGAACAAGCATTTTCCTATATACAAAATACACAACGCGCTCTTGAGTGGGTCTGTGAATCTTATCGTCGCCACACGCAAGAAGCAGATGGATGCCAACATATTTTCATGCTTCGACGCGATCAAATGAGTGAACAGAGTTTTAAAACGCTTCTTGCATCAGCGCGTATCGTTCTTGATGCCCAAAATGGCTCTTTATCTGAACAACTTAAACGGCTTGATGAGAATGATTTTAATCTCACAATTCATAAAAATTATCAAGAATCTTATGATCAATTAGACTTGCCAAGATATAACGAAGGACAGCAATTTACAACACAAACTGAACAAAATCTTTTTTCTTCCATTGGTCTTATTAGCCAACAAAAACCATCTTCTTTCCCTACGAATGGAGAAGATCTAAGATATTGGAATGGTTACGGTGGTTTTAATCAGCATAATCATTATGTAATACGTCTTCATGGACGTACCAATACACCGCATCCGTGGATTAATGTCATTGCTAATCACAGGTTTGGTTTTCATGTCTCTGCTGAAGGTGCAATTTTTACTTGGGCTAACAATAGCCGCGATTATCAACTAACTCCTTGGGCGAATGATCCAACGTTTAACCGACCAGGAGAAGCACTTTATTTGGTTGATCGCCAGTCTTTAAAACGTTTCTCACCCGTTTCTACTGTTGAATGTGACGAAAATATTGTCTATGAGGCGTGTCATGGGTTTGGATTCTCAACTTTTAAATCAACACATTCAGAAATCGCATTAGAACTGACCCATACACTTGATCCTGAAAAACCTATTCGCTTTTCACGTCTTATCCTTACGAATGAAGGGAAAAAACCACGCAGTTTACGCCTTTATAATTATGTTGAATGGGTTTTGGGAAATGTCCGTACAAAATATGCTCCCTTTATTGTTTCCTCTTATGAGGCCAGATGGGGGGCGCATTTTATTCAAAATCCCTATCACATCGAGAAATCTCAACAAGTTACATTTTTATCAGCCTCCGAAATGCCAACCAGTACGACCACCAATCGCGCTGAATTTATCGGTGCAACGGGAACCGTAACACATCCAAATGCGATCCATAAAGCTGGTGCTCTTTCGAATACCATTGCAGCAGGATGTGATCCTTGTTCAGCATTTGCCTATGATATTGATCTTTTGCCAGGGCAAACAAAAGAAATCATCTTCTATCTTGGCAGTGCTGAAAATAGGCAAGAAGCTGAAAAACTACTTGATCAAGCACGTGCAAGCGATTTTGAAATTCTGCTCACAAAACAAAAACAACAATGGAGTGATTTTGTTTCTCCTTTCCAAGTCAAAACACCTGACTCTTCTTTTAATCTTATGGTCAACCACTGGCTTCCCTATCAAATTTATGCATGCCGCATCATGGCACGCGCAGGCTTTTACCAAGCGAGTGGTGCATTTGGCTTTCGTGATCAGCTACAAGATAGCTTGTCTTTGTTATTGCTGGAACCACAATTGGCTCATGACCAATTGTTAAATGCTGCAGCGCACCAATTTCTTGAAGGGGATGTGCAACATTGGTGGTTGCCTGATACAAATGCTGGTGTTCGTACGCGGATTTCTGATGATATCGTTTGGCTTGCATATGCAACAGCTTTTTATGTCAATACCACTGGCGATGATGCCTTTCTTGATACGCTCATTCCTTTTATTGAAGGTGATGTTCTCAAAAGTGGGCAACAGGATGCTTATTTTCAACCCACCCAATCCTCAAAGGTTGCAACAGTTTATGAACATTGTGCTTTAGCTTTAGACCTTGCCATTAAACGCTGCGGACCACATGGTCTCCCTCTTATGTTAGGTGGGGATTGGAATGATGGCATGAATTTGGTGGGTGTGGAAGGAAAAGGCGAAAGCATTTGGTTAGGATGGTTTCTTGGGTACACATTACAAGCATTTATCTCTTTAGCAAAGAAACGTGGTGACAACAGCCATATGCAAATATGGAGTACGTATCTTGAACGTTTAACAAAATCCCTAGAGAAAAACGGTTGGGATGGTGCTTGGTATCGACGTGGTTATTTTGATGATGGAACACCTCTTGGCTCTAAAATCAATGATGAATGTCAAATTGATACCATTGCTCAATCTTGGGCTGTCATTTCTCAAATGGCATCGCCTGAACGTCAAAAACAAGCGATGAAATCAATGTTGGAGCATCTCTATGATAAAAAAGGCGGATTCATTCGCCTTTTTTGGCCGCCTTTTGATAAAAGTACACTCGAGCCTGGTTATATAAAAGGTTATCCTCCAGGAATTCGAGAAAATGGTGGTCAATACACGCATGGTGCCATTTGGAGTATTTTAGCATTGGCTGAAATGGGACAAAACGATGAAGCTTATGCTTTATTTTCCGCGATTAACCCTATTAATCATGGACAAGATCCTGAAACTTATCGTGTTGAACCTTATGTGATGGCGGCAGATATTTATGCTGTTGAACCACGATGTGGTCAAGGCGGTTGGACTTGGTATACAGGTTCAGCTGGTTGGTTTTATCGTGCCGCAACACAAGCGATTCTTGGAATACAACGTCAGGGAGACCTATTGTTTTTGCAGCCACATTTACCCTCTATTTGGCCAAAATATGAAGCAACAATGAAGTTTTATGATGCCGTTTATAGCATTAAAGTAAAATGGGGACCTAAAAATATGCTCTATGTTAATAGCAAAGAATATACCGAATTTCATACAGGGATAAAGTTACAAAAAACAGGTCAGCATGAAATTATACGTATTGTCAAATCTTAAAGATGAAAGATGAAAAAAGAGAGCAGACTTTTTATTCTTGTTCAAAACTGTAGAGTTGTTATATTGCACCGCCTATATTAGCCGCGTTGGTGCATAATGTTTTAGATTTTATGAAAATGAAAGAAAAAGGTTATGAATCATCCGGATATTGCTAGACGTGTTTACAATCACACTTGGAAACTTGATCCCATTATTCGGTCACTTCTTGATACGGATTTTTATAAGCTTCTAATGGTGCAGATGATTTGGGGGTTATATCCTAATGTTAATGTTACTTTTTCCCTCATAAATCGCTCTAAAACAATACGTCTTGCCGATGATATTGATGAGAGTGAATTGCGTGCCCAACTTGATCATGCTCTTAGTTTGCGCTTTACAAAAAAAGAAATGATTTGGCTTTCTGGTAATACATTTTATGGACGCAAACAAATTTTTGAACCGGATTTTCTTCAGTGGCTTGAGAATTTTCAACTTCCAGAATATGAACTCACCCGCAAAGATGGCCAATATATCCTTCATTTTCATGGACCCTGGGCCCATAGTTCCATGTGGGAAATTCCTGCCCTTGCTATTATTAGTGAATTACGTTCACGTGCTGCTCTCAAAAAACTAGATCGTTTTGCTCTTGATGTACTTTATGCGCGTGCTAAAGCAAAAATGTGGAGTAAAGTTGAACGTCTCAAAAAATTGCCTGATATTAAAATATCTGACTTTGGGACAAGGCGCCGCCATTCTTTTTTATGGCAGCGCTGGTGTGTGGAAGCATTAAAAGAAGGCATTGGTAATTCTTTTACTGGAACGTCTAATGTCCTTCTCGCCATGGATACAGATTTAGAAGCTCTTGGAACCAATGCTCACGAATTGCCCATGGTTATTGCTGCTCTTAGCAAAAACGATGATGAATTACGCAGAGCTCCGTATCAAGTTTTGCAAGATTGGAACCGTTATTATGGTGGAAATCTTCTCATTGTTTTACCAGATACCTTTGGTACAGAAGCATTTTTACGCGATGCTCCAGATTGGGTAGCAGATTGGACGGGGTTTAGACCTGATAGTGCACCCCCTATTGAAGGTGGCGAACGTATTATTCAATGGTGGAAAGAAAAAGGAAAAGATCCACGCGAAAAACTTTTAATTTTTTCTGATGCTCTTGATGTCAATACAATCGAAAAAACCTATCATCACTTTCATGGAAGAGTGCGCATGAGTTTTGGATGGGGAACTGATCTTACCAACGACTTTGCGGGCTGTGCACCTCAAGAAATTGCAACACTTGATGCTCTTTCCCTTGTTTGTAAGGTGACCTATGCCAATGGTCGACCAGCCGTAAAACTTTCAGATAATCCTAAAAAAACGATCGGTGATTCAAAAGAAGTACAACGTTATCTCAATTTTTTTGGTAATAAAAAGCGAATTGCTGGACCTATAAAGACATAGTTTCCGGTTCTTTAAAACAAGTATATTGACTCATCATATTGTTTATAAGATTGATTTTTGTCCTCCCCTAAGGATGAGGATTCTTAACCTTTGCTGGTCTGTAAACAGTTTGGCTGTTTTTGAGCAGATTCTACTTGGCCTACCACGGATACGCTTCACTTACATAAGGCGCGATAGATAAGACTTAAAAGTATTTACGACGCATTAAAAAAATACTTAACGTGCCAAGGAAGTTTAGCCAAGGAGATTTTCTCATTTTAACCCTGTTAAATCAAGCACACTCATCTCCTTGCATGTATGAAGGTTTTCAAGTTCTAAGGGTTATTGTTGTAGTTTGACAGTAGGTTTTATACTAAGTGGGAAGAGGTTGGATTAAGTAGGAATACGTGGTAATTTGTTGTTTTTATGTACAATTTTAGCCATTAAATGCGCGTTTTATCAAAATAGATTTTGACACCTAAAATTGCAAAAATGACCGAAAATCAGAAAAAAGTGCGTTTCCATAAGTAAAAATAAGAAAAGACTTTCAAAACCCTTTGAGAACACCTTTAAACTCTTTGAAAAAAATAAATTGGTACAAAATCTAGTGCCAAAATATACAAAACCAGATGACAAGCTATAATTGTAGCATTAGGAATTACTAAGGCAACATTGGAGGATGACAAATAGCATGGTGACTATTGGTGTGCATTTTGAAAGGCAAGGATGATGGTGCTCAAATAGATTTTATACACTTTACAGGAGATTTTACTTTATCCATGTATGGTCTGCTATTATGAAATGAGTAAAGCGTTGAGAGATGTTTCATTAAAATAAATGTGTAAATAACATGATTTGGGAGACCTTTTGTTTTACGTGAGGGGCATGACTTCATTAAAAAACAGAGAATGCAATAATATTTTTATTTCGAATAAGCTTTATACAAAGACAGAGAAATTATTTATTCGCATATTATAATAAGAATGCGTGTATGTATAAAACAATTTGAAAAGCTCTGTTGTTTCTTATGAATTATTCTTCAGTTAATAACAGATGTAACATTAAAGATTGATATAATGGACCGGCTTCTTAACTGTATAAGTATAAAATGATGGTGTTTAGTAAGCTTTGTATTATATCCTCATTAAGAGATATGAAAAAAAACGAAATGTCTTTTAGAAAGAAATGACTATCATATCAATGACTTTTCAATGATGTATATGTAGAGATTCATACAAACATGCTTTACAAAAATAATGACTCTCTTCCATGAATGTGATTTATCATTGTTTACCAAGTAAGAACATTTTGAGTATTCATAAACAACTTTCTTTGTTCATAAAAATTATTTCACAGACATATTATTAATTAATTGCGTTCAAAAAGCTTGCTATTTCATATGCATTTTGGGAATGGAGAGCTTATATTCAAAACTTAAAAGTTCTCATAGTTTTTACAAATAAGTCGAAGCTAAAAAGAGTATCCCATAAAGTCTTTTTTATCATTAATAAGATGGACGTGTTACAATATAAATGGCAATCAGCAATAATATAACCGCAACAAGTAAAGAAATCCATAAAGGAGGGTGTAGCATTACAAAAAAGGATAAAAATCCTCCTGTCATACTCATCATTGCAAAAACTTTAACGAATGGAGAGATTGCTTTTTTTTCTTCCCATCGCTTAATAGGGGGACCAAAAATACGATGATTATTCAACCATTGATGAAAACGTGGAGAAGAACGCGTAAAACACCATGAGGAAACCAATAAAAAAGGCACAGTTGGCATAATAGGTAATACGACACCGATAATACCTAATATAACCATCGCCCACCCTGCTATATAATAGCAGATACGTAAAGGGTGCGATATCTTCAAATCTTTTTTCATTTTCTCGTACTATTTTCCTCTACGCAAAACCCTATACAAAAACATTGTATCTGTTTTTTTCTGTTTACATGTCTGAGTGTACAATTACGCTCTATCCCTTCATGCGTAAGTGTCTTTGCTGTTATAAGTTCCTTGAAAATACCGAATAGCTTACACAATATTATAATCATTTTAAATGATTTCAAGAAATGAGAAAAAGTTTCAGAAAAAAATAAAAAGGCTGCAGAATAAATCAATGCAGCCTCTTAATTAAAATGCAGTCTTGGGGGGGGGAGAATATACACTGCATTCAGTTGCTAGGCATTAGGAGGAAAAATAACCTAACAACCCAATCTCTAACTAAAATAGGCACGAGAAACAATACATAAAAATGCATGGCTGATATGCATGAATTTTAACACTTTCAAGTCTCTTGAACTGTGCTTCGACGAAAGAAAATCATCATGAAAGTAGCCATAAAAATCAACGTCAAGATCAACACAATTGTAGAAGCAGAGTCAGAGCCGATAAATAAGCTGAGATAAATCCCTAAAAAACCAGAAAAAGCTGCAACAAGTATTGCGATCATTAACATAAAAGAAAACCGCTTTGTGACAAGATAGGCAATTGCTCCTGGTGCTATCAGTAAAGAAATAACGAGCACGATACCTACAGCTTTCAAGGCCGCAACAATTGTAAGAGAAATCATTGTTAGAAGGGTATAGTGGAGTAGAGATATTGGTAAACCCATTGCACGTCCTTGAACTGTATCAAAAATATACAGCATAAAGTCGCGCCATTTTGCTGCTAAAATAAAAGTGACAATAGCAGAAATGATTGCTGTCTGCGTAATATCAAGCCAGTTAACACCCAAGAGATTACCAAATAGAATATGATTTAAATCTAAGCTACTATAAATAGATGTGGCTAAAACAAGCCCCAAACCAAACATTGAAGAAAAGACCACACCCATCACCGTGTCCTGTTTGATACGGCTATTGCTTCCTAAAAAACCCGTTAATAGTGCACACACCATTCCTGCAACAAAAGCACCGCAAGTAATCAAAGTCATTGTAATATTCTCGGGACGCATATGCTGAATCCAAGCAAATGGCAAAGAAGTTAAAAATGCAATTACCCATGGTGTTGTCATATAACCAACAACAACACCGGGAAAAACTGCATGGGAAATGGCATCGCCTAACAGTGCCCATCCTTTTAAGATAAGAAAGCAGGAAAGCATTGCCATTGGAACAGAAAGAATCATGACAATAAACATACCCTTAAGCATAAAAGAAAATTGAAACGGAAGCAGTAATTGATCAATCATGATAATATCACACCCTTTTTTGCCGCATTTATACGTAAGCGTGCAGCAATAAACCCGTGTTTAGGAGCAAAAATAAAAGCCAAAATAAATAAAAATGCTTGAAAAAGTACTACGACCCCGCCTGTTTGCGCATTCAAAAAATAACTTACATAAACACCCAAGACACTTGTGAATGTTCCAATTATAACTGCAATAATCAAGACATTTACGAAACGATCACTTAAAAGATAGGCTGTTGCCCCAGGTGTCACAACAAGACAAATGACTAAGAACGCTCCAACGGTTTGCATGGCAGCAACCGTACAAGCGGCCAGCAATGTGAAAAAGAGAATCTTTAAAAACTTTACGTTTAATCCAATGGCGTGCGCATGCGTTTCATCAAATAATGAAACAAGAAGATCTTTCCATTTCAAAAGCAATATAAGCAAAGAAAAAAATCCGATAAAAGCCAATTGTAGAATATCTGTTGAACTAACTGCTAAAATATTTCCCAAAACAATCGTATCAATATTAACAGCCATTGGTTTTAATGATTTGAGAAATAACCCAAAGGCAAAAAAGGAAGAAAAAATGAGCCCAATAATGGTATCTTCTTTAAGTTTTGTTCGATGGTTAAAAAAGAGCATTGCTGCTGCTGCAAGACCACCAGAAAAAAAAGCGCCGAGTGAAAAAGGTAACCCTAAAAGGTAAGCTCCTGCTACACCAGGAACAATCGAATGGGAAAGTGCATCACCAATCAATGACCAACCTTTTAACATCAAAAAAGCCGAAAGAAAGGCACAAACACACCCAACTAACCCAGAAACCCACATTGCATTCACCATATATTGATAGCTCAGTGGCTCAAGCAACCAAGAAATCATGCAACGTGCTCCACTCTTTCAATATCTTCACAAACTGCAGACTGCTTTCTTCCCATGAAAACATCATTTTTTTTTGTGCTTTGAAGATCAAAAATATGGTGGTGCAAAGACCCTCCAAAAGTTTTTTCCAGATTTTGCTTTGTAAAGATTTTTTCAGTTAATCCGGAAGCTAACACTGTTCCTTTTATTAAAACCGTATGATCACAAAATTCACGAACAGAGCCCAAATTGTGCGTTGAAACCAAGATCACAGCTCCTTCTTTACGAAGATCTTGTAACAAAGCAATGATTTTATCTTCTGTTGTAACGTCAACCCCTGTAAACGGCTCATCTAATAAAATAGCTTTTGCTTTTTGTGCAAGAGCGCGTGCTAGAAAAACACGCTTTTTCTGTCCACCAGAAAGTTCTCCAATTTGGCGCTTAGCAAAAGCCAGCATATCAACACGTTCTAAAGCAATACGAACGGCTTCATAATCTTGTGTACGGGCATAGCGAAAGAAATTCATATGACCGTACCGCCCCATCAATACAACATCTTCAACCAAAACAGGAAAATTCCAATCGACATCTTCACTTTGAGGAACATAAGCAATAAGATTTTTTTTCAAAGCTACATCAACGGGCAAATCAAACATGCGAATTTTTCCCTTTGAGGGGCGTACAAACCCCATAATCGCTTTAAATAACGTTGACTTACCGGATCCATTAACACCAACCAATGCCGTAATAGAACCCTTTGGACTTTCAAAATTCACTTCGCGTAAAGCTGTATGTCCATTACGATAAGTTACCGTTACCCCTTGGGCAAATATTCCACATTCCGTCATTGGCTTTTTACTCCCTCTGCTAGAGCCTTGCTAATACGCCCACTCGTGACACGTAATAAATCAATATAAGTGGGGACCTCACCATTTTTCTCACTCAGAGAATCAACATAGAGAACACCACCGTATTTAGCCCCTGTTTCTCTGGCAACCTGCTTAGCAGGCGCAGGGGAAATAGTGCTTTCAGAAAAAACTGCATGAATATTGTATTTGCGAACCATATCAATAACATGCTTGACCTGCTGTGGTGTTCCTTGTTGGTCAGCATTGATGGGCCATAAATAAAGTTCTTTTAGATCAAAATCACGCGCCAAATAGCTAAAAGCCCCCTCACTGGTCACAAGCCAACGCTTATCTTGCGGTACGGCTTCTAATTCAGCTCTAATTGGATCAATCGTTGCACGAATTTTCTGTTTATAAATTTCAGCATTCTCTTTATAAATTTCAGCATGTTCAGGGTCATATTTTACAAAAGCATCGCGAATATTATCAACGTAAATCAAAGCAGAGGTTGGTGACATCCACGCATGAGGATTGGGTTTACCGCTAAAAGGGCCCTCACCAATTTTAATGGGTAGAATACCTTTTGAAACAACAACACTTGGAACATCCTTGATATTTTGAAAAAACTTTTCAAACCAAAGCTCTAACTCTAAACCATTCCACAATACAAGGTTAGCTCCCTGAGCACGCATAAGATCGCGTGGGGTGGGTTGATATTCATGAATTTCCGCACCTGGTTTTGTAATGGATTCAACATCAGCGGCATCACCTGCTACATTGCGTGCCATATCAGCAATGATAGTAAATGTCGTAACAGCTTTAAATTTACCAGCACACAAAGCAAAATTGGGTGTAAAAAAAATAACACTTCCAAAAACTATGGTGAAAAATGTTCTTACGTTCATTGATGCTCTCTTTCCTTTATATGCCTTCTTTTTATTGCAAATAATTTGCATTATCATTTAGCAATAGCAGTTATCTTTTACATTTGCAATGAAGGATTAAGAGAAAAAATAACTTTTCAAGATGTTTAAAAACAGTTTTTTCATATTGAAAAAATTGATAATTTAAGCAGCTTGTTTTAGTAAAGAGATCCCCTTTCAAGAAGTTCTATAGCTCTTGAATGCCAAACAAAAAGGGAGCACTCAAAAATGCTCCCACTTCATGTAAAATATCTCATAAAAAATGAGAATACTCAGTAGCGTAAATATGCACCTGTCATTTTGGTAACATTATCCACGATCTTTGAGGCAAGCTTTTCTAAATCTTCATCTGTTAGAGTCCGTTCTATGGGCTGAATAGTTACTTCAATTGCAACAGATTTTTTATCTTCACCAAAGCTTAAATCTTCAAAAATATCAAAAACCTGCACTGAATGAATAAGTTTTTTATCAGCTCCACTTGCCGCCCGAATAATAAGAGAAGAGGCAACAGTTTTATCCGCTATAAAGGCAAAATCACGCCGCACCATTTGAAAAGGTGAGAGTTTCAAAGGAGGACGGCTTTTGGTCGTTTTTTTCTTTGATTCTGGAATTCGGTCTAGAAAAATTTCAAAGCCGCATAAAGGACCACTGACATCTAACGTTTCTAATGTAGCAGGATGAAAAACACCAAAAAAACCAAGAATAATCTTTGATCCAAGTTTTATGACACCTGAACGACCTGGATGATACCAATCAGGTGCTCCAACTTCAATCTGCACTTTCCCAACATCCATATCACATGCTTCTAAAACAGCTAAAGCATCTGCTTTGGCATCAAAAACATCAACGACGGTTGCATTTCCATTCCAAAAACGCCCTGCCCCTTTAAATTGCTCTGTTCCGCGACGAACTCCACTAACAACACGGTGTTGTTTATCAGGGGTGTCACCCTCATAAATACTTGAAACTTCAAACAAAGAAAGATCGGAAAAACCACGATCAGCATTTCTCTGTGCCGCCATAATCAAACCAGGTAAAAGGGAAGGACGCATTACTGACATATCAGCAGCAATAGGATTAACTAATTTAAGCTCTTCTTGACCTCCTCCAAAAGCAAGAGCTTGATTTTCAGAAATAAAAGACCATGTTACCGCTTCTTTCATACCACGTTGCACTAGAGCCAAACGTGTAGCACGTGAACGAATTTGTGCGCATGTTAAAATTTGATCTTTTCCTTCTGCAAAGTTTTCCAAAGGAATAGGTTTAATTTTATCTAACCCATAAATTCTCATAACCTCTTCCACCAAATCGGCTTTACCCATAATATCAGGGCGCCATGATGGTACTTTTACCGTAACGACATCTCCTTTTCCTTCAACAAAAAATCCGAGTTTTGTTAAAATAGAGACGACTTTTTCAGGCTCTATTTCCAAATTTGTTAAACGTTTAATTTCAGAAAAAGGAAAAGCGATCTGTTTGATTTCTTGTTGTTGATAGCCGATGATCCTCTTCTTAGATACTTCACCACCACAAAGACGTAAGACCAATTCTGTTGCAATTTCAAGCCCTGTTTCTATAAAAGCCGGATCAACACCTCGTTCAAATCGATAACGTGCATCACTGATAAGACCTAATGCTCTTCCTGTTTGTGCAATGCTTTGCGCATCCCAAAGCGCCGATTCAATAATAACGCGATGTGTTGTTTCATCACAACTCGTTCTTTCACCGCCCATGATGCCGGCAATCGAAACAACCCCCTCGTCATCTGCAATGACACAATTCTTAGCGCCCAGATGATAGACTTTTCCGTTTAGTGCTTGAAGCTGTTCTCCCTCACGAGCACAACGTACACACAAATTACCTTTAATTTTATCTGCATCAAAAACATGGAGTGGACGACCAAGGTCAAAACTGATGTAATTGGTCATATCAACAAGCGCATTAATCGGTCTCAAACCAATTGCATTCAAACGTTGTTGCATCCACTGTGGTGATTCGCCATTTTGAACATTGCGTACTTCACGCCAAGCAAAGCCTAAGCATAATGATGAACCTTGCGAAAAATCTAATGAAACATCGAGAGGTGTTTCAAAAGCAGTATCAAATTTTGGTAAAGACAATTCTTTTAATTTTCCCATTCCAGCGGCAGCAAGATCACGGGCAATACCGCGAACACCTGTACAATCGGAACGATTGGGGGTCAAACCAATATCAATGATCGGATCATCTAAACCAGCATAAGCTGCAAATGAATCTCCAATAGGTGCATCTTCTGGAAGTTCGATAATCCCGTCATGCTCATTTGTTAATTCAAGCTCTGCTTGCGAACACATCATCCCAAAACTTTCAACCCCGCGGATTTTTCCTACAGATAATGTCACATCGAGTCCTGGAATATAAGTGCCTGGTAGTGCCAGAACACCAATAAGACCTGCACGTGCATTTGGTGCTCCACAGACAACTTGAACAGGTGTGGAAGTTCCTGTATCCACTGATAAAATTTGAAGTTTATCGGCATCAGGATGTTTTATTGCTGTTAAAACTTTTGCAATCACAAAACCTTTTAAAGAAGACCGATCATCAACGTGATCAACCTCAAGACCGATAGCGGTTAATTTTTCACAAATTTCATCCAAAGATGCATTTGTCTCTAAGTGATCTTTTAACCAGGACAATGTAAACTTCATTTTAAAACCTCACATGAAAGCGATGACTAAGATCACACATTTCTATTAGGAAAAAAAGCAGGCATATCAAAGCAACGAAAGCCATAATGGTCTAACCAACGCAGGTCAGCATCAAAAAAAGCCCGCAAATCAGGCATACCGTATTTCAACATGGCAATACGATCAATGCCCATTCCCCATGCAAAGCCTTGATATTCATCGGGATCTAAACCAACATTTTTCAACACATGAGGATGCACCATTCCGCATCCTAAAATTTCCAACCAACCCTGTCCTTCACCAAATTTTATTTCTGAACCAGAACGATCACATTGAATATCCACTTCCATAGATGGTTCGGTAAAAGGGAAAAAAGAGGGACGAAAACGCATTTTTACAGAAGGAACTTCAAAAAATTCTTTACAAAAGGTTTCATGTAGCCACATCATATGGGCAATGGTGGAGGTTTTATCAATGACAAGACCTTCTACCTGATGGAACATAGGAGAATGCGTTGCATCCGAATCCATGCGGTAAGTTTTTCCAGGAATAATGATCCGTATCGGTGCTTTTTGTTTTTCTAGTGTACGAATTTGTACGGGTGATGTATGGGTTCGCAATAATTTTCTCTCTCCCATTTTATCAACATCAAAAAAGAAGGTATCATGCATTTCACGCGCTGGATGCCCTTCAGGAAAATTCAATGCTGTAAAATTATAATAATCTGTTTCAATATCTGGACCTTCGGCAAGAGAAAAACCCAACGTTGTATAAATGGCAATAATTTCCTCAATCACTTGTGAAATAGGATGAATACGCCCCCGTTCTATAGGAGAAGAACGAACAGGTAAGGTAACATCCACTGTTTCACGAGAAAGACGAGCATTCATTGCTTGTCTTTTTAGAAGATCACGCTTTTGCGCCCATAACTCTAAAATACGATTTTTTAATCCATTAAGAACAGGTCCAACTTTATGACGCTCGCTAGCCTCCATTTTTCCTAATTCTTTTAATTTTTCAGAGATACTACCTTTTTTACCCAATGCTGAAATACGCACTGTTTCAAGTGCTTGTTCATCACCTGCTGCCTCTAAGGCTAAACAAATTTCTTGTTCCAGACGCTCAATATCATTCATATTTTTGCCTATTTTCTAATAAAGAAAAACCCGCACTCGCAATAGCCAGCACGGGACCTCGAATAAATAAATGCTTTAAGAGAACACGACTGGCTTACTTGACAGCGCCTTCAAAAGCATTAGGTGTTGTGTCTTTTAAATATTCTAAAGCTTTTTTTGCTGAAGCGACTAGAGCTGAAAATGCTTCCGCCTCGTGGATTGCTATGTCTGAAAGAACTTTACGATCAACTTCAATACCGGCTTTTGATAAGCCATCAATAAAACGTCCATAAGTTAAACCTTCTGCACGAACAGCCGCATTAATTCTCTGAATCCACAAAGCACGGAAAGTACGCTTTCTATTTTTGCGGTCACGATAAGCATACTGCTTTGAACGATCAACTGCTGCTTTAGCAGCACGAATGGTATTTTTACGTCGACCATAAAAGCCTTCAGCTTGTTTAAGAACTTTTTTGTGCTTAGCGTGTGCTGTCACACCTCTTTTCACACGAGCCATATTATAATCTCCTCAAAATCAAAAGCGTAAGGTTTAAATACCATTCGGCAAATAATGCTGAATGACTTTTTTAGCATCTTGTTCACATAAAACCATTGTTCCACGTGCATCGCGAATAAATTTATTCGAACGCTTAATCATGCCGTGGCGCTTACCAGCAGCTGCTACTTTAATTTTGCCTGACGCAGTGATTTTAAACCGCTTTTTAGCGGATGATTTGGTCTTCATTTTGGGCATTTTGCTACTCCATACATTAGTTTATTCAATCAAACATCTATTCACTCAAGCGGACCAACGCTTGAACAAGCATTTAAACAGCCACGGCATGCCCTGCCGGGCGGTTCCAAAAATGTTCTCATAAGCTAGTATACACAAAATAGCAAGACTGTATTACAAAAAAATCGGAGCGCCATTACCTTGAATTTCAACCAGAGGTGCTGGGATAGCATTTGTTTTGCTTGCGGCTTTACATAAATCGGCAATAATGCATTGCGCACATTTTGCTTGACGTGCTTGACAAATATAGCGTCCATGTAAAATTAACCAATGATGCGCATGACGAAGATAATAGATCGGTATAATCTTTAATAATTTTTTTTCGACAATCTCTGGTGTTTTGCCAGGCGCTAAACCAAGACGATTGCTTAAGCGAAAAATATGTGTATCTACTGCCAATGTAGGTTGACCAAAAGCAACATTCAAAACAACATTAGCCGTTTTTCGTCCCACTCCAGGGAGGGACATAAGTGCTTCACGCGTATCAGGGACTTGACCGCCATATTGATTAATTAAACAGTTGCAAAGTGCATAAATATTGCGTGCTTTTGCTCGCCAAAGACCGATTGAACGGATATGAAGTGCTATTTCTTCTTCCCCTAATGCAACCATTTTTTCCGGTTGATCAGCAAGGCGAAATAATTCTTTTGTCGCTTTATTAACGCTTACATCTGTCGCTTGAGCTGAAAGTACAACTGCCACCAAAAGCGTAAAAATATTTGTATAGATAAGATCACTCTTAGGCGCTGGGCGTTGCACAGAAAAACGGCGAAATATTTCTGCAATTTCATCTTTATTATATAATATACTAGATAAATTTCGCGCTTTTGATAATTTTATGGTACGTTGAGTCATTGAACTCTCTTAATCTTCTCTCTTGAAGTTATCATTTACGCTCGCCATATGAGAGGAATACAGCGAACACTTTGTATAGAGTTTGGTCAAGTAACGCCGCTTTTCAAAGAGGATACTCATGAATGACACATGTGACGCCTTTCTCCAATCCTTTTCTTTTAGGATTTGAAACCGTAGAAAAAACATTGCAACGTATCGGTAAAGCTGATGAAGCTTACCCAGCCTATAACATTGAACGTTTACATAAAAACGATGATGCAAATCATATCCGGATAACTTTGGCTGTTGCTGGATTTAAGATTAACCATCTTAATATTTTGCTCGATGATAATCAATTGGTTATTCATGGTAAACAAACAGACAACCAAAATCATCAATATTTATATCGCGGTATAGCAGCGCGACAATTCCAGCGAATCTTTATTCTTGCGGAAGGGATGCACGTCACAAATGCCGAGTTGAAAAATGGTCTTTTATCAATTAATCTGTATCAACCAAGATTAAAAAAAGAAATAAAACAGATTCCAATTAAAGTCAGTAGTGGTGAGTCATAAAAGTTAAGGCGTAAAGGAACCGTGAAATGGGAGAACATAAACAAAACTTATCGTTTCAGAACACAGCCTACTCTGATGCGGGACAAATTGCTTATTTAAAAAAAGTTTGTACAGATGACTTGGCTAAAAACTTTCCAGATCTTCCGCCAATGACCCCAGGCATTACCATATGGGCTCTCTTTGGTGAAACAGGTTATCCTATCATTTTATCCGATGAACGCTCTATCGCTCTTGCTGGAGCCAATGAGCATGAACTACAAATTGTAACTCTGCACTAGATTTCCTTACGAGGAAAACGAAGTCCTTTATAAATTCTATTCGTTTTTCTCATAAAGGGTATAATGATATAAGACATTGATTTATATTCATAATTAATTTTTTACAACTGGAATGAGAATCCCGAATATCATAAGGTTCTCTCATTTGAGATCTTCTTATATTAAAACAATTAAAGTCACTTGCTTGATGTCATAAGCAGGGAGAGCCATGTGGATAAAAACACTTGAAGAAAGGCATAAAAATCTCTCTTTTTAATTGTCTTAATTGCCAAGGACTTCGCAACATTGGGGATGAGTAAAATGTATGATGGTGTTTGTTTTCTTCTTCATAAGTGGTGAGGATGCTTCTCATAAGTTTATATTATTCACGAGGGCTGTTATACCTTTATGGGCGCTGTCATGAACTGAGTTCGAGCGCAGTGAGAAATGTTTCTTTAAAACGAATGCGTAAATTGGCAATACAAGTGTATTTTGTTTGGTGTGTTTTGTTCTTCCTAAGGGGGTAACTCCATTGAAGAGTGTGAAAAACAAAAGTGTGAGACAGCGCCTCATCATTATTTAAAAGATATTACTATGGAAGCTTTTGAAAGGTGTAAAGCTGAATTGTAAGGAGATGATAGGTTTTTACCACGATGCCTTTATATTCTTTCCAATTTCAGAAATTACGCAAATAGATATACGCAATATAGCCATCAAATCTGGCATACAAAAATCTAGAACAGTTCATACTGCACTGAATCGTCTTGACATTTGTCTCAAACATAGAGTTACGCAGGGATGAGATGTTGATTGATAAGGAATAGAAAAAACAAAAGCTTTATGAGGAAGTTGATGCAAATCTTTTAATTTTGTGCTTCAAATGCCTCAGTCCAAGGTATTTTTCTCTTTTGAATATTAAAGCTCTTGTTTTTATAATGAAGTTACAGCACAACAAGAAAAATGGAATTATTTGAGGGGAAAAAAATAATGCCTTCTTACCGTTCAAGAATATCGACTCACGGGCGTAATATGGCAGGAGCCCGCGGTCTTTGGCGTGCAACAGGGATGAAAGATGCAGATTTTGGTAAACCCATTATTGCGATTGCGAATTCTTTTACACAATTTGTACCAGGACATGTCCATTTAAAGGATCTTGGGCAATTGGTTGCACAACAGATAGCCGTTGCTGGTGGTGTTGCGAAAGAGTTTAACACTATTGCTGTAGATGATGGAATTGCGATGGGGCACGATGGAATGCTTTATTCTTTGCCTTCACGCGAAATTATTGCTGATTCTGTAGAGTATATGGTTAATGCACATTGTGCGGATGCACTTGTCTGTATTTCTAATTGTGACAAAATTACGCCTGGTATGTTAATGGCTGCTTTACGGTTGAATATTCCAACAATCTTTGTTTCAGGCGGTCCTATGGAAGCAGGTAAGATTAAATGGAAAGATCAAGATCTAATGGTTGATTTGGTTGATGCCATGGTCGCAGCAGCTTCAGAACAGAATTCAGAAGAAGAAGTTGCTGAAATGGAGCGTGCTGCTTGTCCTACATGTGGTTCTTGTTCAGGAATGTTTACGGCCAACTCTATGAATTGTTTAACGGAAGCATTGGGGCTTTCGCTTCCCGGAAATGGATCAATGCTAGCAACACATGCAGATCGACGGATGCTTTTTGAAGAAGCTGGAAAACAGATTGTTACATTGGTCAAGCGTTATTATGAAGAAGATGATGAAACAGTTTTGCCACGCTCTATTGCTTCACGCAAGGCTTTTGAAAATGCAATGACCGTTGATATTGCTATGGGAGGATCAACCAATACAGTACTGCATCTTTTAGCAGCGGCGCAAGAAGGTGCGGTGGATTTTACAATGACGGATATTGATCATCTTTCACGTCGTGTTCCTGTTTTATGCAAGGTTGCTCCTGCTGTTGCGAATGTGCATATGGAAGATGTTCATCGCGCCGGTGGTATTATGGGGCTTTTAGGCGAATTGGATGCGGCGGGACTCATTGATACGTCAACTTATACGGTTCACGCAAAAACGATGAAAGAAGCTTTGTACCGTTGGGATGTAAAACAAACCAATGAACCAACAGTTCGTGCATTTTATCGTGCTGCTCCAGGTGGCATTCCAACCCAAACCGCTTTTAGCCAATCTAGTCGCTATGAGACTCTTGATCTTGATCGTGAAAAAGGTGTGATTCGCGATAAGAAACATGCTTATTCACAAGATGGAGGATTGGCAGTTCTTTATGGAAATCTTGCAAAAGATGGCTGTATTGTAAAAACAGCAGGTGTTGATCAGTCAATTTTAACCTTTAAAGGTCCAGCAAGAATTTTTGAAAGCCAAGATTCAGCTGTTTCAGCTATATTAACGGATAAGATTAAAACAGGTGAAATTGTTTTAATCCGTTATGAAGGTCCTCGTGGTGGACCTGGAATGCAAGAAATGCTTTATCCAACGAGTTATCTCAAATCTAAAGGATTGGGCAAGGTTTGTGCACTTGTTACGGATGGACGTTTTTCAGGGGGGAGCTCAGGGCTCTCGATAGGACATATTTCACCAGAAGCTGCTGAAGGAGGAGAAATTGCGTTGGTAGAAGAGGGAGATATCATAGAAATTGATATTCCAAATCGTAGCATTCATATATTGGTTGATGACATTGAAATGAAGCAGCGTCGTGCTAAGATGGAAGCAAAAGGAAAAGGTGCTTGGCAACCGGTTGAGAAGCGTCAGCGTAAAATTTCAAAGGCTCTCAAAGCTTATGCAGCGATGACCACATCTGCTTCAAAGGGTGCAGTTCGTAATATTTGATGAGATAAAGGATGCGTTTTAAGAGACATCTCTCAATGCTCCCAAGTTCATTTTATGATGGCATCCGTGAATGGTATAATGGTGGATTCCCCATCTTTACGCTTGAGAAGAAGCAAGCCGGCACCATCGCACACTTTGCCAGCTCATGGATGTTGCTACAATCCTTGGGGTTCATAAGAGGCATTTGTATTATAGTTTTTCCCACACACTCATCCCGCTTGTGATGTGCAAGCAAGTGATTTTGATTGGTTTAAGATAAACAGGTTTGAAATGAAAGAATCTTACGATATTTGGGGGGGCTAATTCAAGTTGAATAACGCTAAACTTTAATTATAAATCAATGTATTGACTTATAAAAGAAAGATAGTCCTCTAAGAGATTTTTTGGTTTCTTTTGCACAATATTCTAAGCGGATAAGTTTATGAGCTTATAAGGATATTTTGAGTTATCGTAAGTATGATTAAAAGGCGATGCATAAAATTTATAAAAGCTGCTGCGGATTTTTTTAGTAGTTGTGTAAGACAGGTGAGGTCGTATCAAGCGCTTTTCATATCATATTCTAGTTTTATGCAAGGTTATGATCTCTTATTACTCATCTTATGAAAGATATTTATTGTACTGGTGATATTATTTTGTTGGGCTATAAAACACTGTCATTGAGGCGCGGGATATAAGAAAGCTTTCAACATTTAAGCGTTTTTAACGTGTGTTGTGAATATTCTTAGGCTTGTTTGTCGAGTCCTTGTGTAAGTTAATTACATGAGTGGGAAGCTTAAGAGGAAACCGCTAGAATTGGGACTGTTTACAGATCAAATTCGAGTGGAAATCTTCGTCGTTTAAAGTTGGGAAGGTATTTCAAAAGCTTTTTTTAGGAAAATAAAATGCAACTAGGATATCATTGATATACTTAATTATATGATTCATGTGGAAACAGTAAAAGAGTTCTTTATCATTTAAAATATAAAGAAAAAGCGTAATCTATTGCACGTGAATTTATCATGCAAAATGGGGTAGTATGATACACACAGACAGCTTTAAACCAACGCTGTTGCTATGAGTAAGATGATATTGAGCGTAAAAAAGCGTAATTCATTAGACATGCATGTTGGCAAGGTGGAGGAGAATTCAAGATAATCGTTGCAAAAAATGATTGTCTTGTAAAAAGAATCGATGTGGATCAATTTTTTTGTATAAACGTCAAGATTGATCTAAGGAAATATGAAATATAATGCATAGGATTTTTCCTCTAGATGCATTCTACTTATCAAAATATATTGCGTAGAAAAGCAATAGGAATAAGGTAAACAAATATTTGTACCAAAACATATCAAAAAAGGACACTTTATTTCCTATTAAGAAAGCTTATTTAATAAAAAATAACATCTGTTTTCTATAGGGGGGTACTCTCTTCAAGCTGTTTGAGGTGGTAAATTGTTTCTAAAGCTTGCTTAGGAGAGAGTTCATCAGGATGGATATTTTTTAAAGCTTCGTGAAGAACACAATGTTTGTTTCTTTCTTCATTGACGGGAGATGTTGCTTTAAGAGAAAAGAGGGGTAAATCATCAATGAGTTTATGCCCTTTTCCAGCCATTTCACCTTGTTCTAGTTGATGGAGGACATCTGTCGCTCGTGTAATAACGGCTGGGGGAAGTCCAGCAAGCTTTGCAACTTGTACACCATAGGAACGGTCAGCAGCTCCTGGTATGACCTCATGAAGGAAAACCACATCACCATCCCAATTTTTGACTTTCATGGTTACATTATGCAGTCTATCAAGTTTTTCGGTAAGCGCAGTCATTTCATGAAAATGGGTAGCAAGAATAGCACGACAATGGTTAACTTCATGGAGATATTCAACGGCTGCCCAAGCAATAGATAGTCCATCAAAGGTTGATGTTCCACGTCCTATTTCATCAAGAATAACAAGGGAGTGGTGACTTGCATGGTTGAGAATCGTTGCTGTTTCAACCATTTCCATCATAAAGGTTGAGCGCCCTCGTGCAAGATCATCGGAAGCACCAACACGGCTAAACAGGCGATCAACGACGCCAATATGCGCTGAAGTTGCTGGAACAAATGACCCCATTTGTGCCATAATAGCAATGAGAGCATTTTGCCGCAAAAAAGTTGATTTTCCTCCCATATTAGGTCCAGTTAAAAGCCAGATTGCTGCATACTGTTGATTTTTTTGTACAGAGAGATCACAATTATTGGCAATAAAGGGTTCTGCGGCTTGTTTGCGGAGTGCTTGCTCGACGACAGGGTGGCGTCCTGCTGTAATATGAAAGGTCAGTGAATGATCAATTTTAGGGCGGCAATATCCTTGTTCTTCAGCAAGATGTGCTAGAGCGACAGAGACATCTAAAATTGCAAGTGCTTCAGAGGCTTTACGAATAAAGTCAACTTGTTCGGTAATTTCCTGAACGAGAATATCAAAGATTTCTAATTCAAGCGTCAATGCATGGTTGGCAGCATGGGCAATACGGCTTTCAAGGTCAGCAAGCTCTGTTGTCGTAAAACGCATAGCATTTGCCATTGTTTGGCGATGAATAAAACGTGCTTTAGCCTGTGGATTATTTGTGAGAGCAGATGCTTGTGTACTGGTTACTTCAATGAAATAGCCTAGAATATTATTATGCTTTATTTTAAGCGTCTTAATATCTGTTTCTTGGGCATATTGCGCTTGAAGTTCAGCGATAACGCGGCGAGATTCGTCACGTAAAGCCCGCATTTCATCGAGTTCTTTATGATAATTGGAGCGAATAAATCCCCCATCACGTTTAAGCAGTGGGAGATCATCAGCTAATGCTTGCTCTAAATGAATGTATAAAGCTGTGGGTAAGTTTGAGAATATCTGCTGTACATCACTTATTTCTTGAGATAGGAGCTCATTATTAAGGAGTTGATGCAGTTCACGAATGATTTCAAAACCGCGTTGGATTGTCGCCATATCACGGGGGCCTCCTCGTCCAAGAGCCAAACGTGAAACGGCGCGGGGCATATCTGGTCCCCCTTTTAAAATAAGCTTTATCGCTTCTGCAAGAGAAGGATTACGTAGAAAAAAATCGATAGAATCCAAACGCGTATCAATCGCTGAAGGAGTGGTGAGGGGAGCAATAAGGCGGTCAATAAGAAGGCGTGACCCTCCTCCTGTTACAGTGCGATCAATCGCTTTTAATAAACTTCCATCCCGTTGACCTGATGTCGTACGAATAAGTTCAAGGCTTAATCTGGTTGCAGCATCAATAAAAAGAGTCGCACTTTCATTTTGGCGCTCAGGCTGCATGAGGGGAGGACGATGCGTGATTTGTGTTTTTTCGATATAACGAATAGCCGCCACAATTGCAGAGAGTTCGGAACGTGAATAATCGGCAACACCCTCAAGAGTTGAGAGTTTAAAATAATTGCAAATATCGCGTTCAGCGGTGAGTGCATCAAAGAGACAAGCAGGTTGAGGTGAAACGATACGATCAAGAACATTAAAAAGCGATTTGTGAGATTTATCATGAAAAAAGGAATCAGCAACAATGATTTCTTGTGGATCCACACGCATAATATCTGCCAAAAGTTTTTCTTGGCGGCTTTCTGTTACACGAAATATGCCTGTTGAGATATCAATCCAAGAAAGAGCAAACTCTTCTCCATCACTGGTTTTTATACGGGAAAGCGTCATCAAATAATTTGCACGCGTTGGATCAAGGAGTTTTTCTTCTGTTATTGTTCCAGGTGTTACAAGACGAACAACATCACGCCGAACAACAGATTTTGAGCCACGTTTTTTCGCTTCAGCAGGATCTTCTATTTGTTCACAAACAGCAACGCGATAACCACAAGCAATGAGTTTTTGCAAATAATCATCTGCCGCATGAACGGGAACACCACACATAGGAATATCTTGTCCTAAATGTTTTCCGCGTGCTGTGAGTGTGATTCCTAAAGCCTGAGCCGCTTCAATTGCATCATTAAAAAATAATTCATAGAAATCCCCCATCCTGTAAAAGAGAAGGGAATCATGATTGATGGCTTTGATTTCTATGTACTGCTCCATCATAGGTGTAAGACGTTCTTGAGAGGAAGCAGATGAGGAGGCAGGCTGTGGAATTAAATTATTTTTATGATTGTTTTTTTTATCCATTTGTACGAGGCCTGTTTCCTTTAAGTGAAGTTTTTACTCTTTTTTGTTTACTTCGATATTTATTTATCTCTAAATTGCAACGTATCATCAGATTTGCTAAGGCAAGAATAGCGATTTCTAACATATGAATCAAATTTAATAACTATACGCATTATCAAGCAAAATTTACACTGTTTTTGGAGAAAATAAAGTGAGATGAAAAAGAGCGAGCAGGATCAGAAAATGTCTCAAACTGTTTACAGTGCGAGCGAAAGAGAAGCTCTAGATTTTCATAGTCGTGGTCGACCAGGAAAGCTTGAGATTGTTGCAACAAAGTCTATGGCAACACAGCATGATTTAGCACTTGCTTATTCACCAGGTGTTGCAGTTCCAGTTAAGGCAATTGCTCAAAATCCAGCACTCGCTTACGATTATACAGCAAAAGGCAATCTTGTTGCTGTTATTTCAAATGGTACAGCTATTTTAGGGTTAGGCAATTTAGGTGCCCTTGCCTCTAAGCCGGTCATGGAAGGCAAAGCAGTGCTGTTTAAGCGTTTTGCGGATATTGATTCCATTGATTTAGAAATTGATATAAATGATACGGAAAGTTTTATCAATTTGGTGCGTCATTTAGAACCTTCTTTTGGTGGAATCAATCTTGAAGACATTAAGGCACCTGAGTGCTTTATGATTGAAAGCCGCCTACGCGAGGTGATGAATATTCCTGTTTTTCACGATGATCAACATGGTACAGCGATTATTGTTGCTGCGGGTGTTCTCAATGCTTTGACTTTAACAGGGCGCGATATGCAAAACACGCGGTTAGTCTGTAATGGTGCTGGTTCTGCTGGGATTGCTTGTATTGAACTGATTAAAGCAATGGGCTTTCGTTCTGAAAATATCATATTATGTGATACAAAGGGCGTGGTCTATGAAGGTCGTAAAGAGGGAATGAATCAGTGGAAATCTGCGCATGCTATTCGAACGGATAAACGTACGCTTATGGAAGCAATGGAAGGAGCAGATATATTTTTCGGGGTTTCTGCTAAAGGTGCTCTTACCCCTGAAATGGTAAAATCCATGGCGCCGCAGCCGATCGTTTTTGCTATGGCCAATCCCGATCCAGAAATTACGCCGGAAGAGGTTATGCAAGTGCGTCATGATGCTATTGTTGCAACAGGGCGTTCCGATTATCCAAATCAGATTAATAATGTTCTCTGTTTTCCTTATATATTTCGTGGTGCGCTTGATGTGCGTGCAACAGTTATTAATGAAGACATGAAGATTGCTGCGGCAAGAGCTCTTGCTGATTTAGCGCATGAGGAAGTACCTGACAGCGTTGCAGAAGCTTATCGTGGAAAGCGATTAAAATTTGGTCCTAATTATATCATTCCCGTTCCTTTTGATCCGCGTTTGTTCACAGTTGTTTCAATAGCGGTAGCAAAAGCAGCAATGGAAAGCGGTGTTGCACAAAAGAACATAGATGATTTAGAGGCCTATGAGCGTGATTTAAATGCGAGGCGTGATCCTACTTCTTCGATAATGCGTGGGGTTTATAACCACGTTCGTCAAGCGCCAAAACAAATTGTTTTTGCAGAAGGTGAAGAAGAACAAGTTATGCGGGCAGCCGTTTCTTATGTTCATCAAAAATTAGGACAAGCGATTTTGGTTGGTCGGGAAGAGCAAATAAGAGAAGCAGCTGTTATCGCTGGAATTGATTTGGAGCGTGAAGGTATTTCTATTATAAATGCCAAGCTTTCTTGCCGTACAGATGCTTATGCGAATTATCTTTATAAAAAGATGCAGCGTCAAGGCTGGCTGTTGCGTGACTGTCATCGTCGTATCAATAATGATCGCAATTATTTTGCTGCGTGTATGGTGGCACTAGGAGATGCTGATGCAATGGTTACAGGGGTGACACGCAATTATGAAACAGCGTTGATCGATATACGTCGGGCAATTGATGAAAAACCAAAAGAACGATTGATTGGTATTTCAATGGCCATTTGCCGTGGCCGAACTGTGTTTATTGCCGATACAGCTGTTTATGAAAATCCTAATGCTGAAGAATTTGCTGATATAGCGGAACAAACAGCTTCGTTTGTGCGTGGATTTGGATATCAACCACGGGTAGCATTTTTAGCATTTTCTACGTTTGGCTACATGAAAGGGCAGACGACGCAGCAAATTCAGGATGCAATTAATATTTTGCACGAACGCAAGGTTGATTTTGAGTTTGATGGAGAAATAAGCGCTGATGTGGCGCTCAATTCCAAATTGATGCAGCAATACCCATTTATGGGATTAACAGAGACTGCTAATATTTTAGTTATGCCTGGATATCACGCGTCTTCCATTGCCAGCAAAATGTTACAAGAACTTGGTGAAGCAACCATCATTGGTCCTATTTTAATTGGATTGGAAAAATCTGTCCAAATTGTACCATTTAGTGGAAGCGATACAGATGTTGTCAATATTGCAATGCTTGCGGCTTATCATGCCGAAAAAGTCATCTAAAGGAAAAAAAGCCCCTAATATACCAATAATATATCAAGGGGCTTTTTGATAGCAAAAAAAATAAATTTTTTAAGAGGGCTGTATTTGACTGTCCTTTTGTTCTTCAGAAAGACGCTTTTGGAAGAGTGCTGCAAAATCAATAGGGTCAATCCACAAAGGTGGAAAACCACCACTTTGAGTAGCATCAGATATAATTTGGCGAGCAAATGGAAATAAAAGACGGGGACATTCAATAAAGACCAGTGGCATAACATGTTCTTGTGGAATGTTTTTAAGGTGGAAAACACCACCGTAAATCAGTTCTACATGAAATAAGGTTTCAGTGTCATCATTGGCTTTAACGGAGAGAGACAAAACGACATCATAATTATCATCACCAATTGGGTTAGCATTGACGTTAATATTGATATCAATTTGTGGTGACTTTTCACGTGCACGCAATGAACGAGGAGCACCAGGGTTTTCGAATGATAAATCTTTTAAATATTGAGTTAATACAGCAAAAACCGGCTCTCCACCACTGTTATTCATTTCACCTTCGGCCATACGACGAACCTCTCTCATTATAATATGTATATTTATTTTAGATCTAAAGACCAGATTGGTTATCACGCCTTGCAAAAGGTTGCAAGAAATGCGCTCTTTATCTTGAATATTTTTTTAGTTTGTTACAGATTTTTTAGGCATTTCAATGGTTATCATCATTTTTGCGCCATGGAGATTCTGTCGTATCATGAATTGTGTAATCTTCTGCGTTAAGGTCAATTATTTTTTCAGAGTCATTTTTTCTTTTAGTATTTTGATTCATTTTGTTTTTTAATGATGAAAAGAAATGCCAAACAACAGAGCGAATTGGTTTAATAAGAAGTAATATTCCCAAGAGATCAGTTATAAAGCCGGGAAGAATAAGTAAAATCGCACTGAACATAATGAAAGCATCATTGATAATATTATTTTCTAATGTGCGTCCTTGGATAAGTTCAGTTTGTATGTTTTTTAAAAGGCTAATCCCTTGAATTCGCAATAAAACAACCCCAACTATGGTTGTGAGAATAACCAGACTCAAGGTTGCTAAAATACCAATTTCTTGACCAACAAAGATAAAACCAGCAATCTCGATTAAAAGAATGCAAAGAAAGATAACAACAAAAAAACGAGGATTTATAGAATAAAGTTTTATCACATGAAAATTTCCTTCTGGATGAGTAGGGGGAGAAATTCTTAAGAGAACTCCGTTTAAATACAAAATCTATAAAAATATTTGAATGATAAGATTCCTTATTTTACATATTTATTGATAAATGGTATTGACTGCAATGTTTATTAGAGACTTAATCTTTGGAGATTGACAGCGCCTATGGAATTTGACGTTATACTTGTCATCGCTCTTGTTATTATGGTTGTTATTTTTGTGCAACTCCGTAATGTATTAGGGAAACGAATTGGGTTTGAAAAGCCACCCTTTGATCCTTATTCACGACGTTCTAAAAAACAAGATGAGACAGAAACGACAGATAATATTGTTTCGTTCCCTCATCAGAAAAATTCAGAAAAAGGCAATTTTAGTGAAATTGATGAAATTGCACCAGAGGGAAGTATTTTGAATAAAAATTTGCGAGCACTGCGTAAAATTGACCCGCATTTTTCTCCTCAATTTTTTATAAAAGGTGCACAAATTGCTTATGAAATGATTGTAACAGCTTTTGCCAAAGGTGATCGCAGTCAACTAAAAAGCTTGCTTTGTCAGAATGTTTTTGAAAACTTTTGTACAGCGATTGAACAACGAGAAAAAAACAAAGAAAGAATAGAGTTTACTTTTGTTGGAATTAATAAGATCGAGTTTGTCTCGGCGGCAATACAAGAAAAAGACGAACTTTTAACGATACGTATTGTCAGTGAGATGATTTCTGTTACTTATAATGAACAGGGCGAGCGTATAGACGGTGATCCTGATGCTATTGTAGAAATCAGGGATATTTGGACTTTTGTTCGCAATAGTTTATCATCAGATCCCAACTGGAAGCTTTTTGCTACAGAAAATGAAAATTAAAATACTTTTTGTTTTTCTTCCATAAGCATTCAATGATTTATGAGAAATTAAAATGTCCTCAAGTAAATGGAGACAAAAAAGAGATTTATTGGCTTCACAAGATCGCCTTTTATGGGAGATGGTTTGTCGTACGATAACACCGCTTCACGGTAAGATGCTCTCTTCTACTTCAGAAACTATTGCAAATATTAATGATAAAAAACAGCCTGTAACTCAAATCTCCTTATTGTCTCAGGAAAATCAACAACCCTCGACAATTATTAAAAGAGAAAAGAGGGCAGTTACACAAGCACAAAAGGTTCATTTCTTTGATCATGTTGCACATCGTAAAATTTCCCAAGGTCGTTATCCTCTTGAGGCGCGTCTTGATCTCCACGGTTATATGCAGGAAGAAGCTTATTTTTTCTTAAAAAAATTTCTACAATCCTCTCAGCAGAGAGGATTGCGTTATGTTCTTGTGATTACAGGAAAAGGACGATCCGTTGGGAGCGATGGAGCTTTGTATAGATTTGTTCCGTATTGGTTATCAACACCAGCTTTTCGATATTATGTCCATGCGTTTGAAAAAGCAGCGCGTCAACATGGCGGAGAAGGTGCGCTTTATGTTTGGTTGCGCCGTTTCGTATCGGGAAAAGAAATGTGATGTTATTGAGGTCGTTTCAGGTTCAATATTGATTTTATAAGATCTCGTATGTTACAGGTTATAGAAAAGACGTAATAATATACTGATTAATAACGATAATTAATTATTTCCCATATATTGCGCAAAAACCTTAAATACAATATTCCCTTATTTTTTAATTTTCTTATAAAGACATTGTTTTACACTCTCTCATTGCCTCATGCTTTTGTTTTTACAGATTTAATGTGATAACAGCACTCACGAAAAACAGAATGTTTCAGGCAGAACATACTTATACTACATATTCACATGCTTATTAAAAAAATATCTCCTAATATTTTCAAATTCATTTTATGGAAGGGCGTGTAAAAAGTAATCTCCATGAGGTGTACAAAATTCATTGTACACCACCATCTTTACACTTACATATAAAGTGCAAGGTTGGATATTCTAACGTGATTTACCACTTCCCAATATAGCGACAGCCCTTGAATTTCCCCTTAGTACTTGAGAAAGTTTATAAGCCGTGTGCTTTTCTTTAAGTGTTTTTACTCTACACGGCTCTCATTTCGTTTGTGATGTGCAAACGAAAGGTTTTTATTAATTCAATATAAGAAGACTTAAAATGAGAGAGTCTTATCATATTTGCGGATCTGATTCAGGATGTAAAATGATAAATTGTTTTATAAATCAATGCATTAATCTATTAAGTATATGAAAAATAAAAACATGAGAAATTAAGAAACTACGTTCTTCAAAAGATATTGCTACTATGGATAGTTTTAAAAACTGTATAACTGAATTAAAGAGAATCGTAAAAATAAACAACAATAGACATTTTACAACACATAGCCACACACTCGCATCAAAAGATACAATTTACGATGAATGCTTTCATGAAGAAATTTTTTCATTCATTAAAGAACAAATTTCTTTCTCATAATAATTCAATAATTAAAATTTAATAACGAAGCGCAGAAGGCGTAGAATACGAGATTCAATCGGAGGATATTACACTCTTATCCGACGTCTTTCAGATATTGGTTGAAATGCTAGCTTAGCGTGAAAGGCACAATAAGGGCTATTTTCATCAGAATCTGCACCACAAAAATGAAAATCTGCTGATAATGGATCGCCAACCGGCCATCTACATGTATTTTCACTCAATTGTAGAAGATTAAGTTGACGTGATATAGGCACAACTACATTGGATTTTGTGGACATATCAACTTCTTTTACATCTTCCACTACAAATTCTGTCTTTAAAGCGGTTTCTTCAATACTTACAGCTGATGTGTTTATTGGCGATACCGTGGATGTGTTGCGACGCACACGTGGAGATGATGGGCTGCTGCTTCCCACGGGAGTTTTTTGCGCACGCGTGCTTCCTTGTGCTGTCTTACCACGTCCTGGTAACTTTAATCGATGTACTTTGCCGATGACTGCATTTCTGCTGACCCCACCTAATTGAGCAGCAATTTGACTTGCACTTAATCCTTCACTCCAAAGCTTTTTAAGAAGCTCAACGCGTTCACATGTCCAACCCATACCAGCACTCCATTCCGATTACGTCACTAAGATGCTTTCCCCCGTTGCATCTTCAAATGTTTAAATAATGTTTTCATTACGCTGAATGAAAGAACTTTACACTCTACGTGAGCATAAAAAAATCATCCAACCTGTGGATTTACAAATCAAAACACATCATCTTGCTTATTATATTGTAAATTACAATATGCACTCACTCTATGACAAGAGTCTTTACCTCTTGAAGAGTTTATTTAGAATGTTTTCCCCAACTTGCAAATCAATCATAGGTTAAACTTTCACTTTTGTTTAAGGTTTTTTCCAAAATGCTTATTTGTAGAACCTTCATTGACTTTTTTTCAATTGGTGTAATGATCTATTCCATAGGTGTAATCATTAATCGCAATGAAAGTTGAAAGCACCGTAACGAAATGTACCATGTTGTTTTATTTATAGTGTCGCTTTGTATATATATTGAAAAGGTTAAAATATAAAGGAAATTATGATGGACACCATCTCTGTACAACCACTTTATGAATGCTTCGCACGACGAAATTTGCATTTTGAACAAGGGCATGGTGTATGGCTTATTTCCGATAAAGGAGAACATTATCTTGATTTCACATCTGGCATTGCTGTTAATGCATTAGGGTATTCACATCCAAAATTGGTTGATACACTCAAAATACAAGCTGAAAAGCTTTGGCATGTTTCCAATCTTTTTCAATCTCCTGAACAAGCAGCTCTTGCTACGCGGCTTTGTGCAAATAGTTTTGCAGATAAGGTTTTTTTCTGCAATTCAGGCACTGAAGCATTAGAATGCGCATTTAAAACAGCGCGTCATTATTACTATGCCGCTGGTCATTCAACACGCATTGAAATAATTACTTTTGAAGGGGCATTTCATGGACGTACACTTGCAGCACTTGCTGCGACTGGGCATGAAAAATATCTTGAAGGCTTTGGACCTAAAGCTGGTGGATTTATTCAAGTCCCTTTTTGTGATGAAACCGCTTTGCGTAACGTTATTAATAAAAATACCGCCGCTATTCTTATTGAACCTATTCAAGGAGAAGGAGGAATACGAACGGTCCCTCATGAATATTTAAGATTTTTGCGCAAAATATGCGATGATAATGGTCTGTTATTGATTTTAGATGAAGTCCAAACGGGTGTAGGACGAACAGGAAAGCTTTTTGCCTATGAATGGAGTGATGTCACGCCTGATATTCTTACCCTTGCAAAAGGACTAGGAGGTGGATTTCCATTAGGTGCTTGCCTTGCAACGGATAAAGTTGCAAAAAGTATGACACCTGGGACGCATGGATCAACCTTTGGAGGCAATTTGCTTGGAATGGCTGTAGGAAATAGTATTCTTGATATTTTGTTAGAGCCAAGTTTTCTCAACCATGTTCAGCGTATGGGGGATAAATTAAAAAATGGACTTTTGCACATTCTCAATATCTATCCTGATATTATCTGCGCTGTTCAGGGGATGGGGCTTATGATGGGCATTCAGTGTGTTGTGCCTTCAAATCTCGTTGTTAATGCCTTGGAAAGTGAATATCTCTTAAGTGTTGCTGCCAACAATAATGTTGTGCGCTTATTGCCTCCTCTTATTATCAAGGAAGAAGAAATAGATGAAAGTTTGCGTCGTATTGAAAAAGCAATTTCTTATCTTTCGAAAATAAATAAGGACAGACAAATATCACACACATGACAAATGCTCTTCGTCATTTCACGGATTTATCCATTTTAACGCCAGCAATGGCACGTGCATTAATCGATTATGCAAAAATCCTTAAAGCATCTTTTAAAGCAGGAAAAGGTTCAAAACCTTTTATAGGTAAAACGCTCGCGATGATTTTTGAAAAACCATCCACACGAACCCGTATTTCATTCGATATCAGTATGCGCCAGCTTGGGGGAGATACAATCATGCTCACGGGCTCAGAGATGCAGCTTGGTCACAGTGAAACTATAGCTGACACGGCTCGAGTTTTATCCCGTTTTGTGGATGTCGTGATATTACGAACAACAAAACATCAACGTATGCTCGAATTGGCACAATATGCACAAATTCCTGTCATTAATGCCCTTACAGATGATACACATCCTTGCCAAATTTTAGCAGATATCTTAACCTATGAGGAACATAGAGGGCCAATTGCTGGCAAAATATTTGCATGGATGGGAGATGGTAATAATGTGCTCCATTCCTTAATTGAAGCTGCAGCTCTTTTTGGTTTTCATTTGCGTGTTGCCACACCAAAGGGCAGTGAACCACAAGAACAATTTGTACATTGGGCACGTGAGCGGGGAGCGCATCTTATGCTAACCCATAATCCCCAAGAAGCGGCTCAAGATGCTGATTGTATTATGACCGATACATGGGTCTCCATGGGACAAGAGTTTCGTGCTCGCAGTCATTCTATTTTTCAGCCTTATCAAGTAAATGAAGCTCTCATGAAATTAGCAAAACCGGATGCTCTTTTTATGCATTGTCTTCCTGCTCATCGTGGTGAAGAAGTGGTTGATTCTGTGATTGATGGACCGCACTCCGTTGTCTTCGATGAGGCTGAAAATCGTCTTCATGCTCAAAAAGCAATTCTTTCTTGGTGTTTACAAGATGCATTTTTCTCTCCACAATAGCCTCCCTACAACAAATTATATAAAAAAGGTAAAGCTATGAGTGAACAAGCTAAGGATGAAGCCTCTCTCAACAACAACTTCTTGCATGAAGATGATAGTGTTATTCCCTTTCAAGTTGAAGAACTTGATATCCGTGGACGTGCCGTACAACTTGGGGAAACTTTAAATTCTATTCTCACAAGACATCAATACCCTGAACCGGTTTCTTATCTTCTAGCAGAAGCTTTACTTTTAACGGTTCTGATTGGAACTTCTCTAAAACTTACGGGAAAATTTATTCTACAAACCCATTCCGATGGACCGGTTAATATGTTGGTGTGCGATTTTTCGCCTCCTTCCAGTTTACGTGGATATGCTCGTTTTGATAAGGAACAGCTTAAACAAGCCATAGACAATGGTCAAACCTCTTCAGAAATACTTTTAGGAAAAGGAACTTTAGCTTTCACAATTGATCAAGGTCCCCACATGCAACCCTATCAAGGGATAGTTGCATTAGAGGGATCAAATTTACAAGAAGCTTCTCGTATTTATTTTGATCAATCAGAGCAAATTCCTACCGATATTCGTTTGGCTGTTGCCATATTAATTAATCGTGATCAACAAGGAAAACCGCAGAAAAGTTGGCGAGCTGGAGGTATTTTGACCCAACTTTTACCCCAAGAATCGTCTCATCATAAAATAGATGCTCCTCATCAAAAGCGAGAAGAAACGAAAACTCATACCCAATTGGATAACCAATGGCAGGAAGCTAAAATACTCATGAAAACGATTGAAAGTTCAGAATTAACAGATCCCCAAGTGGGTAGTAAACAGTTATTGTTTCGTCTTTTTCATGAACAAGGTGTTAGAGTTTTTAATTCTTTTTCTCTTGTCGATCAATGTTCTTGTTCATGCGAAAAAATTAAAGGAATCCTAGAAGGATTTCCTATTGATGAACGCAATAAAATGGTTAAAGATAACTATATTTCAGTCACATGTGAATTTTGCTCAAAAACGTATCGTTTTACACCGCAAGAATTTCTAGAAGAAAAAACATAATCAAATATTTTTCATAAAAAATGATGATTGCAACAAAAGCCTATTTTATTTGCGTCATAAAAGTTTACGCATAAGCTCATATGAACTTCTAGAATATTTCTTGTTTTAGAGTTTTTTTAGTGTATACGAGTGATCTTTCTGTTGAAATCAGTAATTATGTCATAGAGTGCTTAAAAAAGAGTTCTCTGTAAAATATATTTCCTCTTCTCGAAAAAGCTTCTTTTGTACTTTTTACATCTCAAAAGTTTATTTCTTACAATGAATTCTTTTATAATGTTCATTGATAAATTGATTATGTACTCATAACTTATCTTCTCTGTTAAATGAGACTTTTTGATTGTAGTCATATTTTCTTACTCGAATTTATCTTATTAAGACTCAATAAAGCTTATTAGTTATAATCATAAGGGAAATTATCGAGAGAATAAGAATGTATAGATTCAATATAGGCTTTATGGAGTCTATTACGAACAGATAAGTGTAATGGGAATAAATATAACAATGACGCTGCAAAAAAGCAGATTTATTATTTTATAAAGATGAGAATAGTGGTGAAGTCCCCTCATAACAATGTGTATTTCAGATAAAAAAGCGGAGAAAAAATACTATATGATTTTGAAAACAATAGTTTGTTGCTGTCACTAAGCTAACGATGGTTCTATAGCAATATTGTTTTGTCCAAATAATCAAAACTAAAGCTCCCAAACAGATATTTAATCGCTAAGGAAAAATGAAAACTACTTAAAATTTTTGTCATATTTTGGAGGTTTGTTCTACAGATATTTCTTTACATATGTTTTTGAATCAACAATGATAATACTCTTGTCAAATTTTTCTAAGAAGAATAAGTGGCCGTATAAATAAAATAGCAATACATAGCATGATAAAACGTTATGTTTTTACAAACCTCCATTATTTTTCTTCTGTCATAATCGCTTGTTCAATTTTTGGTAGAATTTTTTTTTGATAAATTTGCCATGTTAAGGGACCAACATGTTTGGCAATAATAATACTCTCTTTATTCAAGAGAAAGGTTTCTGGTGGTCCATACACCCCCCAGTCAATAGCTGTATATCCTGAATCATCAAAGCCAATAAATTTAAAAGGATTACCAAAACTGTTTAAAAAGCGCAGGGCATTTGCTTTGTTATCTTTATAATTAATGCCAATTAGATCAAAACGTTTATCTTGTGCAATTTTCATAAGAAGAGGATGCTCTTCGCGACAGGGTAAACACCAAGAACCCCAAAAATTGACCAATGTGACACGTCCTTTAAACTGTTTTGAATTGAGATAACTTTCTTTATCAAGAAGAGGAAGATAAATATTGGGAGCAGGTTTTTCAGCTAATGCGTTTGGGAGAAGAGAAGAATCTTGAAGGTGTTTTTTATCCATAAAGTTGAAAAAAAACATCATGAGAAGAAGAAAAAGCACAAATGGTCCAAAAAAAACAAGCAGAACAGGCAAAGATATATTTTTTTTAAGTTTTGGAGGGATGTTTTTCATTATACTTTATCTTTTTGTGACAGCTCTTTTTTGTTTAGCTGTTGGAGAATTTTTTTTTGGTAGAGGGCTTTGCAAAGAATATATCCAATAAGACATAAGAGGGATATTGCAGAAAGCACATAGCTTAAAACAACAATTTGCTCGTGTTTAAGGGTGCTCAGGAAAAAATCAATTTTCTGAGATAGATTTCCTAAAAGTCCGCCGTGGATGCCATTTAGGTCGAGCATAATGAAGCGCCTATTGTTGTGCACGACGGGATTTTTTTATCTGAAGTATTTGGATATAACGATGATTGATTTCATTTCGCATAGCCATCAAATAGAGCGTAATAAACATAAAGATGAAACAAAAGAGCATTGTTATAAGGGGCCATAACATAGCATTGTCGATTGTTGGTCCTCCAGCGCGTAACAATGATGCGGGTTGATGCAATGTATTCCACCAATTAACAGAAAATTTAATAATAGGGATATTAACAAATCCAACAAGTGTAAGAATTGCAGTAGCGCGCGCGGCTTTTATTGGGTTGTCGAAAGCTCGTCCAAGCAGGATAATAGCAAGATAGATAAAAAGTAGAATTAAAACTGATGTTAACCGAGCATCCCAGACCCACCATGTTCCCCATGTAGGTCTCCCCCAAAGTGCTCCTGTCATGAGAGCCAAGGCGGTAAAAATTGCTCCAATGGGCGCCCCACATTTGAGTGCCACATCAGCAAGATGATATTTCCAAATCAAATTTCCTAATGCCGCGGCACTCATCGTTATATAACAGAATGTAGACAACCACGCAAAGGGTACATGAAGGTACATAATCTTAACAGTAATCCCTTGTTGATAGTCATCAGGGGAATGCATCACAAGAATCAATCCAAAGATAAGAAAACACAATGTTATGCTGGCTAACCAAGGCAAAATCATTTTGCTTATTTTCATGAAATGGGTAAAACTTATAGGGAGTGATCTCATTTTATATGTGCGCATTATTTCATTCATAAAATTCATAATAGGCAGAGTTTTGCTATGCGGCAATCAACTTTTATTATTCTGATAAAAGTTTAAGCGTTATCGCAGCAACAAAAGAGCTAAAGAGACTCAAAAGAAGTGAAAAAGCGCTGAGAAGAGCTAGGGAAGTGAGAAAAGAGGTATTTGGGTTTATTGGGGCTGTAGCAGCGGAAACACCAAAAATCATAATTGGAATGATCCACGGCAAGATAATGATAAAAATAAGCAAAGTACTGTGCAACAATGAAGTTGCGAGTGCAGCGCCTATAGCACCAATAAAAATAATAGCTGGTGTTCCGCATAAAAGGGTAAGTATTGTTGTAAAAGTTATTACTACATCTAAATGAAGCATGAGGGCTAAAATAGGTGTAGCAAAAATAAGAGGAAGCATTGTTCCTACCCAATGGGCAAGACATTTGGTAAAGACAATTAGTGTAAAACTTTGTCTTTGTTCTGAAAGGATAAATTGGTCGAGATTACCATCATCGCGATCGATTTGGAAAAGTTTGTTCAGATTGAGGAGCCCTGCAAGAAGGGCTCCAAACCACAATATACCCGGTCCTATTTGTGCAAGAGTTTTGGGATCTGGTCCAATGGCAAAGGGGGTTATGACAACAACAGCGATGAAAAACAATAATCCTGTTAGTGAAGTAGCTTGTAGCGCTAATAATAGTTTAAGATCACGCCAGAACAGTGCTTTCATTTTATTCTCTTTATTCTCTCCTAGAGAGGTAAAAATTTTTCCAGAGCGATGGTATGGTTTTCTGGAATACCTAGGGAATTATGAGTCGCGGCGATAATCATACCACCTTGATTGAGATGACGCTGGAAAATACGGGCAAGGAGTTTCTGAGCATGGTTATCGAGACCAGATATTGGTTCATCCAAAATCCAAATAGGACGATAGGAGAGTAAAAGACGGGCAATAGCGACACGTCTTTGTTGTCCAGTTGACAGAGTGTTAAAGGGTAAATGTTCAAGATCAGAAAGACCAATATCGGCAAGGGCTTCATGCACAAAGCGTAAATGTTGACCATAAAATTCTGCCCAAAATTGCAAATTATCAATGACAGATAAGAGAGGTTTCATAGCGTTTTGAGGACCAAGGTAATGACAGGCAGTTGCAACAGGGTATGTTTGATTATGGTCTTTAAGGATTATATGACCTTCAGCAGCTTCAAGAAGACCGACAATGATTCGGAGTAATGTAGACTTTCCGATACCATTAGGACCGGTGATTGTCATAAGTTGCTGTGAAAATAAACAAAAAGAAAGACCTTGAAACAGAATTTCCTCGTTTCTGTAAGCAGCTAGATCTTTGCCTGATAACACCATGTGATTGCCTATTTTGTTTTTATTTTCATATTCTTTAGTGCATTATAGAATAAAAAACACATTTTTTATGCAATTGTACCTAGAATAGTTCTAGAAATAGTTCTATAAGGGGTACCTTACATCAATATCTGGTGTAAAATGGTTTCTGGCGCTGATTTCCGCATTTGCCTATGAGCGGGTGGAGGGGGAAATGGATAGCGGAGGTAATTGCGTCTGCGCTCAAGCTGCGACCTTGACTCGTAGTTTGTGTTGTTCATTCCTGGAAATTGGGTGGTTATAGTATGAGGGTGGACAGTCATGACTCAAATTGATAGCTTTAATTGTCGCAGAGTATTAAATGTTGGTGGCAAAGAATATACTTATTATAGCTTGATCGAAGCGGAGAAGAACGGACTTGAAGGTGTTTCTCGTTTACCGTTTTCGATGAAAGTTATTCTCGAAAATTTATTGCGATTTGAAGATGGTCGCACGGTTAAAAAAGAGGATATCCTCAATGTTGCTAAGTGGTTAAGTGACAAAGGAAGTGCCGGGGCAGAAATTGCCTACCGTCCTGCACGTGTTCTTATGCAGGATTTTACAGGTGTTCCAGCAGTTGTTGATCTTTCTGCAATGCGTGATGCTATGGTTAAACTTGGCGGTAACGCTGAAAAAATCAATCCTCTCATTCCCGTTGATCTCGTCATTGATCACTCAGTTATTGTTGATGCTTTTGGCAATTCCATGGCTTTTAAGGAAAACGTTGAGCATGAATATGATCGCAATGGTGAGCGCTATCGTTTCCTTAAATGGGGGCAGCAAGCTTTTCAAAATTTTCGTGTTGTTCCTCCAGGAACAGGGATTTGTCATCAGGTTAACCTAGAATATTTAGCACAATGCGTGTGGACGAAGAAGGAAGAGGGATGTGAGACAGTTTATCCTGACACCTGTGTGGGAACTGATTCGCATACGACTATGGTAAATGGTTTAGGGGTCTTAGGTTGGGGGGTTGGTGGTATTGAAGCAGAAGCAGCAATGTTAGGCCAACCTGTTTCTATGTTGTTACCTGAAGTGATTGGTTTTCGTCTAACAGGGAAACTTAAAGAAGGTGTAACCGCCACCGATCTCGTGTTGACGGTGACCCAAGTGTTACGCCAAAAGGGTGTTGTTGGTAAATTTGTTGAGTTTTTTGGTCCTGGTTTGGAGCATATGACGCTTGCTGATCGGGCAACGATTGGGAATATGGCTCCTGAATATGGAGCAACGTGTGGTTTTTTCCCAATTGATAAGGAGACAGTGCGTTATCTCAATATGACAGGGCGTGATGAAGATCGGATTGCCTTAGTGGAGGCTTATACCAAAGCACAAGGGATGTGGCATGATGAAATGGTGGCTCATCCCATTTTTAGTGATACAATTGAATTAGATATGGGAACCGTTGTCCCTTCTATGGCTGGTCCTAAACGTCCTGAAGGACGTATTGCATTGGAAAATGTTGGGCAGGGTTTTGAGAAGGCATTGGTCGAAGACTACAAAAAAACTTCTGGACAAGGTGAGCGCTATCAGGTCGAAGGTGAAGAATATACGCTGAGTCACGGTGATGTGGTGATTGCTGCGATTACTTCTTGTACGAATACATCAAATCCAAGTGTTCTCATTGCAGCAGGTCTTTTGGCACGAAATGCTGTAGCAAAAGGTCTCAAAAGTAAACCATGGGTAAAAACTTCTCTTGCACCTGGTTCACAAGTCGTTGAAGCCTACCTTCAAAATTCAGGTCTGCAAAAAGATTTAGATGCGTTAGGATTTAACTTAGTAGGATTTGGGTGCACAACATGTATTGGAAATTCTGGCCCTTTGCATCCAGCTATTTCCAAAACGATTAATGACAATGGTATCATTGCAGCTGCGGTTCTTTCAGGAAATCGTAATTTTGAAGGGCGCGTTTCTCCTGATGTGCAAGCGAATTATTTAGCTTCACCACCGTTAGTTGTTGCACATGCGCTCATTGGGACAGTGTGTAAAGATTTAACCAAGGAACCTCTTGGTGAAGATTCAGATGGTCAACCGATTTACTTAAGAGATATTTGGCCAACTTCTCAAGAAATACAGGAATTTATCGAAGAAAATGTTACGCGTAAAGTTTTTGCTGAAAAGTATGCAGATGTCTTTAAGGGAGATGAAAATTGGCAAAAAGTTCGGATTCCTACAGGTTCTACCTATTCTTGGGATGAGCAATCCACCTATGTACGCAATCCACCTTATTTCGATGCTATGCAGAAAACTCCTGATGTCTTACCAGATATTAAGGATGCACAGATTTTAGGTTTATTTGGTGATAAAATCACGACGGATCATATTTCTCCTGCTGGTTCTATTAAGGCAGCTTCTCCTGCTGGGAAATATTTAATGGATCATGGTGTTAAAGTGGCTGATTTTAATCAGTATGGAACGCGTCGTGGGAATCATGAAGTTATGGTGCGTGGGACCTTTGCCAATATTCGCATTCGTAATTTCATGTTAGGGGAAAATGGTCGAGAAGGAGGTTATACGGTTCATTATCCGTCAGCGGTAGAACAAACCATTTACGATGCAGCAATGGCGTATAAACAAGAAGGTGTTCCGCTCGTTGTTTTTGCAGGTATTGAATATGGCAATGGATCATCACGCGATTGGGCTGCCAAAGGGACCAATCTTCTTGGTGTCAAAGCAGTGATTGTGCAGTCTTTTGAAAGGATACATCGCTCTAATCTTGTTGGTATGGGCATTGTCCCTTTTGTCTTTGAGGAGGGACTAAGTTGGAAATCTTTAGGCTTAAAGGGAGATGAAAAGGTTACAATTGAAGGGATTCATAACTTGAAACCTCGTCAAAAGACTGTAGCGAAAATTACTTTTTCTGATGGTACGGTAAAAACCGTTCCATTATTGTGCCGTGTTGATACTGAAGATGAGCTAGATTATTTGCATCATGGTGGAATTTTGCAATATGTCTTACGTAAGTTAGCCGTTTAAATTCTTTTGTTTGTTAAGAAATATCTATTATTAAGCTATAAAGTTGCGGATCAAAGAGTTTAGCTTCGTTTTTTTATGACTATCTTTGAAAATCTAATTGACGTTAGCTTTGGGATTGCGCTATAAGCCACACAGTTATAGGCAGCTTTATAGTTTTGCTTGGGTTGGATTTATTTATATTGGTAGAGTTGTTATTAGGACTCATTTTACCAAGGTGTTGAAAGAGAGATTATATTTATGGCGAATACACCTTCTGCTCGAAAAGCGGTGCGCAAGGTTGCGGCGCGCACACAGGTTAATAAGGCCCGCCGTTCACGCGTTCGTACTTTTATACGTAAGTTTGATGATGCTTTAGCGGGTGGCGATAAAGCATCTGCAGAGATTGCATTTAAGAATTTTGAGCCTGAAATTATGCGTGCAGTTTCTAAAGGGGTTTTTCATAAAAATGCTGCTGCGAGGAAAGTATCACGTTTAGCTAAACGCTTGAAGGCTCTCAGCGTTTAAGCTTTTTTTCCTTTAATTGAGAACAAAGCCAGTATCCATGAGGGTGCTGGCTTTTTGTTTATTATTTCAAAAGGTTTCTATTGAAAATAAGAATCGATAATGATTCTCCACTTGAAAAAGGAGAGAAAGTTTATAGGGGGAGGTATGGTTATCCACAAGCTTTGTGGATTTGTACAGAGTCTTTTTTGTCAAGCATTTTATTTTTTTTTTTAAATCTGAAGAGATTCTTTAATTATTGGTAAATTTAGAGAAAAAAAATGAATTGAATCAATATTTTTTTCAGTCCTCATTAATATAAGCATTTTTTTCGGGTTTTTTGATTTTATTTTGACCTCTTGCATTTTACCTCTGCTGTTTTGTATGGTTCTTATGAAGACTAAGAAGCATGAAGGGGTCACATCAGCGCATTATTATGTATTTTGTTGAATACAAGATGTTTTGATTTAGGTTTTTCGAAACTTTTGTGTTGGAGAGGTTTCTGGCGGTTTTTTAGTTTTCTTAATGGATATGTTTACCATTTTAGAAGGGTGGGTCATATCATGAGTGCAAATAAATCTTATTGGTCATCTTTGTTAGTGGGGTTGTGATGAGGCTATCCTAGGGGAGGGTGAGTAATCTTATTTGGGGTAGGGCGTTTTGCCTTCGCTAGATTTATTTTAGTTGTTTGGCAGGACAAAATTTTATTTTTATCAGGATGGAAGATGGTGGATAAATTGAACTCTAAAGCTAGTTCCTTTAAAAGGGTTTCGGTAAATATCCTGTCGGCAGAGAACATAATAAAGAATAGGATGACGGAAAGTGATGAGAACGTTTGTAGAAATGCTTCTATAGGGCATTCTATTGTTTCAGAGGAGGAAAGTGCGGCGGCTTTTGTCCGTGTTATGGCGCAGTTAAAGGTGCAGGTTGGTGTTGAGGCTTATACCAGTTGGTTTGGACGTGTGAAGCTTGCTGAATATAGTCATACTCTTGTAAAGCTTTCTGTTCCTACTGCTTTTTTACGTTCATGGATTAATAATCACTATGGTTCTCTTTTGACTCATTTATGGAAACAAGAGAATTCAGCAATTATTCGTGTTGAAGTTATTGTTCGTGGTATGGAACGCGTTTCAAGAGATGTCGTTTGTAAAAGAAGTGTTCCTCCTGTTGTGCTAGAGGAGCAGGCGACTTCATCTTTTGTTGAAAGTTGCGCAGAGCATTCAGTTAAGAATTCTCAAACGGGAGTTTTTGGATCCCCACTTGATTCTCGCTATACTTTTGAAAGTTTTGTTGAGGGGGCTTCTAATCGTGTTGCTTTAGCAGCTGCACGTTCAATTGCGGAGGGGCATAAAAGCGCTTTGCGTTTTAATCCTCTTTTTATTCACGCATCTGTTGGTTTGGGAAAAACACATTTGCTTCAAGCGATTGCTGCTTCTGCATTGAAGCGTTTAACGTCTGCGCGCGTTATTTATTTAACTGCTGAATATTTTATGTGGCGTTTTGCAACAGCTATTCGTGATAATGATGCTCTTTCTTTTAAAGAACAGCTTCGTGATATCGACCTTTTGATTATTGATGATATGCAGTTTTTGCAGGGAAAGTCGATACAACATGAGTTTTGCCATTTGCTTAATATGTTGCTTGATAGTGCAAAACAAGTTGTTGTCGCTGCAGATCGTCCACCAGCAGAATTAGAATCGCTTGATCTTCGCGTTCGATCTCGTCTTCAAGGAGGAGTCGCACTTGAAATTGAAGCACCAGATTATGAAATGCGTTTACAAATGTTGCGCCAGCGGTTAAAGGTGGCACAACAAGATGATGGCATGATATCAATCTCTGATGATATCTTGGAATATATTGCCAAAACGGTTTTAGGGTCGGGACGTGATATTGAAGGAGCATTTAATCAGTTGTTATTTCGTCAATCTTTTGAGTCTAATTTATCTTTAGAACGGATTGATGAGTTATTAGGTCACTTGACACGTCCTGGAGAACCTAAGCGAATTCGGATTGAAGAAATTCAACGTACGGTAGCGCGCCATTATAATGTTTCTAAACAGGACTTGTTGTCTAATCGCCGAACACGTACGGTTGTGAAGCCACGGCAAGTTGCGATGTATTTAGCAAAAGTATTAACTCCTCGCTCATTACCAGAAATTGGGCGCCGTTTTGGTGGGCGTGATCATACAACAGTTTTACACGCTGTGCGTAAAATTGAAGATTTGGTTTGTGGTGATCAGACATTGGCTAAGGAACTTGAGTTGCTTAAGCGGTTGATTGGAGAACAGGCTGTATAGTGTTTATCGTTTCTTTCTTTGGAGAGACTTTAAAGAATTTAATGAAAAGATTTATTTTTTCTTATACAGGAGTGACTTGCCATTTTAAGAGAGGTTTAATAAACTCTAGCAGGCGATTCTCTAAAGGGATCTATTCTTTAATTCTAAGGAATTTTTATAGTTTTTAGTAAATCATACGGGGCTTTTATGCGTATTACAGTTGATCGCAGTCAATTTCTCAAGTCTCTTGGTCGGGTTCACCGTGTGGTAGAGCGCCGTAATACTGTTCCTATTTTATCGAATGTGTTGATTGATGCAGAAAATGGCCGTGTACAGTTAAAAGCAACAGACCTTGATTTAGAGGTTATGGAATCTTTTGCAGTTAATGTTAAACAAGCTGGAGCAACAACTGTTCCGGCACATTTGCTCTATGATATCATTCGAAAACTTCCTGATAGCAATGAAGTTGTATTATCCCTCGATGAGAATCAAGCAGGTACAATGTCCGTTGTTTCGGGTTGTGCACATTTTCAGCTTCAATGTCTTCCGAAGGCAGACTTTCCAGAGTCGCTTCCTGGGCAATTTGGTTATCGTTTTTCTCTATCGGCATCAGGCTTAAAACATTTACTTGATTGTACACAATTTGCTATTTCTACTGAAGAAACCCGTTATTATCTTAATGGTATTTATTTCCATATTATTAATGATGGTGTTTTGAAATTGCGTTTGGTTGCAACTGATGGTCATCGTTTGGCACAAGTTGAGATGGAAGCTCCTTCGGGAGTTGAGGGAATGCCTGGAGTTATTGTTCCCCGTAAAGCTGTAGGAGAATTGCAAAAACTTCTTTCAGAAGAAAATGATAGCGATGTATGTATAGAGCTTTCGGAGACAAAAATTCGTTTTTCTATAGGCTCTGTGATTTTTACATCAAAATTAATTGATGGAACATTTCCAGATTATCAACGTGTTATCCCTCTTGGAAATGATAAAGAATTAATTGTTAATAGGCAGGACTTTTCTTCTGCAGTTGATCGTGTTTCAACGATTTCAAGTGATCGGGGGCGTGCAGTTAAATTAACGATTGAGCATGGACAGTTAAGGCTTGTTGTTAATAGCCCAGATTCGGGCAGTGCAGAAGATCAGTTATCAGTAACTTATGCATCTGAACCGCTTGAGATAGGATTTAATTCACGTTATCTTTTGGATATTGCTGGGCAGCTTTCAAGTGATGAGATGGTTTTTATGTTGGCTGAGGCTGGAGCACCAGCTCTGATTCGTGATAATGATGATGCGGATGTGCTTTATGTACTGATGCCTATTCGCGTTTAGGGGCAATTGTTTTGCAATGCATGGCGAGTCGTGTGCACAAAGTGGCAGTGAGGCAGCTGAAGCTTTTACGTTATCGTAATTATTCTTTTTTTAATATTCATTTTTCGGGTCAGCATGTGGTTTTTACTGGCCATAACGGTGCTGGTAAGACGAATCTTTTAGAGGCGTTATCTTTTCTTTCTCCTGGTCGTGGTTTGCGACGTGCTGCTTATTCTGATGTTAGCTTTGTAGAGGGCGGAGGTGAAGGATTCGTTGTATTTGCACGTCTTGAATGTGCTCTTTATGGTGAAGTAAAGATTGGTACAGCTTTGGAGGTTAGCGATAACAGTCGAAAGGTCCATATTAATGGTGTGAGTGAACCAGGTGATTGCTTAACAGATTATTGTCATATTAGTGTCCTAACACCGTCTATGGATGGTCTTTTTACAGGTCCTTCACTTGAGCGCCGTAATTTTTTGGACCGTATGGTTTTGGCGATTGATCCGTTGCATAGGCGCCGCATAGCCGATTATGATAGAGCTATGCGCGCACGAAATCGTTTGTTTTTAGATGGAAATGAAGATTGTGTTTGGTTTGATGCTTTAGAAAAGCAAATGGCAGAATTGGCGACAGCTATTTCTGCGGCGCGTGTTGATGTTATTCGGCTTTTAAATGACATGTTTACACAAATGCCGTCTCATATACCTTTTCCACGAGCTTTTTTGCAAATTGATGGTTTTTTAGAAACAGCTCTTAATGAAATATCAGCAACTGAAGTTGAAGAACAATTTTGTGATCGATTACGGCATAATCGCGCAATGGATCGTGCTGCTGGTCGGACGTTAGAAGGACCACATCGTGCAGATTTGCAGGTTTTTTATTCTGATAAAAATAGAACAGCAACATCGTGTTCAACAGGTGAACAAAAAGCGCTGCTAACAGGTTTAGTTTTGTGTCATGCACGTCTAACAGGTATGATGTCGGAAAGATCTCCCATTCTTCTTCTTGATGAAATGGCTGCTCATCTTGATTCGCATCGACGTGCTGCTCTATTTGATATTCTTGATGATTTAGCTGTACAAACATTTATGACAGGAACAGATCGTGTTTTATTTGATGACTTAAAAGGACGCGCAGAATTTTTTGAGATTAAGAATGGAGCTTTATTGCTGTAAAAAACATGCTAAATATTTTTCTAATAAGTGATGACTCTGAAAGAAAAGGCTTGCTATGTCAGAGATAATAACGATTTTAAATGGTCCTAATTTAAATTTTCTAGGTCAACGTGAGCCAGGAATTTATGGAACTGAAACTCTAGAAGGTATTGAAAAAAGATGCAGAGAATGGGCAAAAAAAAATGATATCATAATAAATTTTTATCAAAGTAACTGTGAAGGGCAATTAGTAGCATGGATACAAGAAGCAATAGAGGCAAGTTCTGGATTGATCATTAACCCAGCGGCTTACAGTCATACATCTGTTGCACTTCTCGATGCCCTAAAAATGTTTTCAGGGCCGAAAGTAGAAGTTCATTTATCTCATATTTATCAGCGTGAAGCTTTTCGTCACCATTCTTATACATCTGCAGGTGTAGACGCTATCATAACTGGGTGTGGAGGTGATGGATATCGGTTTGCACTTGAGTATATTGCAAAACAATTAAGCAAAATAATTAATTTGTGATAGGTAAAGAGCAAACGTTGGATAAGAGTAGTATTGGCATTGAATTCACTTGATAATTATTTTCAAATCTGTACAATATTAAGGTGTTATATTATGACAATTTTTAGTGCGTATGACGGGGGTAAATGAAGATGAAAAGCTTTGTTAGACAATTAGAGATGCTTGTGATTTTAGGGGGAGCACTGCTTTTGTCTGGTTGTAAAATTGATGTTATACAGCCATCAGGTTATGTTGCACGTCAACAGTTAATTTTGATTGTTGTTTGTGTGGCTGTTATGCTTTGCGTTGTCATTCCAGTAATGGTGAGTGTGGTATTTTTAGCTATAAAATATCGTGCATCGAATGTGAAAGCGGACTATTCTCCTGATTGGGCGCATTCAAATAAAATTGAAGCGTTGATGTGGAGTATTCCCATTGTAATCATAATGGTTTTAGGTTCATTAACAACTTATTATACCTATAAGCTTGAGCCTACAAATCCCCTTCCAGTAGAGGTGGTGGGTGAAGGAAAGCCATTGCAGATTGATGCTGTAGCTCTTGATTGGAAGTGGCTTTTTATTTATCCTGAATATGGTGTTGCATCGATTAATGAAATTTACGCGCCTGAAGGACGTCAAGTTTTATTGCAATTGACGTCAGAGAATTCTGTCAATGCCTTTTGGGTTCCCAAATTGGGTACGGTTCTTTACGCTATGCCGCAGATGAATGCTAAGTTGCATTTGGTCGCTGAAGAACAAGGGGTATTCAAAGGGACCTCAGCAAATTACAGTGGTGATGGTTTTTCGGGTATGCGGTTTAAGTGGCATTCTGTGTCTTCGCGGGATTTTGAGGATTGGATTGTAAAAGCTCGGGCTAATGGTCGAGTACTTGATCGTACATCTTATCGTCAACTTTCTATTGCGCCTCGTATGGGTGATATTGCTGCGAAGGAAAAAGATGCTGAAGTTCGTTATTTTGCACCTGTTGAGAAGCGGCTTTACTATCGTGTTGTTAATCGATGTGTCGATGAAAATACGGTGTGTAATGAAGATTTAATGAAACGTGCTGCTGCTCAGACGCTATGGGGTGCACTGTGTTCAGTATTTGATCCTGATGTTATTTAAAGGGTCAATAGAGAAAGAGCCCTTTTAATATTTTTAATATAAGGTTTCTTTTAAACTTAAATTTCATTTGAAATGGGTTGAGAAATGTTTGGAAGACTTACAGATCCTACGGCAGGTGCTTTTCATGCGCTTGCACATGAACCGATCGTTTTGTATACATGTATTGCGATTGTTTTGGTTGGTTTAATTGCTGTCGTTGCTCTGACAGCGCTTGGGTGGTGGGGAATTTTATGGCGAAATTGGATTACAACTGTTGACCATAAGCGCATAGGCATAATGTATATAGTTCTTGGAATTATTATGCTTGTTCGCGGTTTTGCGGATGCACTTATGATGCGAACGCATCAAGCTTTAGCTCTTGGGAGTGAAACAGCAGGTTATTTACCTCCTGAGCATTTTGATCAAATTTTTTCGGCGCATGGTACGATCATGATTTTTTTCATGGCTACGCCTATTTTATTTGGTCTTTTTAATTATCTTATACCGCTTCAAATTGGTGCGCGTGATGTTGCTTTTCCCTTTGCAAATAATCTGGGTTTTTGGATTACGGCAGCTGGGGCGATTTTGATTAATATATCCCTAGGTGTTGGTAATTTTGGTCGTGGTGGTTGGTTGATGTATCCACCTTTTACAGAATTACAAACGAGTCCAGATACAGGGGTAGATTATTATTTATGGTCTCTTCAGCTTTCTGGTATTGCAACAACAATGGGATCAGTGAATTTTATTGCAACGATGATTAAAATGCGTGCTCCTGGAATGACAATGATGAAAATGCCTATTTTTTGTTGGAGCGCTTTTGTCAGCAATGTTCTTATTGTAGTTATTTATCCTGTCTTAACTGTTGCTTTTGCGCTCTTGGCATGTGATCGTTATTTGAACATGAATTTCTTTACTAACGTTGGTGGTGGAAATCCAATGGTGTGGATTAATTATGTTTGGGTTTTTGGTCACCCTGAAGTGTATGTTTTGGTTGTTCCTGCTTTTGGCATTGTGTCTGAAGTTGTCTCAACTTTTTCTTCAAAACGCCTCTTTGGTTATACTTCCATGATATGGGCCATGGTGGTTATTTTGATTCTTTCGCTTCTTGTTTGGGGACATCATTTCTTTACAATGGGTGGTGGTGAAGCTGTAAATACCTTCTTTAGTATTGCTACGATGATCATCGCAGTTCCAACAGGTGTAAAAGTCTTTAATTGGCTGCTCACGATGTATAAAGGTCGGATTCGCTTTGAGCCTCCAATGCTTTGGTGCATGGGAATGATCTTTACGTTTGTTGGTGGTGGGTTAACTGGTGTTTTATTATCTATTGTTCCTGCAGATTGGCAGTTTCATAATTCGCTCTTTTTGATAGCGCATTTCCATCATACAATTATTGGAGGTGTGGTTTTCGCTTATTTAGCAGGGCTTGCTTTTTGGTTTCCAAAAGCTTTTGGTTATAAACCAAATCGCATACTAGGTATTGCATCTTTCTGGTGTTGGTTTATTGGTTTTTACCTTGCGTTTTTCCCTGTTTATGCGCTTGGTTTAATGGGTGCAACACGTCGTCTCCAGCATTACATGGAACCTAGTTGGCAGCCGATGTTTATTATTGCTGCTCTAGGTGCTTTTATTATCTTGCTTGGTATTCTTTGTTTTGTGTTACAGGTTGTTTTGGCGATTTGGTACGGTATTAAGCATAAAGGTCACCTACCGGTAACGTTGAATGATTCTTGGGGTGATGCACGTACACTTGAATGGTTTACCTCTTCACCGCCTCCTGCCTACAATTTTGCCCTCCTTCCAAAGATACAGTCTGATGATGCTTATTGGAATATGAAGAAAAGTGGTTATCAACGTCCGACAAGTGGATTCACAAAAATTCATATGCCGTCGAATACATCGGCTGGAATTATTGCGGGATTCTTCTTATTAGTTGTTGGTTTTGCACTTGTTTGGCATATTTGGTGGCTTGCTGCTGTTGGACTGATTGGTTTTATTGCAACGCTTGTGTGTCATTCATTAACAGGTGATCATCATGGTTACTATATTCCAGCTGAAGAAGTGCAAAAAACTGAAGATGCCTTTACGGCTGTTCTTAAAGAACAAGGAGTGACAGTATGAGTGCTGTAACAATGAATAACGCGAGTACTATAGATGAACTTCACCACGATAGTAGCTCGGTAATGACGTTTGGTTTTTGGGTCTATATTCTTTCAGACTTAATCCTGTTTTCGACACTGTTTTCAAGTTTTGCTGTTTTTTCTGCTTCTTATGGTGGTGGTAAAGCGGGCAGTGAGTTTATAGATTTAAAGTTTGTTTTGGTTGAGACTGCTTTCTTGTTGTTTTCATCCGTCACTTATGGCTTTGCAATGGTACAAGCACATAAAAATAACATCAGTGGTGTGCGTTTATGGATGGCTATTACCTTTGTATTGGGGTGTTGCTTCATTGGTATGGAACTTTACGAATTTCATGAACTTTTGAGTGAGGTTTTTTATTTCGATCCAAATGCTTATGCGGGTATTGATCCTGCAACAGGTTTACAGCTTTTTGGACGGGAGATACTTTCTGCTTATTGGTCAGCATTTTTTGCTTTGGTTGGCACCCATGGTCTTCACGTGAGTGTTGGTCTTCTTTGGATGGTCGTGATGTTTTGTCATCTTCGTCGTAATGGTTTGGATCAGGATAATAAAACACGTTTAGCGTGCCTTTCCATTTTTTGGCATTTACTTGATATTGTATGGGTTGGTGTTTTCACCATGGTTTATCTATTAGGAGCGTTGTGATGAGCATGCAAAATGAAACACATGGTCCCAGTACTGGTTCCTATTTGGTCGGTTTTATTCTGGCTGTATTTTTCACCTTGGGTTCTTTTATTCCTGTGATGTATGGAATGATGGAAAGTTGGGCAGTCAGTACAAAAGTTGCATATCTTATTGGGATGGCGATTATTCAGATTGTAGTACAAATTGTTTTCTTTTTACACTTGAGTTCTGGTCCAGATGCCAAGTGGAATTTAAATGCGTTATGGTTTGCTGCTATTTGTGTTTTTATTATTATTGGGGGTACATGGTGGGCTATTTCTCATTTGAATTATAATATGATGGGTGGCTCAGGACGTGTTATTGAACCGGAAATATCAAGTAGAGATGGTTCTTCAGTATCTGAGCCGTTATCAAACAAAGATATATCCGTAAGAAAACAGCCAGAAAAGATACAGGGCTCAGAGGTTTCGATGGAGCAAGGTGTAAGTACGCAAACTCCTGTAGATCAAGCACCTGGTTCAGAAATGCCCATGGGGCAGGGTCTAAGTACGCAAACTCCTGTAGATCAAGCACCTGGTTCAGAAATGCCCATGGGGCAGGGTCTAAGTACGCAAACTCCTGTAGATCAAGCACCTGGTTCAGAAATGCCCATGGGGCAGGGTCTAAGTACGCAAACTCCTGTAGATCAAGCACCTGGTTCAGAAATGCCCACGGGGCAGGGTCTAGGTACGCAAACTCCTGTAGATCAAGCACCTGGTTCAGAAATGCCCATGGGGCAGGGTCTAAGTACGCAAACTCCTGTAGATCAAGCACCTGGTTCAGAAATGCCCATGGGGCAGGGTCTAAGTACGCAAACTCCTGTAGATCAAGCACCTGGTTCAGAAATGCCCATGGGGCAGGGTCTAAGTACGCAAACTCCTGTAGATCAAGCACCTGGTTCAGAAATGCCCATGGGGCAAGATCAAAATACGCAGCAGTTTCCTGTGGAGTAGTTGTTAGAAATATCTACGGAGCTGATGCGGCATGTATCAGCTCCGTAGAAGAAATTCGTAGGATATAAAGCAGGAGATAAGTACAAGATATCAGTGGAATGAGTATTATTATTTTGAATATACTTTTAATTTAAAAGAGAAAGTCTGTGGGGTATTTAGTCAATCTTTAATTTTTGAGACAAATAGCTATCTGTAGAATATACAAAAAGTGATGTTTGTAAAATTTTACTACAAAGAAAGAGAATGTGCGCAACAAGTTTTTATATTGTGTGAGATAAAAAAGCTATGAAGCAGTAATATTTTTAGATTTAAAGAATTTATATTAAAGATAGCATTAAAATTATTTGTAATAATAATATGCAATTGAAATCAAAAATTTAGAGAATAATTAGAAAATTTAATGAAAACCGTTGCAATGACAGTTATAGGTGCTGGTTCTTTTGGTACTGCATTAGCGATAGCTCTTGCCCGTAATGGTCATAATGTTTTACTTTGGGGATATAGTCCTCAACATATCAAAGAATTACAGGAACAACGTTGTAATCAAGTATATTTACCCGATATTCAATTTCCTGAAAATTTATTACTTGAAGCTTCCCTTGAAATTGCAATAACGGCAAGTCACAATATATTAATCGCTGTTCCAAGCCATGTATTTCATCAAGTCTTGTATAATATTCAGCCTTATTTAGATCAGCATTCACGCGTTATTTGGGCTACAAAAGGTTTAGAACATGGGACTGGACGTTTCTTACAAGAGGTTGCTCGTGAGATTTTAGGTGAAAAAATTCCTTTAGCTGTTTTTTCTGGACCAACTTTTGCTCAAGAACTAGCTATTGGTTGGCCTACTGCAATGACGATAGCAGCTTCTGATGTTGAGTTTGGTAAAGAATTGCAGCAACTTTTTCATTGTGACAAAAGTTTTAGAGTTTATAAAAGTTCAGATATGATTGGTGTTCAATTAGGGGGGGCAGTCAAAAATGTTATTGCTATTGGTGCAGGAATATCAGATGGCATAGGTTTTGGGGCAAATGCACGAATAGCTCTTATCACACGAGGACTAGCTGAAATCAGTCGTTTAGGGGGGGCTATGGGTGCTGAGCTTGCCACATTTATGGGAATGACAGGCTTAGGTGATCTGGTTTTGACATGTACTGATAATCAGTCGCGTAATCGCCGTTTTGGAATACTTCTTGGTAAAGGAATAGATATAAAAGAAGCAGAAAAACAAATTGGTCAGGTTGTGGAAGGATACTTAAATACCAAGGAAGTACATACGTTGGCGCAGCGTATTGGGGTAGAAATGCCCATTGTAGAACAAATTTATCAAATTCTCTATTGTGGTAAAAACATAACTGAAGCGGCAAACACATTACTAGGCCGCGCCCTCAAGGACGAAATACAATGATATCCTGTTTATTAATAATTCCAATCGTAAAAAATAGAAACATGCTATGATAGACATATAAAATAGATTGTATTAATGGTTGTATAAGGCAGTCATATTCCAGCAAATTATAGATTCATATCATTCGATTCTTTATGAAACATGGCTGAAATATAAAAGTTTTTGCTTTTATCTAAGAGCTATCTCTTTTAAGATAAATTATCGTTTCCACTTACACATGTTTATGTAATGTAATGAACAAGATACTTTTATTGTCTCTTAAATTCATCTCACAATGATATTTGCAAACAGAATAATACAAGACTCATTAGGTAGAAGCATCTTATTTATGTAACGTATAAGCTAAGAATATTGGGGAAGGGATATTGTGAATCTCTGTTTTTGTAATTTTTTAAAACAAGAAGACAATCTAATTTGGGAAGAAGATGAAATTTTAAAGCTGAAAATCAGTTCCCATTTCTAAAATCATTTTTAAATTCAGTTTTATGCTATCTTAAAGCAATATCTTTTAAATAATGGAGATTATCTCACACCTTTATTTTCTCATTTTCTAATGAAAGCATTTCTCTGATGTATCAGGTAAAATAGAACGCCAAAAAAACACGATTGCTGTTGCATACTCACGTGCTTGTTTTAAAGAGACCTCTCTTAAAATTCCCAAGTCCAATTTGCGACGGTGACCGTGAATAGTGTAACGATAAAGCTATTGTGCGCATCCCCATCTTTACGTTTATGAAGGAGGAAGACGAGCATCATTACACCTCCCAATGTTGAGACAGCTCTTGGCACTTGAAGCTGTTCAGTAGAGATATTTAAGCCTTTTATTCTCTCACATGTCAATTTTGTTTTTTATATGCAAAAAATGATTTTTGGAATTATAACTTTGAAAGTCTAAGATTGAAAAAAATATTATTGTACTTGTTTGTGGCTGTCATTTAAGCTGAAAAATAATGTGATTATAAAGATAAAAAATTGATTTATATGAATAATTCATTTTATTTTTGTATTGAGTTAATTAAAAATATGTGTTTGCTTGTCACAAGCGGGTTAGTATGTGGATAAAAATTATTAAAAATACTTCTAATGAATCATCTCAAGTGTCAAGGGTTGTTTCAACATTAGAACATGGCAAGTAAAATGACAGTGTCAGTTTGTCATCTGTATAAACATTAAAATGGTGGTGAAAAAAGGATTTTATGTACTTCACAGGGATTTTTATATGTTTTACAGGTACCATTGTGAAATGGAATGGCGTGCATTGAGAGATATCTTTAAAAAAAATGCATGAAAGAGCAACAGCTATAGTATTTTTAGGCGTTCTATTTTAACTGATACATTAGAGAAATGCTTTCATTAAAGAATGAGAAAAATAAAGGTGTGAGGTAAAGCGTAACCTCCATTATTAAAAAAACATTGATATAGATGCTTTTAAAATCGTAAAGCCTCATTAAAGAATAATAGTAAGATTAATGATTGATTTCTTTACGCCTTCATATTCTTCCTAAATTAGATTGTATTTGCGTTTCAAGAATAAATCAAACGGTAGGAATATTTTTTTCAATTTGCTATACAAAAGCTGAAACTAAGGGTTTTAATAATTCTCTAATCTCTGTTTCAAACTGGGGTGGCATGAGGGTTGGATATTGATTTATAAACAATGGCAAAAGCGTATGCTTTAGTAAGGTAAATAACGTCATAAAATACACACTTTATCAACCATGGATTGAAGAAATATTCCGGCTTTTATAAAATATTTTGCGAAACAAGGCATAGTACATCTGGTTTTGTGTTCACTTATTCTTACAAACATTTGCACATATGCCTTACGTCATATTATTATAAGTCAATACACTTTATATAGTTGAGAACGTACTCAATACCCGACTAAAGCACTATGTACATGATTGATTTTATTTTTTAGTGCAATGAAATAAAAATTATCCTTCTTGGGAATCGTCACTTTTTTTTAGTTCTTCAAGTATTGGCATAGACATGATGTTATAGCCTGAATCAACATAATGGATTTCACCTGTAACACCTGATGATAAGTCAGAGAGTAGATAAAGAGCAGATTTTCCAATTTCATGAATATTCACGGTACGACGTAATGGGGCATTACGGCGTTGATGTGAAAATATTGCCCGTGCAGCTGCAATACCATTACCTGCTAAGGTTCTAACAGGACCAGCGGAAATTGCATTGACGCGGATATTTTGAGGACCAAAGTCCGCTGCTAAATAACGCACCATAGCTTCTAAAGCTGCTTTAGCAACACCCATGATGTTATAATTAGGCACAACTTGCTGTGAAGCACCATAGGTAAGAGTTAAAAGTGTTCCTCCATTGGGCATAAGTTTACCCGCGCGCTGGGCAATTTCAGTAAAGGAATAAGCTGAAATAACCATCGTGCGTTGAAAGTTTTCACGTGTTGTGACATCAACGTAACGCCCTTTTAGCTGATTTTTATCTGAAAAACCAATGGCATGGACAATAAAATCAATTGTTTTCCATTCTTTTTCAAGTTGCTCAAAGACGTAATCAATATTTTCACTTTTCTCAACGTCACACTCTAGCACTAATTTGCAGCCAAGTTTATCTGCTAGGGGATGAACACGTTTTCCAAAAGCATTTCCTTGATAAGTCAACGCTAATTCAGCTCCTGCTTGTGCGAGCTGACAGGCAATGCCCCAAGCAATTGAATGGTCATTCGCAATTCCCATAATAAGGCCGCGTTTGCCCTCCATCAAACCTTTCATATTATTCTCCGTAAGACCGTACTTTTTTCAATTACTAAGAACTTTTGTTTATACATAACGTTGGAAAACAAGCGTTGCATTGGTACCGCCAAAGCCAAAAGTATTTGACAATACGGTATTCAGTTGTTGATGATCACGTCGTTCACGAACGATAGGCATATCAGCAAAAGCTGGATCAAGTTCTTCAATATGGGCACTTTCACAAATAAAATTATGATTCATCATTAACAATGTATAGATTGCTTCGTGAACACCTGCTGCTCCCAGGGAATGTCCTGTTAGAGATTTGGTAGCGGAAATAGGGGGGCATTGATCACCAGCTCCAAAGACACGACGGATAGCTTTTATCTCAGGAGGGTCACCAACAGGAGTTGCTGTCGCATGGGGATTGATATAATCAATTTTATTATTGACTGTTGCAAGGGCCATGCGCATGCATCGTTCTGCTCCCTCTCCTGATGGGGCAACCATATCATGTCCATCGGATGTTGCACCGTATCCAACGATTTCTCCGTAGATTTTTGCACCACGTGCTTTAGCAAGTTCTAAATCTTCAAGAACTAAAACGCCAGCTCCTCCAGCAATGACAAAACCATCACGATTAACATCATAAGCGCGTGAAGCTTTGTGAGGGGTGTCATTATATCTACTGGACATAGCGCCCATGGCATCGAATAAAACAGAGAGTGTCCAATCCAAATCTTCGCAGCCACCAGCAAAGATGCGCTTCTGTTTACCATATTGAATTATTTCGTAAGCATTACCAATACAATGATTGGAGGTAGCACAAGCTGAAGAGATTGAATAATTGATCCCTTTTATTTTAAAGAAAGTTGCTAATGTTGCAGATGCTGTAGAACTCATCGCTTTAGGGACAACAAAAGGTCCAATACGTTTTGGACCTTTTTGGCGTGTAATGTCAGCAGCTTCTACGATTGAATGTGTTGAAGCACCTCCAGAACCCATAATAATACCCGTGTGTTCGTTCGATACTTCATGCGGTTCTAGACCTGCATCAGCAATTGCTTGATCCATAGCGATGTGATTCCATGCTGTTCCACGCCCATGAAAACGGAGAGCACGTCGATCTACGAGTTCTTCTATATTAATATCAGGTTTGCCATAAACTCTGCTACGAAAGCCTAATTCAGCATATTGAGGTGCGTAAGAAATTCCGGATTTTGCTTCACGTAAACTAGTTAAAACAGCTCCAGGATTATTTCCAATTGCGGAGACAATTCCCATTCCGGTTACAACAACTCGACGCATTCATACCTCCTCGTTCCATACAGAATAGTGAAAAGTTTTTTCTGACGGAAACAATGTTCAATCTTCTTTGAATAAAGCAACGCGTAAATCGTTTGCCTTATAAATAGTCTCTCCATCTGCTTTTAGCCACCCATCAGCTATTCCTAAGACTAAATTTCCACGTCGAATACGCTTAAAATCTATTTCATATTCAAGAATTTTGGTTTGTGGAGTTACCATCCCTGATAACTTTACTTCACCTGTTGATATCGCTCTCCCTTTTCCTGGTTCGTTTAGCCAACCAAGAAAAAAACCTGTTAATTGCCACATACCATCCAGTCCGAGACATCCTGGCATAACGGGATCGCCTATAAAGTGACAATTAAAGAACCACATGTCTGGTGTAATGTCAAATTCGGCGCGAACCATTCCTTTATCGTATTTACCTCCAGTTTCACTAATTTGAGTGATTCGATGAATCATCAACATTGGCGGTGCTGGCAATTGCGCATTACCTCTACCAAACATTTCGCCGCGAGCGCAGCTTAGAAGCTCTTCATACGTGTAGCGAGACTTTTGTTCAGCCATTGTTACTCCATTTATTTGCATATATCTTTAATTTCTGCGCTTTTCCCAACCTACTTTTAGAGCAAATTTTAAAGAGAGGGAAATGGTTTTATATCATTTTTAATGACAAAAGCCTTTTTTTATGTATTCTACATAGGTAATTATTTAAAAATGGAATACAAGATTACACCATACTATTCCCATTTTTTTGTATTTTGATCTTATTTAGCAGGAATATATTTGAGTTTGTAATATGTCAGTGAGTGCAGACAATTTAGATATGAATGAAGAGCAACAGTCCACAAAAGAGTGTAGAAAAGTTGTGCAATATTATTCCATTTCTATGTTAGAAAAACGTTTGCGTCAAAATGGTCTGCGTCCAACACGTCAGCGGTTGGAACTTGCACATATGATTTTTTCTCAAGGAAATCGTCATATTACTGCTGAAGAGCTCTATGAGGAAGCGGTGAGGGCAGGTGTACCTGTGTCTTTAGCAACGGTTTATAATACACTTCATCAATTTACGGAAGCGGGATTATTACGGATTATTGCCGTAGAAGGCTCAAAAACTTGGTTTGATACCAATACCTCTGATCACTACCATTTTTATATAGAAGGCGAAAATCGTATTCTTGATATTCCTTATAATTTGGAAGAAGCTCCCATTATTAGAAATTTGCCTAAGCCACCAGAAGGTATGGAAATTTCACATGTTGATTTAATCGTGCGATTGAAACCAAAAAATCAATCTTGTGATAGGCAGTGAGGATATTCAATGAGGAATAAAAATTAAACTTGTTGAGTTTGAGCATTCACCAGCCTTTTACTTTTTCATCAGGATAGATTCCCCATAACTGGGGTTGTTGAAGCCATCCGCGTGTATTATTAATGTTTAGTTCGCACCATTGTCCATCACATTGGCGGATATTACCAATGACGTTAGGTTCTACTTCCGCCACAAGTTCTGCGTTGTCGGTGGGTTTTTTTCGTAGCATCAGCCTTTTTGTTTTATCTTTTTGCCATGGAATAGTTATAGCAGTTCGCTTTCCCGATAAAAGCGATTGATACACCCACCCCTCATCGCCTTCTGCATCACGAATTTTGCGCCATTGATCATATTCTTGGATGATTTCAATAGGTAACCCCTTCTTTTGGTAGGTAAAAATGATAGAATAGTTGCTTCCTGGTCCGATGCGTACATTAACACGGGTAGGTTTAATCGAAGCAAATCGCGGAAGTGGTAAACCACTGGGCCCTAAATTTTGATTAAATGTTTGTGCATGCAACAAATGAGGTGAAACTAATACAATGACTGTTGCTATTAAGATACATGATGCGAGTATTGAAACGCGAAACCAACGAGAACTTTGCACACCGAACTCCTTTATTTCATCATATATTGGAAATTTAAAATCTGAAAGATAAGACTGGAAACTGATAAAAAGTATGACACACTGCTCGTTAAAGAGATCTAAACGATGAAAAAATTGCTACAAAAATATCAAAATAAGGAAAACAAAAGGTTTGTATTTCTTAGTGCTTATCTTGTTTATGAGGGGGTAGATATAAATAAACATTGGATTTTTATGTAGCTGTGCGCGTGATAAAACAGTAAAGTGTACAGGAAATTAGGGCTAAAGTATTGCATCTCTTTTCTAAGTTTGTTTCTCGAAGTAAAAGTGCATGTATGCATATTATGAACAAAGAGCTGTTCAGTAAAGGGATTATTGTGTGGCTTGAAAAGAGTTTTGAATGAACAAAATAATACGGTAAATAAAAACAGTTAAGCGTAAAAATATGAGCAGCATTGTAGAGTAGATTGATATATGAAGGGCTAACAGGATACTTTTTCGTGATAATCCACTTTATAAAATTTGCTACATTATAATTTTATGCCATGATAATGCTTATTCGTATGGTAGATAAGCTGGCTCCATCGTTCTATTTACCAGCTTTCAATGTTATGCAGTTCCTATTATTTATGGTGTTCATAAGAAGCCTTTTTGTTTTTTCTTAAATAGCTTTTATTCTATTTGCATACGAATCCCGCTTATGATGTACAAGAAGATAATCTTGATTGATTCAATATGAGAGGGTGTATGATGAGAGCTTTACGGTATTCATAGTTATTATTTAATATGAAAAACGCTTATTTATAATAATAAATCAATATGTTATACATTTTTAATCGTTATTTAAATTGTAAAAATATTTTCATAAAAAATGATAAGATAAGGCACATATTCACACATATTAAAATCACAGTGGTTTCTTTGTTTATTGTCAATTTTCTTTTATACTGAGTTAGAGAAAAAGAAAATTAAATGAAATATTCAGGGGAAGGTTTGCTCGATACGCTATGAGGTGAATAACATAATTGATGAGGGGAAGAAATTTATCAAGAAAAACCAAGCTGTAATGCAGTGGTTAAAATTCTTCCCTTTGTAAAGGGATAAAATCAAGAGATATCGAAAATTATGGAATCATTTCGTTATATAAGTGAAGGGAACGAGGATTATGTATTTGATATCATATCTCTACACATACATAATCGCATATTGCAATAGTGATTTGTGCTTTGCAATATAATCTAGAATTTTCGAAAGATGCAGAATATTTTAATAGAAAAAAAGAAAACCAGCACGTGAGCGGTACATAAGAAAGAGCTATTTGAGAGATGAAAAACTATAGCAAAATGCCATTACAAAATATCCAGTACTCTCTCCTTAATTTTGTACAGCAATAAGTCGATTTAAAGAACCGAACTGCAGCTTGTTATGCAGTGCTTGAAATGCCGAAGAGTGGAGTAAAAATCACTACATTTATAGACCCAAAACACCCATTATGCTCAGATAATTCTAAATACTATAACACACGCCTTATGAGAAAAACTCATTTACAATATTCTATAAGTACAAAATTTCTGATAACCTATTTACACTACAATTCATGCCATTTTGATAACGCATACACAAAAGCATATTACTTCACTGCAACAGTTCGTCCGTTACTAACAAAACCTTCTCTTTGTGCACGCTTACGAGCAAGCTTACGTGTACGACGAATAGCCTCAGCTTTTTCACGAGCACGCCTCTCAGATGGCTTCTCATAATAACTACGCATTTTCATTTCACGGAAGATACCTTCACGCTGCATCTTTTTCTTCAACGCGCGGAGCGCTTGATCAACATTATTATCACGAACGAGTACTTGCACTATTTATCCTGCTTTTTTCAGTGTCACAAATAATAGAAAAACCTACGTCCTTTTAAAGGCATATCCAAAAGAACAAGCACTTATATCATATAAATAAGACATTTGTCTATATCGCTTTTAAAAATTCTATTTTTTTTGTAATAAAATGCTTTTTATAATGAATGATAGAGTTCATGATTATAAACTCATGAAAGTCCTTGTATTTGATCATTTTCATCAAGATGAATTTTTTCAGCCGTGGGATAATGGGGTAGTCCAGGCATGGTCATAACATCTCCGCAAATGACAACGATAAAGCCGGCTCCCGCACAGAGACGAACTTCTCGTACGGGAATTTCAAAATCAACAGGCGCACCATATTGCTTGGGATCAGCAGAAAAAGAATAAGGTGTTTTTGCCATACAAATAGGGTAGGCGCCAAAACCTTCTTTTTCCCAAGATTCAAGTTGTTTGAGAATAGGGGCTGAGATAATGGCGCCACGCCCACCGTATAGCTTTGTTATAATACAATTAATTTTTTGAACGAGGGGAATATCATCTTGATAGAGAATCTTAAAATGAGATTTTTTTTCTTCAATCAAGGTAACGAGTTCTTGTGCAAGTTCTATAGCGCCTTTCCCACCTTGTTCCCAATGCTTACAGATAATAGCTTTGTGTCCAGTTGTTGCAACTATTTTCTGTAATGTTTTTATTTCGGCATCGCGATCGCTGTCAAAATGATTGATAGCCACAACACAAGGAATACCGTAGTGCTTCATATTTTTTATGTGTCGTAAAAGATTAGCTGCTCCTTTTTCTAAAGCGGTGATATTTTCTTCTGTCAGGTTATTTTTATCCACACCACCATTCATTTTTAATGCACGAATAGTTGCGACGATCACGGTAGCATTTGGTACAATACCTGCTTGCCGACATTTGATGTCGAAAAACTTTTCTGCTCCAAGATCGGCTCCAAATCCTGCTTCTGTGACAACATAATCAGCGAGTTTTAAAGCAGTTTTTGTTGCTATAACTGAGTTGCAGCCATGAGCAATATTAGCAAAAGGTCCTCCATGAACGAGAACAGGGTTATTTTCAATTGTCTGTACGAGATTGGGTTGTATAGCATCTTTTAGAAGAACTGCCATTGCACCTTCTGCATTAAGATCAGCAACGGTGATGGGCGTTTTATCATAACGATAAGCAACAATAATTTTCTTGAGTCTTTGTGTAAGGTTTTCTAAATTTTCAGAGAGACAAAGAAGCGCCATAATTTCTGATGCAACAGTAATATCAAAACCTGTTTGGCGTGGAAAACCATTTGTTATGCCCCCCAATGAAATGACAATATCGCGCAATGCACGATCATTCATATCAAGAACGCGTTTCCAAACAATGCGACGTGGATCAATGTTTAGAGTATTTCCCCAATAAAGATGATTATCTATCATTGCGGCAAGAAGATTATGAGCAGCTGTAATAGCATGAAAATCACCGGTAAAATGTAAATTAAGGTCATCCATTGGAATGACTTGCGCATAACCACCACCAGCAGCACCGCCTTTTACACCAAAACAGGGACCTAAAGATGGTTCTCTCAAGGTAGCTATTGTTTTTTTACCAATAAGATTAAGAGCATCACTTAGTCCAACTGTTGTTGTTGTTTTGCCTTCTCCGGCAGGTGTGGGATTGATAGCTGTGACAAGGATAAGTTTACCATCTGGATTTTTATTAAGCGATTTTATGTATTCAGAAGAAATTTTAGCTTTATCATGGCCATAGGGAATGAGATTTTCATGTGAGATACCAATTTTTTGTGCAATTTCAATAATATGTTGCTTTTTAGCAGTGCGAGCAATTTCAATATCAGTTTTAGGCATGGAAAAATTCTTTAAATTCAGCTTTTATTAATGTTTGAAATCTGTACCCATGGATTAATTAGAAAAATTCATAGAGAACAGAAAAATATTAAGATATCATAGAAATCGATGATATGCCATGCAAGAGATAATGCTAAAGAAGCACAAGAAGAGTTTTATTGTTTTTTAGGAAAAAGAATCTTTTTGCTTTTAAGCAGTAAAAATACGTTTAATTCAATTAAAAATATTGCGAAAAGAAGCTTTGGTTTGCAACAAATGCTGATGATATTAATGGATACCATAAGTGTTTCATAGTAGTATGTTCGAGAAGTAGTTTATTTATTCTTTCCAACAACACACTGAAAAAGCTTCACATGGTGGTAAACCGGAGTTTATGGCGGCACATCTGAAATCCCTCTTAAGATGGGACTGCTAGGAATAAAATATCTAGAAACATTCAGTTATGGAACAATTAGAAATAAGCACGTAAAAATTACCTAACTGAGTAGAGAGTATAATCCGGAAGAGACCAAAAACAAGCGCATAGATTGAAAAAAGAAAACAACAACATACGCTACTCATGTAATCGCTACGATTATAAGCTAATAAAAGCACCTTAGAGCTGAATTGAAGGACTCATAACATTTTATTCTAGCAAAATGGCTAAAGAAACGCCCCACAACAGAATGAAATAACAAAATACAAAATAATAGATCACAAAATAAAGAATTTAAAAAGTCTGACTTTATAAGTAAGATATTGATAGATGGCGCACCCGAAGAGATTCGAACTCCTGACCCCCAGATTCGTAGTCTGGTGCTCTATCCAGCTGAGCTACGGGTGCATACATTTCAATTTTTTACATTGTCTAAGACAAAGGGTTCCTAATCGTTTCATTAAAGAAATGCAAGTGAAACTTGAGTCGTCATAAAAAAAATCTCTTTTTTTTATGATATATTTTAAAAAAGGATATAATATATTATGGCTTCAGTTGGTTTTGATATGAACATTTTTTTGTCATGACCATACAAAGCAATATGAACGATAGTTAACTTGACGTTTTAATCTATGAAAGATAGTCAAGCAGAGATGAGATGTGTTTTTTGCGGTGGGGTAAGATATATACACCCGCTGTTGGGTTTTTGTGTAAAACGCCGATATTACTGTTGAAAACTATTTCAGATGAACATGACACAGCAAGGGCGGATGTATGGCGTTATTAAAAAAGATCTTTCCATTAGTGTTTTTAATCGTTGTTTTAACGGTTACTTATTGGGTTGGAAAAAAGAGTGCAGACCAACCCATTTCTATGGTGGATAAAACAAGAGTATCGTATAAAGATTCAAATGGAAAAATGAGAAAACCACCGGTAAAGGTTGTCGTTGATCTTGTAAAAAATCAAGATTTTTATGAACAACTTAACGTTCTAGGGAGTGGACAAGCACTTGCAGAAGTCGAGCTCACCCCTTTATCTCCAGGTGTTATTGATAAGCTTTTTGTGTCAGCTGGTACAAAAGTACAAGTAGGTGATGTGATTGCAAAGCTTGATTCTAAAAAAGAGGAAATAGCGGCTGCAAAAGCAAAAGTACAACGTGATAATAATGCGTTAACGCTTTCGCGCATTCTTAAATTACGTGCTAGCAATACAGCAACAGAAGTTCAAGAAATTACAGCACGCTTAGAGTTGGATAATGCAAATTTAGTTTTGCGTAATGCTGAATTAGATCTCGATCGGCGAACAATTCGTGCACCGATTCCTGGGGTTGTTGGTATTTTGCCTGTTGATGCGGGGAATAACGTGACCCTTAATACTGTAATAGGCCGTATTGAGAATAGAGAACGTATTTTGGTCGACATATGGGCTCCTGAACGATATGTGTCGCGCATCCATAAAGGAGATGAGGTAACGGCAACATTAACTGCGCAGCCAGACAAATCTTTTGTTGGTCATATTTATGCGATTGATAATATCGTTGATCCAGAAAGTCGCACACTTCATGCTCAGGTTGAAATTAATAATGAAAAAGATACGCTTATGTCTGGTATGTCTTTTTCTGTTGCCTTGCAATTTCATAGTGGTTCTTTCCCTGTCGTTAATCCTCTTGCGGTTCAATGGAACAGTAAAGGGTCATTCGTTTGGCGTGTGAGAGAAGGGAAAGTAGAGGCTATACCCGTATCAATTATTCAGCATAAAGCAGATCAAGTTTTCGTAAAAGCACCCCTAGAAAATGGTGATCAAGTTGTCATTCAAGGAGTACAAATGCTTTATCCAGGAAGTAAAGTAACGATTGATGATCCAAAGTCTCATCAACAGCAATTACCAGCAGTTTACGGAACGGATATACAATGAGCCAAGAATTGAGCACAAAACAGCCGATGTCACAGGTCGAGCAAGGTGGTCTCATTACCTTATTTATTCGCAGACCGGTTTTTACTTTTGTTTTAAATGCTATGATCATCATTGCAGGATTTGCAGCATGGTTAAATGTTGATGTAAGAGAATTACCTGATGTTGATACTCCCGTAACAACGATTGTGACGGTGTTTTCTGGTGCGTCGGCAGAAACAATTGATCGTGAAGTTACAAAAATTATAGAAGATGCTGTTTCTCGTGTTTCAGGTGTTAAGACGATTTCTTCAACGTCTTCTTTTGGGCGCTCCCGTGTGCAGATTAATTTTAATGTTGGTGTTGATTTGAATGTTGCAGCATCTGATATTCGTGATGCCCTGTCTCGCATTACGTATACTTTACCGAAAGATGCGGATTCGCCTTTGATTATTAAAGCAGATTCCAATGCTGCTGCCATGATGTATTTGGTTGTGACGTCACCAACAATGAGTGTTGATGATTTAACCACGATTGTAGACGATCAGATTGTTGATGCAATTTCCGCTGTTGATGGTGTTGGTGATGTACAGGTTGATAGCGCTCGCACAAAGATTTTTCAGATTGATATAGATCAAGCAAAACTTGCAAGTTATGGATTAACCGTAGCAGATGTTTCTCGTGTTCTTGCTGATATGACAACGGATGTGCCAGTAGGATCATTACGCAATTCTACGCAAAATTTAGTTGTGCGTGCTACTGCACGTTTAACAACACCAGAATCTTTTGAACAAGTTGTTTTAAAACCTCATGTACATCTTGGTGATGTTGCGCATGTCACTTTATCGCCGGATATAGAAAAGGTTATTCTCCGTATCAATGGAAAGACAGGTATTGGATTAGGAATTGTGCGTAAAGCACAATCCAACACTCTTAATATTTCTGAAGGAGTGAGAACCGTTGTTGATAATCTCAAAAGTATTGTTCCTTCTTCTGTACATATAGACGTTATTAATGACGATGCAGTTTTTATTAAAAGCGCTCTTCATGAGGTTGAAGTTGCGTTGGTTATTGCTATTTTGAGTGTTATCTTGGTCATTTTTCTTTTTCTCAGAGACATTCGTGTAACGCTGATACCTGCTGTATCTCTTCCTGTCGCTTTGATTGGTACCATTGCAGCTATTTATCTTGTAGGATTTTCATTAAATATTCTCACATTTTTAGGACTTGTTTTAGCAACAGGGCTTGTTGTGGATGATGCTATTGTTGTTCTTGAGAATATTGTTCGGTGGCGCAACATGGGTTTAGGGTCTAGGGCTGCGGCGGTGATAGGAACACGTGAAGTATTTTTTGCTGTTTTAGCAACAACATTGACTTTAGTGGCTGTGTTTGTTCCTATTTCCTTTCTTCCTGGGCAAGTTGGAGGTCTTTTTAGAGAATTTGGTTTTGTTTTGGCAATTTCTATTTTGCTTTCTTCAGTTGTTGCCTTAACGCTTTGTCCCATGTTGGCTTCGCGTTTTCTCAAAGAACATATTGAGGAGAAAGAGGAAGAGTCCCATCATTTTGCTTTTTTATATAAATTAGGTACTTTTTTTCATAAGGCATATACTTACAGTTTGCATAAGTGTTTAGAAAAGCCTTGGGCTGTTGTTTTTGCTTCACTTATTTTTGCGGGTCTTTGTGTTGGAGGCTATACGAAATTACAACAGGAATTAACGCCAGCAGAAGACAGAGCTGTGATCTTTTTGGTTATTAATGGACCACAAGGTATTTCAACACAATATTTGAACGAGCAAGTAGAGCAAATTGAAGCAAGTCTACAGCCATTACGTGATGCAGGGGAGATTGCTAACAGTTACTCTATTGCGGGTGCTGGTGGTTCACCCAATACTGCTTTTTTGATTTTATTGCTTTCGTCTTGGGATAAACGTTTACGGAGTCAGCAAGAAATCGTGAAAGATATTAATGAAAAGGTTAAACAGTTTCCCGCAGTTTTTGTGTTTGCTGCGCAAGGAAATTCTTTGGGTGTGAGAGGAACTGGGCAAGGATTACAATTTGCAATTCTTGGCAATGATTATGCAACATTACAACCCATTGCTGATAAGCTGGTGAGTACTTTACAAGATGATCCGCGTTTTATTCGCCCACGTCTTACTGTTGATGCAACACAACCGCAATTTTTCATTGAAATCAATCGAAAAAAAGCCTCCGATTTAGGGATTGATATCACCAATTTGGGCGATACATTACAAGCAATGTTGGATGGTAAAAAGATTGGTTCCATTAACGTGGATGATCATTCTTACGATGTTAAATTGATGTCGCGTAAAAATTCTATGAAGAGTCCTAGTGATTTAGAAAACATTTTTTTAAAGACCAAAGACAATCGATATGTTCCTTTATCGGTTATTGCACGTTTACATGAAAAAGCTATCTCGCCCCAATTAAAACGGGAAAAACGCATGAGTGCTGTTATTTTAAGTGCAAATCTTGCTCCAGGTATTGCTTTAGGGGAAGCTTACCAAACGGTACAGAAAATTGCATCTCCTTTGTTATCGAAAGGAACCTATGTAGTTCCCTTAGGGGAAGCTGAAACGCTTAATGAAACATCCTCCGGTTTTATGATTGTTTTTGGCATTGCCTTTTTGATTATTTTATTGATTTTGGCTGCTCAGTTTGAAAGCTTTATTTCAGGATTTATTATCATGGCCACTGTCCCATTAGGGATTGGTTGTGCTGTAATTGCTATGCTATTGAGTGGTGTGAGTCTTAATATTTACAGCCAAATTGGATTAATTTTGTTAATTGGCGTTATGGCGAAAAATGGTATTCTTATTGTTGAATTTGCAGATCAATTACGTGATCAGGGAAGAAGCGTGCGTGAAGCCGTAGAAGAAGCAGCAAACATTCGCCTTCGTCCAGTTTGCATGACAATGATTTGTGCCATTTTAGGAGGTATTCCTTTGGTTTTAGCCAAAGGTGCTGGCGCAGAGGCGCGTATAGCTTTAGGTTGGGTTATCGTTGGTGGTTTAGGCTTAGCAACTATTTTTACGCTTTATGTTACACCGGTTGTTTATCTTTTTTTAGGGCGTTTTATAAGACCAAAAGCAGAAGAAGCTATATTATTAACAAAAGAACTCAATAAAGTTAAATGATGTATCGAGTGGAAAAGATTTAAAAGTTTATTCTTGTAAAAATATCATCTTCAAATCTTATTTTTTACTTTTATATTCCTTAGTTTTTATGTGAACAGTAAAGATAGGGAGCAATAAAGGAGATGCTTTCTGCTTTGTTATTGTTTGGGCATAGATTTCATTGTCAATAACTGTATAGGATAAGCTTATGGGAGATAGCTTTTCGATTCGAAATGAAAAGGCTTTTGAAGCCGCATTAAATGCTTTAAGGAGCCATGCCGCAAAGGATGGGGTCTATGATATTCGTCGACATTTTTTAGCAGATGAACAGCGTTTTTCCCATTTTTCTCTCAGACTTGATGATCTTCTTTTCGATTTTTCAAAATGTGGGGTAACATTTAAAACATTGCAACTTTTAGATGATTTAGCTGTTGCAGCAGATGTGTTAGGACGGCGTGATGCAATGTTTTCTGGTCAAGCGATTAATACAACTGAAAAACGCTCGGTTCTTCATATTGCATTACGTTTACCTGCTGACGAAATTTTCATGTTGGATGGCCATGATCTTATTCGCGATATTCAAGATGTTCTTGAAGACATGGAAAGATTTTCTGAAAAGGTACGTGATGGAAGCTATCAGGGAAGCAATGGAGAGAGAATAAGTGATATTGTAAACATTGGTATTGGTGGATCTGATCTTGGTCCTGCAATGGTTACATATGCTTTAAAACCTTATCATGATGGTCCACGTTGTCATTTTGTTTCTAACGCTGACAGTGCTCATATTTCTGATACTCTCTCTATTTTGAATCCAGCAACAACGCTGTTTGTCATTGCTTCTAAAACTTTTACAACGGCTGAAACAATGGTAAATGCTCAAGTTGCACGTCAGTGGATTTGTTCACATTTAGGAGAAGAAGCCATTTGCACGCATTTTGTTGCTGTTTCGAGTGCGCTTGATAAAGTGGCAGAATTTGGCATAGATTCGACAAGAGTTTTTAAATTTTGGAATTGGGTTGGAGGGCGTTATTCAATTTGGTCAGCCATTGGGCTTGTTGTGATGTTTGCAATAGGTGGTCGAAATTTTCGCCAATTTCTCAATGGTGCTTTGCAAATGGACCAACATTTTAAAACCATGCCTTTGCATAAAAATATTCCTATTCGTTTTGCTCTTTTAGGGTTTTGGCATCGTGTTATTTGTGGTTATTCATCACGCTCTATTATTCCCTATGCGCAGCGTTTAATACATTTTCCAGCTTATTTACAACAGCTTGATATGGAATCAAATGGTAAGCAAGTCTCGCTGGATGGAAAACCATTAAGTTTTTCAAGTGGTCCAATTGTTTGGGGTGATTCAGGCACAAATAGTCAACATGCTTTTTTTCAGCTTCTGCATCAAGGAACAGATGTTATTCCTGTAGAATTTATTTTATTTATAAAAGGGCATGAGAAAAATTTACATTCTATGTATGAGATGTTGCTAGCAAACTGTTTAGCACAGTCAAAAGCCTTGATGAAGGGGCGTAGTATTGAAGATGCTCAGCATATCTTGATAAAAAATGGAGTTGATGAACGTGAAGCAGGTTATTTAGCTCTTCATAGAAGTTTTAAAGGAAACCGTCCCAGCATTACGCTGGTTCAGGATTTATTAACACCTTTTGCACTCGGTCGTCTTATTGCGCTTTATGAACATCGTACTTTTGTTGAAGGGATTTTAATGAATATTAATTCATTTGATCAATGGGGTGTTGAACTTGGTAAAGAATTAGCAAATGAGTTACTACCAATTCTTCGTGGAGAAAGTAAAGCGGATAATCGTGATAGTTCAACATTAGGGTTGCTAGCACATATTCAAGTAAGACGTGCAAAATAAATATAATTTTACAGTAGTTTTTGTACTAACTAAGCAAAAGTAGAATGAGAAAGAAATATGAGATAATTCTTTAATTTTACTATGCGTTCTCTTATTATCTGGATTAGATTTATGTAACAGAAAATCAAAAAAGTGCAAAAATTGTAAAAATGAGAATTTATTCGCAAAAACGATAAAGACCTTTGAGAGGTCTTTGAAGACCCTTTGAGAACACCTTTAAAACTCTTTGAAAAAAAATGAATTGGTACAAAACCTAGTGGCAAAATATACAAAACCCGCTGGCAAGCTACAATCGCTTTATAAACTGTGGCGGAGAGAGAGGGATTTGAACCCCCGATAGAGTTGCCTCTATGCCGCATTTCGAGTGCGGTACTTTCAACCACTCAGCCATCTCTCCATAATAAAGTGAAACAAAAATCGGTATTATTTGAGTGTATAAGAGGTAGATAACCTTCAATTGTTTTTGGTACAACCTTTTTTTCTTTTTTATGGGACTTTATTGACAGAGAATAGAAATTCCTTCATATATACAAAATATAAGCGTGGGGAAATCTGCGCATATTTGTGTTGAAGAAGGTTTTATCCTTCTTTGAGATCTATTACGACTGATAAAAAGCAGCCTATTTTCCCTTATTTCAAGGCAGAAATTAAATAAGAGCTGGAGTGAACGGAAGGATAAAAAATGTTCGCAGTCATTAAAACTGGTGGTAAGCAATACCGCATTGTTGCTAATCAAGTGGTAAAAGTTGAAAAAGTTAGTGGAAATGCGGGTGATGTAGTTGAATTCAATGACATATTAATGGTTGGGCAAGAAGGTAATGCGGTTATTGGTACCCCTGTCGTTGCTGATGCATTGGTGACAGCTGAGATTTTAGAACAGGCACGTGGGCGCAAGGTTATCGCATTTAAGAAGCGCCGTCGTCAAAATTCTAAACGCACGCGTGGCCATCGTCAAGAGTTTACGAGGCTTCGTGTTTTAGAAATTTTAATGGGTGGTTCAAAACCTAAAAAAGTTGCTGAGAAACCTATAAAAGAAGAAACTACACCAAAAGAAACAAAAGCTTCTGCTTCTGTTGAGAAGACGGCTAAAAAAACGGTTGAAAAAAAGACTGCGTCGCAGAAGAAAGTATCTGTAGCATCAAAGAGTAAGAAAGATTAAAGGAGAGCGTCTATGGCACATAAAAAAGCTGGTGGTTCCTCGCGTAATGGTCGTGATTCAGAATCGAAACGTCTAGGCGTTAAAAAATTTGGTGGTGAAACCGTTATTGCCGGAAATATTATTATTCGCCAGCGTGGTACACGTTGGCATCCTGGAAACAATGTCGGCATTGGAAAAGACCATACGCTTTTTGCATTATCAAATGGAAAGGTTTCTTTTCAACGCAAAGCGGGTAATCGTTCCTATGTTTCAGTCATTCCTATGGTGGAGGCAGCAGAGTAATCTGTAACACTCTCTAGCCATAAACAGGATTTCATTGAATTGTAGTTGTGGTTTTATAAGTATTAAAAGGGAAAGATGAATCTCATCTTTCCCTTTTTGCGTTGGTACTATAATAAATGTAGAAGATAAAAGGTAGAATTGGGGAAATTACTTTTCTCAATGAGGGAAAAAGTTTGTGCGTTGTTATGTTAGTATTTAGTTCTGAACATATTGATATTATGATAGAATTTGTTGATAAGTTTCTGTATAATAATAGTGAGGAGAGATTTTCTTTTTATGTATAAAGAAGTGTCGAGTAATTTCTTATAAGAGAAGCAGTTTGTTTTCAGAAAATTATGAGAAATTTAATGAGAGCATTCTTTATGTAATCATTTTGATAAAGATGGGTCTTTTTATCGGCATTGTGGTATTGATGAGTTGTCATACTGTTTTTAGGTGGTAGTGTGGATAGGTGGGGCTATTCATTTAAAAAGACATAAGGATAAAAAAATCCATAAGAAGGCAGTCAAAACTACTTTGAAAGTGACGTGTATTAAGGAATTTTCGGTAAATCGAGAGTGAAATTATATTTTTAAGGAGGACGGTGTTTAAAGATATAAAAATAACTAACGTGCAATCAGCGCCCTTCAAGAATATTTTTTCTGATTTCACTATTATTGTGTATTGTTGAAAATAAACAAGCATAAAAGCTAGGGTTAAGGCAATAACTGCTTTTCATTTTTTACTTTATTTATCTTATTTGTAGAGTTTTTCTTGATTTTAGTAGTTGGTGATGGTGCTTGAGGGTGTCGTACTTTGCAAATGTGCGACAGAGGGCATTGTGTATTTGCGATATTGATTGAAGTAAAGGTGTAGCTTAAAATATATAAATATTATATATCGAGAGTTTGATATCATAAGATGGGCAGTACGGAATTTTAAAGATGATAAATTGCATGGAGCAATTTGTAATTATGTAATGAATTTATAAAGAGGGATAATAGGTTAAATAAACTTTGAGGAATCAATTAAAATATTAGCTGAAGTTACGGATGATTGGGAAGGATGCTTTCTTGTAGGGAGAATAATGGAAAGTTATGTTGAATAACTTAGGATAATGAGAACGTTTTGAAAGCATAGTTTTTCAGGTGATTGGTGCTGTAAAAAACGGTTTTTTTGTCTTTGTAAAGTAAAAGAGTAAGAGGCAGACTTGCTTATGATGATTTTAAGCACTTGGCTAGATAATAATATCCAATTGTTTTATCGGTTACATTGAGGTATTTAAGCACCTCACTTAGCTATATTCCGTAAAATATAAATAAAGCTGTGGTGGTATTTATAGCTTGTATTTTGGGAAATGCAGCTTTGAAAAGGAATTTATCAGAGATATTGGTGTTCAAATGTGAGGCAATTTGAATTCATGATGAGATATGAGAAAGCAGAAGCAATGAATGTAGATTTTACTGATGGTGAAATCTTGTCTATAAGATCTGTAAAACTTGCAGCTGCTTTTGATCATAAAAATGATGCAATTTATGCTGCTGCTGAATTGCTTGTGCAGGTTGGTGCCGTTGATAAATGTTATCTGGCAAGTATGCTGGCACGTGAAGAAACAACCAATACTTGGCTTGGAAATGGTATAGCCATTCCTCATGGTATGGCTGAAAATCGTGATTTAATTATCAAGGATGCTGTTGCTGTTATACAGGTTCCTGCTGGTGTTGAGTGGCAGGATGGCAAGAAAGCATATTTGGTTATTGCCATTGCAGCGTGTCCAGATCGCTATAGAGAAATTTGTAAAAAATTGACGTCTCTTTTATTTGATAAAAAACAGCTTGAAGTACTTGCAACAACTATGGACAAACAGCAAATTGTTACAACTTTGTTTGACAAAAATATGAAGATAGAAAAAACTTTTATTGGTGACCTTTCGGTGTGTCAGGAATGGATTTTAGATTATCCAAGTGGTCTTCATGCACGACCAGCTTCTCTTTGGGTTGATTTTGCGAAAAAGGCTCAAAGCTCTATCAGAGTTCGCCATGGTCAATATACCGTTGAAATGAAAAATTTAGTTGGTTTATTGCAATTAGGAGCAAAAAACGGTGATGTTCTGATTTTTTCTACAGATGCTGCAGAAGGAGCACAACTTCTCAATGATGCCATTGCTATTGCAAAAAAAGTGAGTATTAGCGAAAAATGTCTGATGAGAGCAATGGAATCTCAAACAAAGGCTTTTCATGGTTGGTATCCACGCTCTATGCAAAAAGGCATTTCTGGTGTTGGAGCGAGTTCAGGATTAGCATTTGGTAAGATTTTTGTTTTAAAGCAAAATGATATTTCCATAATAGATCAGCCAATTGATTTTGCAGCTGGTGCAGCATGTCTTGAAAATGCTCTTACAAAAACAAAACATAAAATGGCATCTGTGATTTCTGATATTACAGTGCGTATGGGAGCAGATTCTGCTGCGATTTTTTCTGCGCAAATGGTTTTGCTTGAAGATGAAAATTTAATAGCTCAAGCTTGTCGTTTTATAGCGGAAGGTCATGGTGTCGCTTGGTCTTGGGATAGAGCGGTTCATCAATTTTCAGATATGTTTTTTAAGGTGGATAATCCTTTGTTAGCAGCACGTGCTGTTAATTTAGTTGATGTTGGTCGACGTGTTTTAGGTGAAATCAATCCATCCTATAGATCGTTCTTTTTAAATGATATTCCACATGGTGTAATTCTGGTTACAAATGACCTTTCTCCTTCTGATGTAGCACAACTTGATTGTACAAGGGTAAAAGGATTAGCAACAGCATGGGGAGGTCCGTTATCTCATACAGCTATTTTGGCGCGTACTCTTGGTATTCCAATGGTTGTTGCTGCAGGTGATGATATTTTAGCAATTCAGTCTGATATTCAGGCTATTATTGATGGCGATAACGGGTTTATTTACCTTGATCCTACGCTTGAAGACGTTGAAGATGCTCAAAGGCATATTGATACTGTTGCGCAAAAACGTGTCAGTGAAATAAGTACGTGTAGATTACCAGCGCAAACGACAGATGGTCAAAGAATTCGTATCATGGCTAATGTCAACTACGCAAATCAGGTTCCTGTTGCGCTTGATTTGGGGGCTGAAGGTGTTGGACTTATGCGCACGGAATTTTTGTTTTTAGAGAATCCATATATTCCGGATGAAGAGCTACAATTTAATATATATCGGGCGATGATTACAGCTGTAGGAGATAAGCCATTAATTATTCGTGCACTTGATATTGGTGGAGATAAACAGGTTACGCATTTACATTTATCTAAAGAGGACAATCCTTTTTTAGGTGTTCGAGGAACGCGGCTTTTGTTACGTCGACGTGATCTTTTGGTGCCTCAATTACGTGCTTTATATCGAGCAGCAAAAGAGGGTGGAGATCTATGGATTGTGTTTCCGATGGTCATGTCTGTTTCAGAGATTGTTGCTCTAAAAAAGATTGCAGAGGAAATCCGCAACGATATTGATGCACCAAAATTAAAACTTGGTATTATGATCGAAGTTCCAGCAGCGGCCATTATGGCAGATGTATTGAGCGCCCATGTTGATTTTTTTTCAATTGGAACCAATGACCTAACACAGTATACAATGGCTGTTGATCGGCAAAATCCGTACCTTGTGTCTGAAGCTGATAGCCTTGATCCAGCAGTTTTGCGTATGATTTATCAGACTATTCAGGGAGCTGCACAAAATAAGTGTTGGGTTAGTGTATGTGGTGGTATGGCTGGAGATCCTTTTGGTGCAATGATTTTGACTGGATTGGGAATTAATGAGCTTTCTATGATATCTTGCGATATTTCTCCAGTAAAGGCGTATTTACAGACTCATAGTTTTGAAGATATGAAAATTTTAGCACAAAAAGCATTACAATGTGAAACTGCACGAGCTGTACGTGCTCTAAGCAAGGATATAAGGTGATAAAAAACATTAAGGGGAAAGAACGAGCTCATTTTGCAGACTAATCAGATTTTTAGTGCTGTAAAACATTATCCTTTAGGACGATTATAGGCAGCATATTAATTTATAATGGTAATTTATCGTTTTACATAATGAGAACCCTGAATATTGTAGGGTTTTCTCGTTTTAAATTTCTCTATATTAAATTAATAAAAATTATTCTTTTATACATTACAAAGAGGAGTAATGTATAGATAAAAACACTCTAAGAAAGAATAAATTCCTTTTATGCATTCTCTCAAATAGCAATAGATATTGTAACATTAGGCGATAAATAGCGTGATGTTACTTGGCTTTTCCTTTTTATTTAAGGAAAGATGATGCTATCCAATAGATTTTATACCATTCATAGACACCGTATGAGTTAGATGTGACAAGCTTTAAGAGATGTTTTTTAACAAACGTGTGGATGAGAAAGAAAATAGTATTTTTAGAGTATTCTGTTTTGTGATGAGACCATATCACGCTTAAAGAATGCGATAATTAAAAGTATGAAGTAATACGTAACCTCTTTTAAATAATTGAGATTACTTTAGATATTTTGAAAACTGTAAAGCTGAATTTAAAAGTATATGGTAAAAATGAAAACAGGTTTGCATTTTTATGATTTTGTATTTGATCAAAACGAGACTATTTTTTCATTTTAGAAAATAAGATATATTCATACATATTAAATTAAAAATGCAAAGTTTTTTGTCTGAATTTTATTTTCTTTAGTATCAACTAAATATAGAAGTGTGAAATTGAGTAGAGGATTTAGAGTAGGGCTTATTATGGATCCTATGAAAGAGAAAACTGATACCGTCACACTATTTTACAGCTCTCAATGTTGCAAAAATTCGTGCTATTTAAGAAAATGCATAAGAGCCACTTATCCTCTCTTAAAATGTTCTCCCCCCACATACCATCCCTTCCTATTAAGCAAGTGATTTTAATTAATTCAATATGAAAGGGGTTATGGTGAGAAAAAATTACGATATTCGAGGTTTTTATGATGTGTAAACGATGGTTAATCATTATAAATCAATATGTTATATATTGTCTGAAACATAAAAGTGATTAGCTGGTAGATCTCATTTCAAGAGAGAGTTGTTTGTAATCAAAGTTATAGTGATTAAGGATTTTCATCCTTGGAGGCAAGAAGGAGGTCGAGAATGATTTTATTGAAATGAAATTTATTATCTGAATAAACAATTTTAATATTAGGGATATAAGAAGTTCATATCGTTATTATTCTATTTATTATTAGGGTAATCAATGCTGTGAAGCGAGAAATATTTAATTATTTGGTTGCGTAAAACCATGGACTGTATGCCAATTTTAAGAGAAGTATTTTTTTGTGAAGCAGAAAGTGCGTAAATGAGCATGAAAGTTTATAACTGGTGACAATCTTTTTATTCCCATTATTGTATTCTACAAACCTATCCACGAAAAAAGTTTTTTCTTAAAAAGAAGAGATGTGCTTGTTATTCAACAGATAAAAGCTCTTATTTTAATAAATGAATTTGTTTTTTGGGTTTTGAATGTATAGTTTAGACTTGCACGTTATTTCTTTCTGGGTATAGTGCAAACTTCTGGAGAGGTGGCCGAGTGGTTGAAGGCGCACGCCTGGAACGCGTGTATATGGGAAACCATATCGAGGGTTCGAATCCCTCTCTCTCCGCCATTAATTTAAAACGAACTTTCATATGCTTGATATGACATAGTTTAAAAAGCTCAGCATTTGCAGGATTTTTTATTGTTTGAAATTGACTAGTTCGCGCCGATCTATGCCTGTCGTTATGTACACTTAGAAATTACTATTGAATTTTCATCAATTTTATAATTTCTAAGCTCCTCTTCTCTCGATCTTTAGATAACCTGATCTAGCATAAACGATCTCTTCAAATATCATTAAAGGATTTTTGCCATTATCACTAACTTCTGGTAGAGCTTTTAGAATTAATGGTGATCATAGTGCTATTTGCAATTTTGTTGATTAACGGGCTAAATGCGTTTTATCCACATGAGAGATAACGAATACCTCAGCTTTTTTCACGCAATGTGCTCATTTAAAATTAATGTCATGAATATTTGTACAAAATTTTTATCTATACGATAATCAAAAAAAGGCTGACGTAATATAATAATTGAACATCATTCATGCGGCACTTTCTTTTATCTCTAAGCTTTGTATGTAAATAGATAGTCCGTGCAAAATAAATAAAGGGGCGCAAAAGCCTATAAATACACACAGGACGTATAATATAGAAAATGAAAAAAATTTTCCTGCATATAAAAGCACAATAGAGAATAAAGCTGTTATAATGCGCACACTGGCATCGCCTGCCAAAATAACCTCGGCTAAATTTTCACTAGGTGTGATAGCTTGTCCAATTGTTATTCCCGATACCCTAAAATAAAATTGCCCAATACCTAATAAAAACCCCATAATATAAAGGGAATATTGAGTAAAATTTAAATATAAAACAAAAGAGATTGCGATCACGGCAAAAGCCGGTGCCCCCCATACAAAAAAACGAATTAAAGATGGAAATTTCCGTAAATAATAAGATGAGATAAGACCATTGATCACAAAACCCAGTGCTGACAAAGCAAAAATAGAATTTTGAATAGCTGTAAATTTTATGTTATCTGATGTTATAGAAGCAAGAGCAAGTGGCAATAAAACAATAGGCCCCGTATAGAGAGAATTATTCAAAATACGATTAATCGTTAAAAACCGCAACGCAGAAATCCGCCAAAGGCATCTAAAACCAACTCCATAAGCCTTTTGAGATGGCTTTTTTAATAGCTCTTTTACTCTGTTTAGGTGTTGTATAGACTTTATACGAAACCATAAGCTGGCATTCAAAAGATAGATAAATACAATAAAGGCTATGGCTATTTTGTGCCCCAAATGCGCAATTATAAAATATATAAGCAACGGGGATATAATAACAAAAAACTGACAGCAACTAGTATAAAATGCAAAAATTCCAGCTTTTTGTTTGGGAGCTGGAACCAGCAGATTCAAGGCACTATTGTTATTTGGATTATCAGCCCCCATCAAGAGAGAAAGTAAAAAAAATACAAATAAAATAAGTACCGGATTGTTCATAAATAATAAGAAAGACAATAAACAAGCGCAAATAATTTGACTATAAAACCCAATTATAAAGCCTTGATAGTGCGCCAACACATTTCCCAAACATAAACCAGCAATTCCAATTGCGATTAAATTAACGACATTTAAAGTAGCAGACGCTTTTCCCGTTGTATCTTGGAATTGTAACAAAGAAAGGCCAATAGATAATACACCACTAGCACAAAAACTCGTCAAACAACCAATCACAATCATAAGAAAAACAGAATTACGCAATAGCCTCTTCCCTCTTAAATAGAGACTCAAGCCATTTTACGATTTTCTCCATTATCGAATATGGTTCGGGACTAAATTCCAGTTTTTCGTAAAATTTTAGTCTAAATGCGTTATAGACACTTATTTTTCGCAAGTCATCTGTCAGCATGAATTCTATACTTGGTAACGTTGTACGCATAGATTGAGACAAATAATAGGAAATTACTTTCCAATACATATAGGTACGCTCTCTTGCCAAATAATTTTCCAAGGCATATTTCAAGTGACAACCACTTAAAATATATTTCGGACAATGGTGCAACGGATAATAAATACAAATAGCACCGGCTTCATGTACGGTACAAGAAGAAATATTAATATTTTATCATTTCATAATATTATAAAAATGTTCAGTGAGCAGATCTTCCAAATTTAGTCTAGTCACAACAAGATTGGTTGCTAATTTTTGAGCAACATGAGACAAAACCAATCTTACTGTTAAAGTTCCAATAACCTTTAAGTCAGATTCTGAATAAGCTTTTTTAAAATTCTCCACCTCTATGTTTCTGTGACATATAATAACGAGCTCATCTCGTCTGAATGAACAAGATGTAATTCTAAACCAATATTATCACAAAGTTTTGAGCTCTTGAATTCTCCGTATCCTAATCTGGTATTCTTAAATCATTATAGGAACTGAGAATTTTTAAGTATTCCAACTTTTATTAAACTTTGTAACAATCTATAGGAATCTTCCCTTCACTGAATTCAACAATTATTTTCTCACCACTACAAGAACAAAAAATTATCTTTGAATTTGCTTACTTTTAGAAAGAAAAATGAGCAATACTCTTCCTTAACTAAAAGAAACACGCTCTATACCTTTTTCTTTATGATTATCAAAAAACTATTCCGTTACAATTAACCATCAATCATTAGGATAAATATTCTGCGTTTAGCCTAATAAACTGTTATAATCAATGTTTCTCTCTGTTCTAAAAATCAGCGCTTTTCATTCTAGAGATACTCGTAATTGCTGTAAAATCTTTCCAAAAAAAGCCCCCTTAAACATTGCTATTAACACGATCATCCTGAGAAGTTTTATACATACACACTACATTATACGGAATGCTATGTATTTTAAAACTTACTCAACTAACCAATATTTTCTAATGGGCAAAATAAATCACGAAATTTGTGTGCTGTCACAATTAGAAAAACAATCATATATCTCCCTCTATAATTCAAGAGAATTTCATCGACCTTGTGAATATGTCAATCGCGTATTTTTTTGGAAAATCCCTTTGTATCTTTATAGAGCCTTGTTTTGGCAGCATAATTTTTAATATATCATAAATATTTTTATTTAATTTAATTTTAGAAAACTTAGTCATTATCGTGTTTCATTAAATGATATGAGTAAGGTAGGGATTCAATAGTGTTGTTTTGCAGAAAATATTGCGTCCATTCTCTATTTTGGGGTTCGCCATATTTTCCTAAAAAAGGAGATTTTGTGATAATATCAAAAGGTTCAAGCTTTTTTCCTATAACGAGAAAGCATTTTGTTCTGTAGAGAGAAGATCAGAAAAAACACTTAAGCTGGAAAGTTAACATAAATATAGAACTTACTTAATTCTGTTTATATAAGACGGGGTATTGCAAACTATGAATATAGGTTCGCTATGAAAGCAGAACTCCCATAGACGATTGTACATATTTTTTGTATATACTTAGGTCATTCTCGGTTGTCAAAATCTCGCAAATTTTTAAGCATAGATCAGAATTTTTCTCTATAAACTTCGATACTTTGTATGGGGCTGGCTCCTCGAATGCAATAAAAGATGTGTTCTTTCCAAAACTTTTATAATTATCGCAATAAGTTATCAGGTCTTCCATCATATTTTTTGAGGTTAGCTTGTTGTAGAACCCAAATCTAAGCATATTTTTTGAGTATCCATTTACACCAAATAGGCAGAAAAGGCCTAATTGTGTTATTCATGGTTGCATTGAATTCTTTAAAAATGACTTGCTTCCATTTTTAATATTTGTCTATATTTTCAATTATTTGCGCTTCTGAATCCATGTTTTCCTCCCCATTGCTGTATTTTATAGAAATTGCTACGAATGATCCTCTCCAAAGCTGATAATTCATCATCACTGTGTCCCCAAATTGCTATAATAGCTGGGCAGGTATTTAAATCGATGGTTAGGGGGAGGGGCTCGTTTTCTTTAAAAAAGAGCATAAAATGAACCACATTTTCCCAGGAATAAAGCTTTTGCCGCCATACGTTAACATCTTTTATAATATGACCGTCGATCTCGTTGATAAGGAAGATAATACGCCCTTTTTTCTTAAAGCGACTTGGTGTTTGCGAAAACACGCCTGCAATAAGGTTAACGGAGCTTTCAAGTAAACTCATCTTCATAGCAATGCGCGAACAAGGTGGGTGCAATTCCTCCGTGGAGGCGGGCTCCTACTTCGATCATCACTGGACCACGAGCTGTTTGCATGATTTCCATATGCGCAGGTCCATATTCAATCCCCAGCGCGCGAATGCATTGTTTTGCATAAGAGATAAGAGGGGCATAAGAGGGATCTTGAGAATCAAGCACATCAAGTGTTTCATAAACAAAAGTACTTCCATTATGAATACCTTTTTTATATCGTGACAAACTACATATTTTTATAGCCTCTCCCTTTACAACGGCATCGACGATGTATTCTTCTCCCTCCAATCTTTCTTGGAGCAAATAGGCCTCGTTAGGTGCGCCAAAAATATTTTTTTTCTTCCAGTCTATTTCAGAGGTCCACATTACTACTTCCTCAAGATTAGAGAAAAATAAAACACCATCACTCCCTGCAGAATCATTTGGCTTTACCACATAGCCGCTGTGGCTTTCAAAACCATCGAAAGTACAATCGTTTTTTGTAAGAATCTTTGATCGGATGTAAGATAAACCATTTTCACAAAGGCGTTTTTGCATCGCTGCTTTTTTCCGTCGCCAATCGGTAGTCAAGGGGTTATTCCCAAGACAACCATAATAAGCCGCCAATTGCTCTGCACAATAGATACCTCTTTCGGCACCCGCTATTACAGCCTCTATCGTGCCGATAGGAAAGCGTTTCTTTATCTCATCTACACTATGAAGCTTCGTTTCTGCCATGCCCTTTCCCTGATAAGAAAGCATAAAGTGTGAAAAAGATGCTGCTTGAGAGACAACACCATAACAAGCATAGCCTAATTTTTGCAAAGCAGGGCCATAGAGGGCACCTGTGGAGAAAGGGTCGACAATAAGAATAGGTTTTCTCATACTTTGTTCCGCTGTGATAAAAGGAAAAGAACATAAATAAAGATTATCAATCCTATAAGGGGCAGAAGATAAACAGCTGCTTGAGGACCCATAAGGGCAGAGCTTGTAAGAAGACCAAGGATAACATAACCTGCCGACTGGGAGAGAGTATAAAGCATGCCGCTATAGCTTCCCACCAGCTCTGCTTGAGCCTCTGTTTTGGTGGCTTCAATCGTATGTTTGCGGGCATTAATTCGCATGGTATTCATTGAAAAACCAATAAAAAAGCAAAAGGCCACAGCTAAATAGGGCGATTGTGTGGTGCTAAAAATAAGATCAGCTACGCTCAACATAAGGGCTGGGAGAATAAATTCAAAACGAGGGATTTTGATAAAAGCAGCCAAAAAAGCGCCCATGCCCGCAACCGCACTGCAAAGCCCATAGTATTCAGAGCCAAAATTTTTCACACTCTGAAAAAGAATGGTTGCCAGCGTATTATAAGCGCAAATATGAAAGCCAATAAGTCCTATGCAGACGCATAAAAGTTTAAGCTCACGGGAGAGTCCATCCGCTTGCGGTGTAGGTGCTGGCTTCTTACCTGTTGCAAGTGCTGTGGTATCTGTAGCGTTGTATTCATCGCAAAATATAATATATCCGGCTATAAGGCTTATAATGATGTCAAACACACAAAGTGTCACAATCAAACCATTATAACCGATTTCAGCCGCTGCCCCTCGAGGGCTGGTCGCTTCTAAGAGATAACCACTTAGTGCTGCTCCCAAAAAAGCGCCAATTTGCACCACTGTTTGCATAATTCGGGAAGCCTTTTGGGCGCTAATATAACCACTAAGTGCTAGTTTAGTATTATAAGTCTCGAGTGTGCTTAAGGTAATCAAAGAGAGATAGCCGATAGAGATAGAGACAGCGATAAAACCAAAGGGGGAATCAGCGTAATGGAAAAGAGCAATCAATAAAAGAAGGCTATAGATAATGATCCGCCTTTTGTATAAATCGATCAACCGCAGTGAGGCTTTAATGTGCACAAGTCCGCTTTTTTTCAAAAGATAGGGCATAAGGGTGCCTAAAGCCATGGTTACGCCTAGGAAAACCGATGAGGATGTTATGCGATAAGCATTCCAAAGATTACTTAAAAATAAAACCATATCAGAAAGATACAGCAGGACAACAAGCCCATAAAACCGAAACATCAGTTGTTTGTGCACATTATCCCCCCCATTTCAGAATCTCTTCAAAACACACAGTATTATAAATCAGCATACATGTTCAAAAGCTATAAACGTGTACATGTATTGCTGTGCATGTCAAGTTTTTTCGGTAGGAAAAATTGAACGCTGATGTTTATGGTAGAGATAGCTTATTTTCAGGAGAATGAGTAGGATGGAGGCTGGTATTTTTACTGTGTTTCTTGGCAGGGGGCTTGCCAATAAGGGACTATGTCCTAGAGATATATTTTGCACTTTCAAGTTGATTTTGTTTATACTCAAGGTTGAGGTTTTTCTATTGACCGTTGTTAGATGTTGTTGTGACAATAAACTTCGTTATCTATCAGAAACATTTATGGCATTAGCGCTAAGGTATTGTATTAAAACCTTTACATAGTAGTCTTTTTATAGAGAGAAGGTATTATTGGTTCAGTTTTAGGAGGCTTTATTACGGCTGATTTTGGCGTCGTCGTTGTTTGAGGGCTTATTATAATATTCTTAGTTTCAGTTTATGAATATAGCGAAACATTTGATTCAAAAGCTTTTGCTAGGCATATTTCAATATCTCAGCGATGTTTTCCAAGAATTGCTCTGCTGCTTTTTAACGGAATCGGATATCAAATGCTTATAGCGAGGGAAGTGGTTTGAGAAAAGATAGAGTTGATTTCATTAGATTCCTATGTAGCGGAATCTACTACCAGCTCTTAGGGACAATAAATACTGAGATCGAACTCATTTCTCTACACTTACACGACGCTATAGGAGTAATCCTCGGAAACTCTACTAGAATTCGTTAAAAAATGGCAGGTTATGGAGTGTGATCAAAAAATATATTTTTTACAAATACTTAATCTCATTTTAAGTTGTCTAAAATATAACCTTATCTTAAAACTAAGTCGATATACCGCCATTTATCATAAAGTTAATAAGTTATACAAAATGCGGGAGTATTGTGTTTTTCTGTTTAGAGACGAGTAAAAAAAACACCTTATTAAACATTAAGAGATTTCAGACATAAAACAATTTAACTTATGGAAAGTATATAGACAAAATGTATTTTGATAAAAAAGTTTATAATTCCATGTGGTCTTCAAAGAAATTTCTCGCCATTACTCAACAGAAAAACATATAATACAAACTTTTCAACCCAGTTATTGGTATAGAAATAATCCAGAAATTAGAGATTACTTAGATAATGGAAAAGCAATTGATCCGTTGCTTTTAGCACTCTTATCAGCGACAGATAGACGCAAACATACGCTTGAAATTATTGAACCTTCCTTAACGTCATCGTAAAATTTATTAATTAGGATCGATATGTTTATTCTAGTCTTGCTTATTTTTATGCTCGAGAGCTTTCTGTTGAAAGTGCCTTTAAATTAAATCAATCTATTCTAAGACCTCATATTACATTTTATCTTCATTTACCGCCCATTACTATACTGGAACGGTTGCAGAAAAGGGATGGTTTAAACTTAAAATACGAAGAAAAACTCTCTTTTATTGAAAAAATTTATTTGGAAAGCTAACTGTAATGGGCTTGTTTTAAAAGATTTAGAGAAGAGGAATAGAAAAGTTATCAATATTTATCGTGAGGATAATAGTGTGTTTATTCTTTTAGAGCCAAAGTGTGATGATAGAAGAACGACATGGAGGAGTATACTCGAGCATATTTTAATGCACGGAATAATAAGGGCAATGATGTGAGTGCAGCTTCCATACCGTAAAATTGTTTCACATATGTATAAAGGTGTAGCTTCTGAATAAAACGCACATAAAATATTAAATTTGTTTTTGTCCATAAATGTTCTGTTTTCATAGAAGAATTAATCATACAACAGCACAAAGATTGTAAAAGCCTCAAAAAAGAAATTTTGCTTTCTTAAATTTAATGATCTAAAATGAAAATTGTAAGAATGCCTGTTTTTAAACAGGATGTATCATGCATATCGACTGGGATTCATTTTAGAGGATAATTTATGTTCACTTCAAATTTGAAGGAACGCATTGCTTTATTTGAAAATAGAACTTTTCTCTATTTTACTTTGAGTGGCTTATTTGCTACATTTGGAAGTGGACTAAATTATATTACATTGTCGTGGCTCGCTTACAATCAGACGGGCTCAATCCGTGGTGTAGCGTTGATGATGCTTTTTCTTTGGACGCCTGGCATTATTTTTGCGCCTATTTTTGGCATATTGGCAGATAAATATAACCGTAAAACGCAGATTATTATTTCAAATCTTGTGAGAGGTTTGGTAATCGTAAGCTGGGTAATGCTTTGGCATTTTGGTATAAAAATTGAATTGATGGTCTTATCTGCTCTTTTGGGTATTTTTATCCCTTTTTATATGCCATCAGCTATTTCTCTAATTCAAAGTATTGTGCTGAAGGAACAGCTCATCAATGCAAATGCAACCATCGATATGGTTTATGAACTTGGCACTATCGTAGGTATGGGCTTAAGTGGATTTATACTATCCTATGCAGGAACAAAAGGAACTCTTCTAATAGGTGGTATATTCTTTATCATTGCTGGTTTATTTAATTTTGTAATGAAGGTACCTAAAAACCGAAGATCTAAAAAACAAAACCAGCAAAATTGGTGGGAAAATTATACAGCATCCCTTCATTATTTTAAACAGAATCCGGCTCTTTTTGTACCTTATATAAGCCAGATGATTATTATGACTCTTTTGATGACCATTCCTGTTATTCTCGTTCCTTATATACAAGAGGTTTTACATGCTGATAACAGGACCTTTGCAATATTTGAGGTGCTTTATTCTATGGGCGTATTGACAGGTGCGTTTTTTTCACCACTTCTTTGTAAAGTTTTATCGATAAGGAAAACATTAGCCATTTTATTAGCTTTTATGGCTATTGGCCTCGCTATTTTATCTGTTAATACACACAATTTTGTTGTTTTTCCTGTTTACTTTATGATTGGATTTGGACTTTCGAGTTGGGCTCTTTCGATTTCTTTATCACAACTCTCTTGTGATCCTGAATACCAAGGAAGATTGCAGGCAAGTTTTAATGGTATCTCTGGATGCTTGATCCTCGGATTCTATCTCATTATGGCAAGCGATAACAGTAGCATATCACCTCAATCGATATATTTTTTTCAAAGCATTGTTGCGTTTGTTGGAATTCTCATTGTACTGTTTTATAAACATGAAAAACAATAAATTGGCTTTAAGTGTGGTAAAATACGCTATTTTATAAATATTTACGCTGCAGCACATTTCACATTTTGTTTTTAAAGGGGTGGTGAGCAAATGGAAAGTTGGTGCTTAATAAATAAAGCATAAATTGATGTATGCTAGAGAATACCCTTCACTTTTTGATAATGATCCAAAAGAATTGATGCGTTTCTTTAATTCACCTCAGTGCTGTTAAGAAGACGAAAACGTAACACTTTAAATCTTCTTGAAAGTTTTTTGTCTAAGCGTAGCAGAAAGTAAAGCGATGAGGTAATATCTTATCATACGAGGAGAGTATTGCATTATTTTTGTTTTTCAAAATCCATATGAAAAATTGTATCAATTTCATCTTCATTGGAATGGGTGTTTCTACGACGATGCAAGGTTTGCACAATCTCTTTTTTTAAAACAGCATCTGTTTCACTTAAACGGTGAATACTGAGTTCCAATTCAAGAGATAATGCTAAATCCACGCACAGTTTAAGCTCTTCTCCAATGTCGAAACCGCGTTGATAGTCGTCATAAAGACCAACCAGTGTATCAGATAATTCTTTATCGCATAAAGAGGTCATGCTTAATTCCTCAACGTTGCGGGTTTCCATGCAGCTTTTTTAAGTATCACCCCACTATCATCACTTAAAATTGCCATGTATACGAACCTCATGGTTTTGTCAATTTTCTGCAAAATACGCGCTTTTAAATCAAAGCCTATTAAAGATTTTATTACTCCAAGATTTTGAAGCGCCCAATTGTAAATATGGATGGCAATGTGTTTACTATAGAATTTATAGCATTTAAAATACATTGCCAAAAGGCTTTTAATATGCGTAGAGGAAGAGTATTCTGACGATAAACCAAAAAACCTGAAATCTCTATTGCCAGTTACAGCTAAATCAGTGCCATTAATATATAAAATAAGCAAACAGGGTTTGTAAACGTCTAACTTTTTAATAACGAGTGATAATCTCATTTTTTGTAGAATACCAATTATTTTGCCTATTTTATATTGATTTTTAGACATTGATAAACTTTTTACCTTATAAAACCTATGGGAAATGCATTAGCATATTTTTGTAATAAAATTTCAGTGGTATATTGCACAGCATGAAATGAAGAGAATCGTATTAGGCTTTTTGCTTTTGAAAGAATATGACTGCAACTTTTGAGAAAGCAGTTGGCAAGAATTGGCTTGGCATGCAAACTGATAGAGTTGGCATTGGCGCATTTAGTTTTTTCATTGGCCTGTGTCCAAATGTTTTTGACTCTGGAAAATAGCCTCTGATAGGCTTGAGTTTTTCCAAGGTTATATTACAGGGGCGCAGCTCAGAAAAATACCACGGCGATTGCATTTTTTGTAATTGTCATAATTTTCGCTCCTGCTTAAATGGATACTGTAACATCCGTTTTTGTGGGGTTATGTATGTGATAACTGCTCTTCTTAAGGGGCAGTAACGATAAATATAATTATTTAGTCAACAATTATATTGGTTTTGGAGTGTTTTTTTGGCTCGTCCGGAAGCAAAACCTAAAACTGAGTTGGCAAAACGTTTTCGTGAAGTGCGTCACGCTCTTGGTTTTACAGAGCGTAAGCAGTTTGCTGAACATCTTGGTATCACTGCTGGCTCTATAGGAACTTATGAAACTGGTATAAGTGAGCCTACAGCTTCTGCGCTCTCCAAATATCAAGAAATTTGTGGTGTTTCATTAGATTGGCTAGTAACAGGCAATGGTGATATGTTTTCAGATATGGCAAAGGCGAAAGCAGCTGGTTTTAAACCGCAGGCGATTCCTGCTGGGCTGATGAAAAAGCTTGGACATTTAGTTTATACGACCTATCATGATGCAAAAATAACACTTTCTCCTGAAGATGTTGCGGAATTAGCAGCAGAGCTTTATGGAAGATTGCAAGAGCTTATTCAAAACCTCAATGATATAGAAGAAATCGAAGCCACTTTGCCGCTTTTAAAATTACATTTAAGACGTAAAATCGAAGCTGAAAAAACACCTCTAGAAATTTCATAAGATATGAACGAACAGCTCTTTTAAAAAATGGAGCTTTTTTGATTTTTACTATATAACCAAGTTTGGAATGTAAAAATCTCACAATTTTTGAGTCTTTTATTCAACCTGAATAATAATAAATTATCATTATAAATCAATACATTGCTCTAATACAGATAAAAAATGACGAGTAGTGATATAAAAAAACTCTTTCAAAGGTGTGCATCATATATTGAAACAGATTACTTCGCAGCAAAGAGTGATGTTATCATGATAATTGTCATTATTACATTATGCTATAAGTTAAAAAATCATAAATTTGTGCTTATAAGAACAGCTATTTTATTGAGAAGTATTTTTATAAATTTATAAAAAATTATTTTTACACTCTTGCCATTCTTTTAATGCGCTTTATTTGAAAAATAGAATTGCTCTTTAGTGAAACTATTTTTGTTAAGAGATAAATCGCAGTATTTTTGAATGGAGAGAACGGTATATTTTCAAAGTTTTGTGTTTTTATTTATTTTTTAGCTTGAATCCCTCTAGCTAAAAGGGTTGGGGACTTTTCTAGATTCGATGTTGTTGCAAAGATTTTAGGGCGATGCCGTAAAAATAGCGGTATCGTAGGGGGAGGGTTTTGTCTTGATTTATTGGTTTTTGAAGTGCGCAAACTGAGGGTTTTGCCATGAGTGTTTCCGCGCGTTGTAATGATGTTGAACTCTGTTGGAGGAGGTTCTTATGAAGAAAAAATGTTCCACACCAAATTTAATTAAAGTTGTCTCTCTTAGTACGGTAATGGCGACACTCTTATCGAGTGTTTCTCCCGTTTTCGCAGCGAACCTTGCGATAACAGGACAAACGGTTCAAAGCACAAATGGTGGTGATGTCTTGTATCCATATGGTAGTCATGGGAGTATTGTTTTTGCGGGTGATGATGATTTCTGTGGTGCAGATAATGTTATTGGTCGTGGCGGTAAGCAACAGCAGACAATTATCGATGATAGACGAATAACTGCAGAGCAACAATATGACAGATTTGTTGGTGAGAAAGTTTTTGGAGGTCGTGAACCTTATGGTACGACCACTGAACAGCTTATTTGGGCGGGTGATGGATACACGGTTAGCCGTAATGGTAGAATTTTAGGTGGTTATATGGGGGCACCGACTGGTGGTATTGTTGACGCTAAGCCTGAGGCTTTTGGTATTTATTCTTTTGCTACTGGATGTGGCTCTTCTGCAACGGGTAATTATTCAACCGTATTTGGTGCAGGCGCGACAGCAAAGGCAGGGGGTGCACAAGCCTTTGGTGTTTCCGCACTTGCAGGAGGTATAGCAAGTGTTGCTATGGGTGTTGGTTCAGAGGCATCGGGGAAATCTTCAGTTGCTATTGGAGGGCTTGCAACTGCATTAGGTACAAATAGTGTTGCTTTAGGTACAAAGGTAAAGGCAGAAAGTAATTATGCGATTGCTATAGGTACAGATGCTGAAGCTTTGGGGTCAGGTGCTATTGCAATAGGGGGCAGGCGCTCTGACAGAACTGAAGAAAATAATCCTAACAGAAAAGTAATCGCGAATGCTGAAAATGCGATAGCTATAGGTACGCAAGCTTATGCTGAAACAGAAGATTCGGTTGCCATTGGTGTAAATTCACAGGTGCTTGTTAAGGATGGTGTTGCTGTAGGTGGAGGATCTATCTCTGATAGAAACAAGAATGTTGCTGGTTATGATCCTGCAACGGATAAAGGGACAACAAAAACTGGTATAGCATGGAAAAGCACAACAGGAGCTTTTAGCGTTGGTGAAGTTGGTGGACGTGGTAATGGTACGCTAACACGACAAATTACAGGGGTTGCAGCTGGAAGTGAAGATACTGATGCGGTAAACGTGGCGCAACTAAAAGCCATGAAAGATTTAGTTTCAGGAGCTTGGAAACTTTCTGCTAATGATGCAAATCCTACAGACGTGAATCCAGGTAGTACAATAGATTTTTCAGTGAAAGATACAAAAGTAGGAAAAGATAACTTAAAGATTGAAAGAAACACTGTAGATAATAAGCATAAAATTGAATTTACTTTGAGTGATACTCTTAAATTGACAAAAGTCACTACAGGACAAAGCTCTATGAGTGATGATGGCTTTATTATTGAAAATGGGCCAAAAATGATTCTAGATGGTATTGATGCTGGCGATAAACAGATTACAAATGTGGCAGATGGTGAAGAAGACACCGATGCTGTCAATTATAAACAGCTGAAAGAGGTAAAAACAGTTGCAGAAAAAGGCTGGAAACTTTCTGTTGATGGTAACGATTCTACAGATGTTAAAGCTGGTAGTACAGTAGATCTTATTGCTGGTGAGACTAGGGGGATAAACAGTAAAAATATCACGATTAAAAAAGATAACGACAATAAAGTTACATTTTCTTTAAATGATCAGATTAAGCTAACGACTGTCACGACAGGCAACAGTACTATGAGTGATGAGGGCTTTAAGTTTGTTAATGGAGGACCAAGCATAACTGCGAATGGTATTGATGCAGCCAAGCAAAAGATCACAAACGTAGCAGATGGGGAAAAAGATACTGATGCTGTAAATTATAAACAGCTGAAAGCTGTACAAGAGGCAACCAAAACAAGTTGGCAGCTTGCTGTTAACGGTGGAGATGCTACGGCTATTGGTCCAAATGGTACAGTAAATTTTCAGTCAGCTGACAATGACGGCACAAAAAATATCAAGATCGAAAAAGATAGTGATCACAATGTCACGTTTGATCTAGCTGATGATATTCAGGTAATGACTGTCACAGCAGGAGAAAGCGTTATGAGTGCTGTTGGCTTTGGTTTTACTGAGGGTAATGGACCGAGCATAACTGTTCAAGGCATTCATGCTGGTAATAAAACGATTAAAGGGGTAGCGGCAGGGGAAGAAGATACCGATGCTGTCAATTTTTCACAGCTTAAAAAAATAGAAGGAATGATATCAGAGGCAGGAGGCTGGAAACTTTCTGTTGATGGGAACAATTCTACAGATGTTAAAGCTGGGAGTACAGTAGATCTTGTTGCGGCTGTGGGTGAGGACGGAAGCAAAAATATAAAAATTGCAAAAGACAGTAATAAAGTTACATTTTCTTTGAGTGATACTCTTAAGTTGACGAGTGTTACGACAGGCAACAGCATTATGAACAACGATGGCTTTACGTTTATTGATGGTAATGGACCAAGCATAACTTTAAATGGTATTAATGCTGGTGATAAAAAAATTACAGGAGTAACTAAGGGGGAAAAAGATACAGATGCGGTGAATTATAAACAGCTGAAAGATGTAAAAACACTTGCAGAAAATGGCTGGAAACTTTCTGTTGATGGTAGCAATGCTACAGATGTTAAAGCTGGGAGTACAGTAGATCTTGTTGCGGGTGCGAGTGATGATGGAAGCAAAAATATCAAAATTGTAAAAGATAATAACAAAGTCACATTTTCTTTGAATGATCAGATTAAGCTCACGAGTGTTACGACAGGCAACAGCATTATGAGCAACGATGGCTTCAAGTTTGTTGATGGAGGACCAAGCATAACTGTTGATGGTATTGATGCTTACAATAAAAAAATCACAAAAGTTGCTAACGGAACTGATGATACTGATGCTGTGAATTTTAAGCAGCTGAAAGATGTTACAGCGGGAATTAAAACGGGTTGGAAGCTTTCTGTTGAAGACGGAGAAGCTACAGATGTTGAAGCAGGAAGTACAGTAAAGTTTGTTGCAGTTAAGCATAAAGACGATGATAATAATGAGAGTGAGAACACAAATATAAAAATTACCAGAGGTGATAACAATAAAGTAAAGTTTGATTTAAGCGAATATATTAAAGTTGGTCGTGTAGAAACAGGGGATAGCAGAATGAGTAATGCCGGTTTCATGATCAAGGATGGTCCAAACATGACCAAGGGTGGTATTCATGCCGCCAATACAAAAATTACAGGAGTCGCAGATGGTAGCAATGAGCATGATGCTGTTAATCTTTCACAATTATATAAAATGAAGTTTGAGATAGAAGGCAATAGTCTTGTTAAATGGAGTAAAAGTAAAAAAAATATTACCATTGGTGCTGAAAAAGAAGGTATCGAAATCAATATTGCGAACTCTGAAGGCAGAGATCGAATTATTTCTGGCGTTGCAGTTGGAAAAGTCAGTTCCGATTCAACAGAAGCAATAAATGGCCATCAACTGTTTAGTTATATTACTAATATAGTGGATTTTTTTGGTGGTGAGGAGACAGATATACTTAATGGTATCAAACCAACATTTACTGTTCAGAAGACAAAACACGACAATGTAACGGATGCTTTCGCTGCTGTTGATACTTCTATCACAGATATTTATAGTCAGATTAATAATGTAACAGAAAGCAGTCTTGTTAAATGGAAAGAAGATCAGAAGCTTATTACCATTGGTAAAGAAAAAGGCGGTACGAAAATTGATATTACAGGTACTGAGGGAGAGCGAACCATTGCAGGTGTGAAAAATGGAAAGATTTCAGAAGATTCAACAGAAGCGATAAATGGTAGTCAGGTCACAAAGATATCTGGAGATGTTGCAAAATTCTTTGGTGGGGATGCAGCATTTCAGGATGGTGCTTTTGTAGGCCCTAGATATAATCTATCTACCGTTTCTGCAGATGGTAGCGTAGAACAGAAAACCTTTGAAAATGTTGGTGATGCTTTGACAGGGCTTGATGCGAATGTCAAAAATGTGAATAGTCGTTTAACACATGTAGTCAATAATTTTACTGAGGAAATTCAGGGTCTCTCTAAAGATGCTTTATTGTGGAGCAGTTCTGAGAGTGCATTTGTTGCACTTCATGAAAAAGATGGACAGAAGATAGATAGTAAGATTAAGTTCCTTGCGAATGGCGATATTTCAGGAGATTCAACAGATGCAATAAATGGTTCTCAACTTTATAAGATGGGCGATAAGATTGCAAATTATTTTGGCGGTGGTGCTCGCTATGAGAATGGAGAGTGGAGCGATCCTACTTTCAAAGTTTCTCAGCGTAATGAGGATGGCACTATTGTTGAGAAAAAGCATCATAATGTCGCTGATGCTTTTGAAGGTGTCGATAATTCTATTACGGATATCTATAATCAGATTAATAATGTAACAGAAAATAGCCTTGTAAAACAGGAGGGAGAAGATGGTCTTATTACTGTGGGTAAAGCAACCGGTGGTACTGAAATCAGCCTTGTAAATAAAGATAAGCAAGAAAGAACACTTTCTGGTATAAAAGATGGAGAAATCTCTCAAGCATCAAAAGAAGCAGTAAATGGTTCACAGCTTTTTGCTACGAATAAGAATATTACTACTGTTAACAATGATCTCAAAACAGTTGCTCAAAATACATCGAAATATTTTGGTGGTAGTACAGATGTACTTGAAGGTATAAAACCAGCTTTCCTTATTGATGGAACGGCATATGATAATGTTACAGATGCGTTTACGGGTGTGAATATTTCTATCCATAAGATTGATGATAAGATTTCTGATGTGGTAAAAAATAGTCTTGTTAAGCAAGATGGAGGTGCATCAGGTGTTATTACTATTGGTAAGGATACAGCTGGTACTGAGATCAATATTGCGGGATATGCTGGTGTAGCGCGTTCTATTTCTGGTGTTAAGGCAGCAGAGAAGGGCGATGAAGCTGTTAACAAAGACCAACTGGATAAAAGCATAAAGGATATTACGAAAGATATTGAGACAGTAACTGCTACTGCGGTTCTTTATGATAAGAATGACGATAATAGTGTTAATTACGGTAGTGTAACTTTGGGCGGCGATAAGAACAACGGACCAGTTGCTCTTCGTAACGTGAAAAATGGTAGCATTTCTGAAAATTCCAACGATGCAATCAATGGTAGTCAGATTAATAAAATATCAGCAGATATTGCAAAGTTTTTTGGCGGTGGTGCAAAGTTTATTAACGGTGCTTTTGAAGGGCTGAAATATACTTTATCCGCTATTGTAGGTGGTGAAGTAGGGAAGGCTAATTTTTACAATGTTGGTGATGCTTTAACAGGTCTTGATAAAAATGTTCAAGATGTGAATCAACGCTTAACGAATGTATCCAATGAGTTTAATCAGAAAATTGAAGATTTCTCTAAAGATGCTTTACTGTGGGATGATGATGAAGAAGCATTTGTTGCACGTCATGAAAAAGATGGGCAGAAAACAAAGAGCAAATTGAAATATCTTTTGGATGGTGAGATTGCCGAAGGTTCAACGGATGCCATTACAGGGAACCAGCTTTATCTCATGAGCAACAAGCTTGCTAATTATTTTGGTGGCGGTGCCAAATATGAGAATGGCAAATGGACAGATCCTACTTTTAAGATTGTTCAAGTCAATGCTGATGGTACAACTGTTGAGAAAGAGCACCATAATGTTGCTGAGGCGATTGGTGGTGTTAATGGCGGTATGGTAAACATAAATAACCGTATTAATGATGTCATCAACAAGGTTGATTCAGATGTTCTACACTGGAATAAGGAGAAAGGAGCCTATGACGCTAACCATGATGGTCAACCAAGTAAGATTATCAATGTAGCCGATGGTAAAGTTGAAAAAGGTTCGAAAGATGCGGTTAATGGTGGACAACTTTGGGAAACCAATGAACGTATCACTGGTGTTGAAAAAGATGTTCAGCATCTTACCAACAGAGTTGATAACATTTCCAATACGATTGCTGATATTGGTGATACAGTTATCAATATTGATGCCAAAGTTGATAACATCAATAATAGAGTTGACAACATTGAAGAGGATGCTGTTCGTTATGATAGAGATGAAAACGGCAAAAAAACCAATAAAATCACATTAGCGGGGGGGGATGCCAGTGAACCTGTTCTGATTGATAATGTCTCTGATGGTAAAATTGAAAAAGGTTCGAAAGAGGCTGTAAATGGTGGTCAACTCCATGATTATACTCAAGAACAGATGAAGATTATTCTTGATCAATCCAAGCAGTATACAGATCAACGGGTTAATAATATTAAGATTGATGCGATTGATGATGCTGTTGATCGGGCTAAACAATATACAGATATGAGGTTTGACGTTTTAAACTACAGCATTGAGAATGTGAAAAAAGAGGCTAGACAAGCAGCGGCTATTGGGCTAGCGGTTTCTAACTTGCGCTACAATGATACACCTGGAAAATTAAGCGTTGGATTTGGTACTGGTTTATGGCGTAGTCAGTCTGCATTTGCCTTTGGTGCAGGTTACACCTCGGAAAATGGAAAATACCGTTCTAACATATCCGCAACAACTTCTGGAGGTCACTGGGGTGTAGGTGCGGGATTCAATATGACATTGAATTGATAATAAACAAAATATATAAAAATTCCTTTTCACCCCTGTCTCATGAGGCAGGGGTGAATTGTTGTTACGTATGTAAAAATACATGTATACAAATTGATAAGCGCTATAATAATAAATACAGGTTTAAAAAACAGAAAAAAACCTATACACTTTCAACAAAATGAACTTCTTATTTCAAAATAAGATAATGAGTTCTTTCATAAATTATAAGTTCATTATTTTCTTTTTTAATTTTTAAATCTAAAAAATCTGTAGCACTCTACAGATAAAAAACTTTTGCTCTCTACAAATCTATTAAAAAGTTTTCTACTAAGATAAAATTATACATTCAAATGTATTCCAACTTTACTGGAAGAAGTTATAAAACAATACGCTAAATTACTCTACCCCTTGCAAAAAACAACCAATAAGTTTAAAGGTTAAAAAACCAGTCACCAAAAATTTACTTTCTTAGAAAATGTAAAAGAGCAAAACGTATTAATCTTAAAAAACAACTTCTTTATCTTTTCAGTCAGGTACTAAATTTTTTGAATACGTTTAGAAAAAACAACTTTAAAAGACTGTATAGCGTTTAAATGTGTCTTTTTTGTGTTTATAGTTATTTCTTTCATTGGGGAGTTCACTATGAAAAAATTATATACAAAATTAGCAGGGAGCGATTTAAAATTTTCTCGTTTTTCTTTTGTTAAAGTTCTTTCGTTGGCTACAGCGGCTACATTCTTATCGAATGTTACACCTGTTTTTTCAGCAAATCCTGATTTTAGAAACACGTTTCTTGAAGGTGTAAAAAGTGCCGGCGTGTCTTATCTACAAAGCATTCTCTCTGTTGCTGGTTTGAATAATTCTGAAGACTATGCAAATTTTTTAACTAAAACTCTTACTGGTGTAAGTGATTATAGTCCTATAGTGAATGTTTTGCCAGAAGCCAGCGATTCGATACGTTCAATTGATATGAATGCTGGAAGTAAAAAAATAACAAGAGCAGATTTAACTCCAAGAGTTGTAAAGGGAGATCAGATAACTAGCAAGCAGGATTTGGGTAATCCTCTTGTTTATGGTGAACGAGCTCAGGGAGAAGCGCATGATGCTATTGTTTTCGGGCAGGTAGCGCAGACGAAGGCTGACCAAGGGATTGCTATCGGCTTAACTGCTTTAGCTGGTAGTAGTAGAAATACTAAAAATAGCATTGCAATCGGCTCTTCTCTAACCGATAGTTCTGATGAAAAAGAGAGAACAGTTTCATTTGGTGATTTTTCAATAGCCTTCGGTAGTAAAGCACATAGTTATGCAAATGAAGCGATTGCTATGGGATACAATGCATACGCAAAGGAGCGGGCGCCGCAGGGAGTTGCTATAGGCGCTAGATCTAATGTGACGGTTGCGGGAGGTGTTGCTCTAGGAAGCGATTCTATATCCGATAGGGCTGCTGGTGAGTTTGGCTACACTTCTTTGTTACAGGGGCCTGCAACAAACATCGAGGCGCAATGGAAAAGTACGCGGGGCTCAGTTAGTGTTGGTGATTATAGTAAGGGTATAACCAGACAAATTACAGGCGTAGCTGCTGGTTCTAATATTACCGATGCAGTGAACCTTAGACAGTTGCAGGACTTAGAAAAAGTTGTAAGACAAAACGGTTGGAAACTCTCTGTTGGAGATAAAAATGCTACCACTGTTCTCATGAATAGCGGAGTAGATTTTTCTGCTGGAAGTAGCAACCTAAATATTACAAAGGGCGGAAATGACAATAATATAAAATTTGATTTAGCTAAGGATATTGCACTGGAGAGCGTAAAGATAGGTAAAAATACCTTCGATGCCACAGGCTTAGTAATTACTGATGGTCCGAAAATAACCACCGGTGGTATTGATGCTGGAAATAAAAAGGTAACGGGTGTTACATCTGGTGATCTTAGCACAAGTTCGACAGATGCTGTTAATGGTAGTCAGATTCATACAATCACTGAGAATTTATCAAAAATTTTAGGTGGAAATGTATCCTTTGATGGAAAAAACTTTAAAGTACCAGAGTATAAATTATCGAATATTGATGAAAAAGGTGTTGTAACAGATAAACCGCATAGCGATGTTGGTTCTGCTTTTAAAGGGCTTGATGAGAATATCAAAAATGTTAACGCTCGCATTAAGGAGATCTCAGAGGGAGTTGCACAAGATTCTTTATCTTGGAGCGATGGTGAAAAAGCTTTTGTCGCTCTGCATGGGGAAGGTGATGACAGAAAAGCAAGCAAGATCACATCACTTGCTGCTGGCTCTATAGTATCAGGCTCGAGTGATGCGGTTAATGGCGGGCAGATTTATGATCTGAATCAGTCGCTAGCAAAGTATTTTGGTGGTGATGCTAAGTATGATGGTGATGGCTGGGTTCTTCCAGGTTTCAAGATAATGACTTTTCAAGAAGATGGAAGCTTTGTAGAGGAAGATTATGATAGCATTGCAGCCGCGTTTTCCGGTGTAAATAAGGTTTTCAAGAATCTTCATAATGAGATTTCAGACAACATTGAGCAAAATGCGTTGTTGTGGAGTGATGATGCAGGTGCGTTTGTAGCACAGCATGAAGAAGAAGGTAAAAAGAAAAACAGCAAGATCACGTTCCTTGCGAAAGGAAAGATATCAGAAGATTCTACGGATGCGATTAATGGTGGTCAGATTTATACTCTTCAACAGACATTTGCCTCATATTTTGGTGGAGGATCTGGTTATGATAAGGAAGGAAACTGGCAAGGACCAAAATTCTACGTTCAGGTCTTTAATAAGGATGGTACGAAAGGTGATAAAGAGGAGCGTAATAGTGTCTCTGAAGCATTTGATGTTGTTAATGACAGCATGAGCAATATCAACGATCGTATAAAAGAAGTTGAAAAGGATACCTCTTCGAATAGTCTGAATTGGAATAAAGAAAAAGGAAGCTATGATGCATCTCATGTTGATTCTCAGGGTGTTAAGAGTCCAAGTAAGATTATCAATGTAGCGAATGGTAAGGTAGACAGAGATTCAAAAGAAGCAGTGAATGGAGGACAGCTTTGGGAAACTCAGCAGATGATTACAGATCAGGTCAAGGATATTGAAAATAAAGTTACGGAGGGATCTGTACAATATGATAAAGATAAAAAAACGGGCAAAAAGACCAATAAAGTTACATTAGTTGGTGTAGATGACAGTTCTCCAGTATTAATAGACAATGTAGCCGATGGAAAGATTAAAAAAGATTCGAAAGAAGCGGTTAATGGCGGTCAATTAAAAGATAAGATGGATTTTGTGCTTGAAAGTGCCAATAAGTATACGGATGAGCAAATTTCTCATCTTGTAAAAGATGGCGTTAGTGGGGCTAATTCATATACGGATATGAAGGTTTCGACATTAAGTTATGTTGTTGAGGATGTTCGAAAAGAGGCAAGACAGGCAGCAGCTGTTGGTTTAGCGGTATCTAGTTTACGCTATAGTGATATCCCTGGAAAATTAACTATCGCATTTGGTAGTGGTTTATGGCGTAGTCAATCTGCTTTTGCTTTTGGTACAGGTTATACTTCAGAGAACGGTTATATTGGTTCCAACTTGTCAATTACCACTTCTGGAGGTCACTGGGGTATAAGTGCAGGAGTTAATGTGATACTCAACTAATAAACGACTAAATCCATAAAATTGATTTGCCTTTTTCTTATTTAAGAAAAGGGCAATTTTTTTACTTTTTTCCAGAGCTCTCTAAAGCTATTCTAAATGTATAAAACACCCGTAATTATATAAAATCCGAATATAAAAAGCCTATGACAACTTTTGTTGAGAATAAAAGACCTTAGTGGTAAAGATTCAAAAAATTGATTGCTATTATTTTTATTTGTTAAAATGCTTCACGCAATGTAAATACGAATATACCCTTTATAAAATGAGACAGTTTTAGCTTTTTTTTCGTATAGTTTTAAACGTATGCTTTATAATGAAACGATCTACAGATATGCAACGTACTCCAAACATAAGTATTGCTTTAGATAGTGGAGCGCAAACGGAAAAAGAATGGAGCGTTGCTGTATGCAATATGGCTCACGCTTTAGAGAAAAGCAGATCGCAATAGGTGGTGAATATAATAAGAAGAGCGAATACGGGGAAAATGATTATACAACTTGCGAAGAGTGATTATTCAACAGTAGTGGGAACTTTTTCTAAAACTTTAGAATATGGTTCGATTTCACTTGGTCACCCGTGTATATGCATTTGCTCAAGAAGCTATTTCTATGGGTTTCTATTCAAAAGCAAATGGGGTTGGAAGTATCGCTTTAGATTCCTATTCTAAAGTGACGGTTGATGGGGGCTATTGGAGACAACTCTGTGTCCGGTAGGGCTGATGGCGTTTTTGGGTATACGTCTCTTCTGCAAGGACCGGCTAAAAACACTGAATCTCAATGGAAAAGTATGAAAGTTGCAATAAGTATTGGTGTTCCTAGTAAGAACATAACGCGAAAAATTATAGGTGTAGCAGCTGGTAGCAAACCTGCCGATGCAATGAACCTTAGACAATTGCAGGATTTAGAAGAAGTCGTAAGAAAAAAGGTTGGAAACTGTCTATTTCTGGTGAGGAAGCTAAAGATATGGGTGCTAGATAGTACAATAAATTTTTCATCTGGAGGAAGTAACTTCACGGTTAAAAGAGATGAGGACGATGAAAATAAGCTCATATTTGGTTTGGCTAATGATATATCATTGAAAAGCATAACATTAGGAGAGAAAACAAAAGTCGATGCAACAGGCTTAGTAATTACTGATGGCCTGCAAATAACCACCGGTAATATTAATGCGGCAAGTAAAAAATGTTGTAGAAGGAACTAGCAATACTGATGCAGTGAATTTTTCACAACTGAAGGGAATAAAAGAACAAGTAGCAGTGAGTATTTTTGTAAAACAGGATACAGCAACGAGATACATTACCATTAGTAAGAATATAAATGGTGCATTTTAGTAAAAAGCTTTCATAAATCCTCTAATGAAATAAAAAAATCTTATTCACGAAAAATAAACTGATGCCTAAGCGGATGATCAATAGGCACAAAAATTATATCTCTTTCAAAGAGATCAAAGCTAAAAAACGATACACAACCTTTGATAGAAAAAACGAAAGCTATTCTAATATTAAGTATTTTTTTACCTTCCTTAAATTGACTTTCATGAACCTACCCCTAATTACTCTTTAAAGTCGCTGCAGAAACAAAAGCTTACGTCTTAATTTTATTGATGTCCTAAAACACGCTGTAAAAGTAGGAACACGCAAGGGAAATAGGAAAGCTTTAGAGCTCTAGATCATACCTTTTTTGTGTTTTTAATCTATTATTATGAAGGGGGGTATTATGAAAAAATTATATACTACACAAAATCTGCGTGATTTGAGTTTTTCTCGCTCACATCGTCGATCATCATTGTTTAAAGTAGCTTCGTTGGGAACTGCGGTTGCCTTGTTTTTATCGAATGCTGCTCCTGTTTTTTCAGCAAATTTCGATTTAACAAAAGCATCTCTTGAAAATGTGAAGAATGCTGCCGTGGTTTATCCGCAAAGCATTATCTCTGCGTATGATTACTATGATGGTGATAAGGAAAATTATTTAACAGCATTGAATGTAGCAATGATGCCAAAAGTTAACGCTTCCGATAACTATGTAAATTTTTTAACCAAAACCCTTTCTGCTATAAGTAATGATGATCCTATTGTGAATGTTTTGAGGGCAGATGGTAAAAATTCATCTGAAAGGACATTAGATGCAGGCTGGCAATATAAAAAATCGATTATCAGTGTACAGAATGGTGAGAATACAGCGATTATTGATGCATTGAATCCTTTGCGTAATGACTCTATGACTAGAATGCAGCGTGATACCGGACTGCAACGTGACGTAGAGGGTACTAATGTCATATTTGGTAATGATATAACAAAGGCTGAAAAACTCCATGGAAAGAGTGATATTGTTGCTCTTGGTGCCAAGATAATAGTAAACGCTCCAGATTCGGTTGCTGTTGGTTATGGCGCGCAGGTGGATAATAGCTTTACTGTTGCTGTAGGTCATTTGGCGTACGCTGTAGGTAAAAAAAGTATCGCAATAGGTGGTGAAGGTAGAAGTGGTAGTAAGCCGATTCCTACTGAGGGCCGTACAATAGCGACGGGCGAAGAATCAATTGCTATTGGACATCGTGCTAAGGCGGACAGTGAGGAATCTATAGCTTTTGGTGCTTATTCAAAAACGACGATAAATTTAGGCGTTGCTCTTGGGAGCGAGTCTGTGGCTGATGTTGCTGCGGGCGCTATCGGTTATAATTCTTTAACTAAAGGCCCTTCAGATTCTGACGACATGATATGGGCGAGTACACTAGGTGCAGTAAGTGTTGGTGATGCTAAATCAGAAAAAACGCGCCAGATTGTAGGAGTGGCAGCTGGTAGTGGCGACACTGATGCCGTTAATGTTGCACAGTTAAAATCATTGCAAAAATACGTAGACCAAGGTTGGACACTATCTGTTGGGGGTAAAAATGCTAAAGCTGTTGGTGTACAAGATACTGTAGATTTGTCGGCTGCAAGTGACAATCTTAAGATTACAAAAGGTGAGGAAAACAATAATGTAACATTTGATCTAGCTAATAATATTACAGTGGAACGAGTTACCGCTGGGAGAAGCTCTATCAGTGATGATGGCATTTTGTTTGCTGATGGGGCTAAAATAACTGTGGATGGCATTGATGCTGGCAATAAGCAGATTACAGGAGTGGCAGCTGGGGAAGAACCTGATGATGCAGTGAATTTTGCTCAGTTGGAGCAGGTTAATCGCGACGTTGCAGGTGTAAGTCAAAATATATCACAATATTTTGGTGGTGGTGCAGATGTATCTAATGGTAAAGCACCAACTTACACAATTCAGGGTAATTCTCATAATGATGTTGGTTCTGCTTTTAATGCTGTTGATACTTCTATCACGAATATCCAAAATCAGATTACGAATGCGACAAAAAACAGCCTTGTTAAGCAGGAAGGAGATGCAGGTACTATTACCGTTGGTGTGACAACGGGGGGTACAGAAATTAATGTTGCAAATAATGCAGGCAACGATAGGATAATTTCTGGCGTAAAGACAGCTGTGAATGGTAATGAAGCTGTTAACAAAGCTCAGCTTGATAAAAGTATAGAGAAGATTTCTAATGATATTAAGCTTACAAGTGCTGCTGCAGTTCTTTATGATAAAGAAAACGATACCGTTAATTATAATAGCATAACTTTGGGTGGTGATAAGACTACAGCACCAGTTTCCCTCCATAATGTTAAAGATGGAAAAATTGCTGAAGATTCGCATGATGCGATCAATGGTAGGCAGATTGAAAAAATATCTCGAGATGTAGCAAACATTTTGGGTGGGAATGCAGAATTTAGCGACGGTATTTTATTCGGTCCGCTCTATCATTTATCGCGCATTTCTGAAGATGGCGTAGCAGTATCTAAAGACCATAATAATGTTGGTGACGCTTTGATAGGGCTTGATGACAATATCAACAATGTGAATAGCCGCTTAACACATGTAGCCAATGAATTTACTCAGAAAATAGAGGGTGTTTCTAAAGATTCTCTATTGTGGAGTAATGATGAGCAGGCATTTGTGGCACAGCATGGAGAGGGAAAAGCCAATAGCAAAATTAAATTTCTTGCCAATGGAGATATTACTGAAGATTCAACCGATGCAGTAAATGGTTCGCAACTTTATCTTATGAGCAACCAATTGGCTGCGTATTTTGGTGGTGGCGCTGGCTATAATAATGGAGAATGGACTGCTCCTACTTTCAAGATAGCACAATTCAAGGTTGACGGGAGCTCTAGTGAAAAGAAGGATTATCATGACGTTGTCAGTGCTTTTGACGGCGTAAGTGAGAGTATGTCTAAGATAAACGACCGCATTCAAAATGTTGAAAACAATGTCTCGTCCAATGGTTTAAATTGGAATGAGCAGAAAAAAGCTTATGACGCTAGCCATGATGGTCAACCAAGTAAGATTATCAATGTAGCAGATGGTAAAATTGCAGAAGGTTCAAAAGATGCAGTCAATGGTGGACAGCTTTGGGAGACCAACGAACGTATCACTGGCGTTGAAAAAGATATTAAACATATTGAAAACAGAGTCGACAATATTTCCACTACGGTTACGAATATTGGTGAAACGGTTTTCAATATTGAAGACAGAGTTGATAATATTGAGAACACGGTTAATAATCTTGCTGATGGGGCAGTTAACTATGATAAAGATGCTGATGGTAAAAAGGCCAATAAGATCACTCTACAAGGTGGGAATGAAAGTGAACCTGTTATGATTGATAATGTTGCCAATGGTCGCATTGAACAAGGTTCGAAAGAAGCTGTTAATGGCGGTCAGCTCCATGACTATACCCAAGAACAGATGAAAATTGTTCTCGATGAATCGAAGCACTACACAGATCAACGGATAAATAATATCAGGATTGATGCTATTGATAGTGCTGTTGATCGGGCTAACCAATATACAGATATGAAGTTTAATATTTTAAGTTATGATATTAAGAGCGTACGCAAAGAGGCAAGGCAAGCAGCTGCCGTTGGTCTAGCAGTATCCAACCTACGTTACTTCGACGAGCCAGGATCTTTGAGTGTCTCATTTGGTAGCGGCGCATGGCGTGGACAATCCGCATTTGCTCTTGGTGCTGGTTATACATCTGAAAACGGGAAAATCCGCTCTAATCTCTCTGCCACGAGTGCTGGTGGTCATTGGGGAATAGGTGGTGCAATTACTCTGAAAATAAAATAATACGAACAACGAAAACAGAACAAAATATCCACCCTTATTTATTAAAATGAGGGTGGATATTTTTTTACAGATGCACAGTATTTATCTAGAGATAAGCATAATATTTGATGACACTATAAATTTTGAGGTTTTA